>NZ_JAHHPM010000262.1 GCF_024606345.1 Endozoicomonas sp. YOMI1
GGCGGTGATATTAACAAGATACGTGCAGGAACCCTGTTAAACCTCCCTGAAGCCAGTCAATATGATCATCTTTATAAAGTAGCGGCTGGTGACAATGTCAGTACGATTGCCTGGAGAATGCAGTATAAATATCCCCATCCCACTGGATGGCGAGGGATGATGCAACAGATTGTTTATATGAACCCCGGGGCTTTCACGGATGGTAATCCAAACAGGCTTCGGGCAAATGAAATACTGATCATGCCCAATGCCGGGGCCGTTGAGATTGAGGCGGAAAATCAAGAGTTGCCTGAGGAGCAACCAGAAATAAAGAAATCAAACGCTTATAATCGCATTAAGCGGCAAGAAATACGGCAGAAATTAGCAAACATAGCCAGGAAGAAGCCTTCTCCCTCTCTGCAGCCATCAGAAGCACAGACACCAAATACCAATAACAGTAAGCCGGAAATAACACACCAGATGTTAGCAAAGCCAGACAGGATGAGGTTCTCTCCCACTCTGGAGCGGCCAGAAGCACAGACATCAAATACTGATATTCACAGTAAGCCGCAAAAAAAGCAGCAGATGTTAGCAAAGCTAGCCCGAAAGATTCCATCGACTCCTGAACAGCAGCCGGTTCAGGAGAAAGCAGAAACCATTTATAAAGTCACCGAAAGTGAAAGTCTTGCTGCTATTGCCCATAAGCTGATACCAGATTATCCACAGTTCGACAGCTGGTATGCTTTACTTCAGGAACTGGCAAAGCTAAACCCCTCACTGTTTGTGAATAATGATATTAGCGCTATCAAAAGAGGCACTGTGTTGCAGCTACCAGAAAAAAACGCCCCCAAGCAAAAAATGGATAGCACATCGACAAAATCCAAACCTGTTGAGCGTAATAAAGGCCAACCAATTAGCGTAACAAAACCTGAGGAAACCTCGGGGAATGTGACAACCCCTTCATACAACAAAATCAGTAACTCACTGCTATCCGGAATCGGTAAGACACCGGTATACAAGGTACCTGAGGGCTATACCATCAGCATGGTGGCTATTAAGCTGTTACCTCTGTATCCGGACTATGACAACTGGACATCCTTGATGAAAGCGATCTATAAACTCAACCCTGATGCTTTTATCAACAGAGATATCAACAAGCTCCGTGACAACAGCCGGTTGAAATTGCCCCGCAAGTTAAGCTCATGATCCTGTACTAAAACAGGCACCGGGCATAGACTATGCCATCGTTTTAGCAGTTACCGATGGCTCGTTATGTCTGATTTCAGCAATCTTCACCAGGATACCATTGCCGCCCAGTCGACAGCCCCCGGTCGGGGAGGCGTGGGTATTATTCGGGTGTCGGGTCCTGATGCCCTGGGTGTGGCAAGAGAAGTACTGAAATTAGAGCCAAAACCCCGGTTTGCCCACTACACCTCATTTCATGATGCTCATGGTCAGATATTGGATGAAGGCATAGCACTCTATTTTCCAAACCCCAACTCCTTTACCGGTGAGGATGTTCTTGAGCTTCAGGGACATGGTGGCCCCATCATCCTCGATATGCTGCTGAAACGCATTCTTGCTCTTGGCGTCCGTCAGGCAAACCCGGGGGAGTTCTCCGAGCGGGCTTTTCTGAATGATAAATTGGATCTTGCCCAGGCTGAGGCCATTGCTGACCTGATCGACAGTAGTTCAGAGCAAGCGGCACGCTCAGCCTTACGCTCACTTCAGGGAGCCTTTTCTCAACGGGTCAATGCACTGGTTGAGTCTTTGATCGAACTGAGAATCTACGTTGAGGCCGCTATAGATTTCCCGGAAGAGGAAATTGACTTCCTGAATGATGGCAAAGTCACCGGTGAGTTGGCCAGTATCTCGCAACAACTTGCTGAGGTTATCCGTGAAGCAGGGCAGGGAGCGATTCTCAGGGATGGTATGACCGTGGTGATTGCCGGTCGGCCCAATGCCGGAAAATCCAGCCTGATGAATGTTCTGGCTGGCCGGGAGACTGCCATTGTCACCGATATTGCCGGCACCACCCGGGACGTATTGAAAGAGCATATTAATATCGATGGCATGCCGCTTCATGTGATTGATACCGCCGGTCTGCGTGAAACCGAAGACAGAGTGGAACAGATGGGTGTAGAGCGGGCTTTTAAAGCCATTGAAGAAGCTGACCGGGTGTTGTTAATGGTGGATGGATCATCAACCGATGCAACCCATGCTCATGACATCTGGCCTGAGTTTGCCGACCGTTTGCCAGTACAGGAGAAACTGACGATTATTCGCAACAAAATCGACCTTACCGGCGAGCAGCCCGGATTTTCAGAGGTTGATGGTGTTCCGGTTATACGTCTCTGTGCCTGTAACGCTCAGAAAAGCGAGCACGGAGTTGGTACTCTCAGGAAGCATCTGAAAACCTGCATGGGATTTGAAGGGGCAATGGAGGGCAGCTTTTCTGCCCGACGTCGCCACCTGGAAGCCTTGCGACAGGCGGGAGAGTATATTGAGAATGGTCGACAGCAACTGGAGCACCTTGGAGCAGGTGAACTGCTCGCTGAGGACCTTCGTCTTGCTCAGAAAGCCCTGGGAGAAATTACCGGTACCTTTTCCAGTGATGACCTGCTGGGTCGCATCTTTTCGTCCTTCTGTATTGGGAAGTAACCGGTAAATACCGGATTTGGCAAACTGAATAATCCACATTTTTCATAATGTGGATTCAATAAGCGTTTAAAGTCGGATTTATTGTTTTTTCGGGAAAAGAACTTCACAGCTATTCAACGGTCAGAGGCTGTATGGGTACTAATATCGCTGATAATGCAGCTAATTCCGTTAACCAATATCCAGCAAAACCGCCTGATCACCCGACTGGAGAAAAAACTACGGAGGGGGTTTCGGTTGTTTCTCCGGAACAGGTGTCGCCTTTATTGGCATTGCCAAATGAACTCCTGGTTGAAATTGCTAACTACCTGCCTTTCGCTGATTTTAGAAGCCTGACTTTAACCAGTAGACGACTAACTACACTTTTCAACACAGAAGAAAAACTGAAAAAACTGACCGTTCAATATTATGGCTCTGCCTCTGAAGCCTATAGAAAAATAATTGAAAGCAGGGATATACCCGCTGTTCCAGACAATAAAATTCATGACCCTTTATTACGGCTTGCTTATCATCGATACGTAAGCAATAAATACTTGGCTTCTCTGGAAAGTAATACCCTGCAAACCTGCGTGGCGACACTGAGTGGGCATACTTTAGGGGTAAGCTCAGTCACGTTATTGGCCGATGGACGGCTGGCTTCCAGTGCTGGTGATAGCATAAAGGTGTGGGATCTGAGCAAGCCCGACGGGCAGCAATGCGTGATGACGCTGAATGGGCATACCCATTGGGTGTACTCTGTCATAGAATTGCCCGATGGGCGGCTGGCTTCCTGCTCTGAAGACAAAACCATAAAGGTGTGGGATCTGAGCAAGCCCGACGGGTACCGATGCGTGGCAACGCTGAATGAGCATACCGAGGTTATAGAATCAGTTACGCTATTGCCCGATGGGCGGCTGGCTTCCGGCTCTGATGATGAGACTATTAAGGTGTGGGATCTGAGCAAACCCGACGGGCAGCAATGCGTGGTGACGCTGAATGGGCATACCGATTTGGTGACCTGTGTTAGAACATTGCCCGATGGGCGGCTGGCTTCCTACTCTCTTGACGAGACTATTAAGGTGTGGGATCTGAGCAAGCCCGACGGGCAGCAATGCGTGGCGACGCTGGATCTGAAACCCGGGATATCCAAATTCACGCCATTGCCCGATGGGCGGCTGGCTTGCTGTGTAGAAAATACCGTAAGGGTGATGGGGCTGAAGCTCGGCGTGAAGGAACAGGTGTTGACACTGAGTGGGCATACCGAATACGTGAACTCAGTTACGCCATTGCCCGATGGGCGGCTGGCTTGCTGTGTAGACAATACCGTAATGGTGTGTGATCTGAGCAAGCCCGACGGGCAGCAATGCGTGGCGACGCTGAATGGGCATACCGACGAGGTGAACTTTGTTACACCCTTGCCCGGTGGGCGACTGGCTTCCTGCTCTTCTGACAAGACCATAAGGATTTGGGATCTGGGCAAGCCAGACGGGCGACAATGCGTGGTAACGCTGAATGGGCAGCCGACTTCCTGGTCCCCTCCTCCAAAAAGAAGAAAAATCATTTAATGATGTAAAAAATACCAGAGGTCTGAACTGAAAATTGCCGCGCAATGGCCTGCCTTAAGTCCTTATCCTGTTTTCAGAACCGGATTCCTGCACTCATTAATTCATTTATTAAGTTAACGACATTTTTATAGTCGGGTTGGGAGGTGAATAGGGCTTTACTCTTTATTGGGGCAGAGTGATATAACCTGAATTCAGGCAAGTTGATTTTTGCATTTCCGGGAAGGAACTTTAGAGCTGTTTACCAGTCAGAGATGGTGTGAAAAAAAATATCGCTAATAATAATGATGCCATTTCCCCTAACCACTACCAGGGAAGCTACCCGTCTGGTAACCAGACAGGAGAAAGAACTACGGAGGGGGTTTCGGTGGTTCCTCCGCAACAGGTGTCGCCTTTTCTGAAATTGCCAAATGAGCTTCTGATTAAAATTTCCGACTACCTGACTTTCGTTGATTTTAGTCGCCTGACCATAACAAGTAAGGGCTTGATTACCCGTTTCAACACAGAAGCAAAACTGAAAAAACTGGCCTTGCAATATTATGGCTCTGCCCTTGAAGCCTATAGGAAGATAATTGAAGACAGGGATATACATATACCTGCTGTACCAAACAATGAAATTGATGACCGGTTATTATGGCTTGTTTATCATCGATACCTAAGCAATCAATACCTGGCTTCTCTGGAAAATCATACCTGGCAAGCCTGGGTGGCGTCGAAAAGGTATACCGTCGAAATGAACTCAGGCACCGCATTGGCCGATGAACGACCGGCTTCCTGCCTACGGCTTGCTGATCATCGAAACGCAAGTAATAAATACCTGATGTCTCTGGGAATTAATACCCAAAAAACCTGCGTGGCGACACTCAATGGCCATACTGACAGGGTGAACTCAGTCACGGCATTGGCCGATGGGCGGCTGGTTTCCTGCTCTACTGACAAGACCCTGAAATTGTGGGATCTGAACCAGCCCGACGGGCAGCAATGCGTGGCGACGCTCAATGGACATACAGGCAAGGTGAACTCAGTCACGACATTGCCCGACGGGCGGCTGGTTTCCTGCTCTACTGACAAGACCCTGAAGGTGTGGGATCTGAACCAGCCCGACGGGCAGGAGTGCGTAGCGACGCTCAATGGACATACAGGCAGGGTGAACTCAGTCACGACACTGGCCGATGGGCGGCTGGTTTCCTGCTCTGATGACAGGACCGTAAAGGTCTGGGATCTGAACCAGCCCGACGGGCAGCAATGCGTGGCGACGCTGAATAGTCATCAGTCATGGGTGTACTGCGTCACGCAATTGCCTGACGGGCTGCTGGTTTCCTCCTCGGCGGACGAGACCATAAAGGTGTGGGATCTGAGCAATTTCCGGGGGCCACCATGCGTGGCAACGTTGCATGGGCATGCCGGCTGGGTGAACTCAGTTGCGCCATTGGCCAGTAAGCAGCTGGTTTCCTGCGGTGATGACAAAACCATAAAGGTGTGGGATCTGGACAATCTTTACAGGCAGCCCTGCGTGGCGACGCTGCATGGGCATACCAGCTGGGTGAAATCAGTCACGTTATTGCCCGATGGGCGACTGGCTTCCTGCTCTTTTGACAATACCGTAAGGGTATGGGATCTGAGCTTGCCCGACGGAGAGCCCTGCGTGGCAACGCTGCATGGGCATACCGAAAGCGTGATCTTTGTTACGTCATTGCCCGGTGGGCGGCTGGCTTCCTGCTCTCATGACCGGACCGTAAGGGTGTGGGATCTGAGAGAGCCCGACGGGTAGGATAGCCATGGATGGCGGCGTAGAATGTGCATACCGATGGGGTGAAGCAAGTCACGGATGGCTGGCTTCCTGTTCCCCCTCCCTCCGTAAGCGAAGAAAAATCGTTGCTTTATCATGTAAAAAATACCAGTCCTGCTTTCTAACTCCCGTGATGAGCATAAAGGTTTGAGCCTTAAAACCAGACGACAATCGCCAACACAGGATTAGGCTCAAATCTTCGGCGAAACAGGAGATTAGAAAGTTCGACTGGTATTAGTACTCAACTCTGTAACTCAGGTTATAGGCTCGACCTTCAGCCTTGTGTGCACTGATACCGCTATAGGTTGTCCTTGCCCACTGGCTGTATACGGTCTCGTAGTCCTTATTCAACAGATTGGTTATTCCTGCTTTAACAGTGCCCACCGGGAGATCATAGGAAACCAGAAGGTCAACGGTTGTGTATCCATTAATGTCACGGTCTGTCACTTTCTGGGTGCTGGAGCTGTAACTTTTCCCCTTGTCATAATCCAGGAAGGTCATGGATTGCAGGCGGACATTAAGGTCTCCCTGATCATAAGCGACAAACGTTGTGAATTTCTCCGGTGAGACATCCGCCGCTTGCAGATCCAGCCACTCCCCTATTTCCTTGTAATAGCTGCGCCCTTCAGTAAAGGCGTAAGTACCCCCAACGTACCAGTAATCATTCAGGAAATATTCAATAGCCCCCTCAATACCGTAGACTTTTCTTTTTTGATCCAGCAGGTCTACATTATTGTTTACAAAGGTGATGGTTTTATCCGATTCATTGTAGAAGGTAGAGACATTGGCAAAGATATTTTCAAAGCTACCCCGCCATCCAAGCTCAAAACTATCCGTCTTGATGGCATCAAGGTTTGCTTCAGAAATATTGGTTCGCGGGAGCGGCAGGCTATTAGGAAGACGACTAACCGGGGAGACCGTATCACGCAGAATTCTCGACACATCGGGCACGTCAAAACCCTGAGAGTAATTAGCGAACAGCTCATTACTTTGATTAAGGCGGAAGACCAAGCCAAGATTAAATAGCGTATCGTCGTATTTCCTAACGGCACCTTCCAGCGGCGTTCTTAATGCCTCTTGTTGCATAAACCAGGTTTCAGCGAGAGGCATATGATCACTGATATCTACCCTTGCACGCTCATGCCTGATACCGCCATTCAGCGTCAGCTGTGTGGTTAAATCATAGGAGGTTTGCAAATAAAGCCCAAGGGTTTTGGTTTCAACATCAGGACCATATTCATACTCTGGACCATCGGGCTTAATAACTCTGCCACCACTGGCATTGTATTCAGCTAAATCATGCAGTTGCCCTCTTTGCTCGCCATCATCAACATCATAATCAAGACCGTAGGAAAGCCTGAGCTGGTTATTCAGCGAACGGTCAAGGTTCAGTTTTAATCCAAAAACTTCGGCGGTAGACGTCGATTGGTTTAAAAATGTACCGACATTTCGAATGACATTGGGATAGGGAAAGAATCTGGCTTCACGCTCCCGATAGTAGGTCTGGGCCTGGAGGTTATTGCCCAGGAAATCGTCGTCTTTATAAACAAGGTCAATAGACTGCCGCTGACTGTAAGGCTGATTTTCCAGCTCAAGTCCTTTCAGGGCTGCGGGTGAGTCTGCAATACTAGATGAAGTGTCTGGCGCATAATCAGAATCCATCTGGTCATCAAAGAATTGCAGCGTTGCCTCCAGTCGCTGCTGGTCGGTCAGGTCATACCCAAGTTTAACCAGTGCATCTTTGCTATCGGTATCCATGCGGCTGACCTGGGATGGGTCAGGGTTAACCCGGTTACCGTCTGCATCAAAAATACCGCCACGACTTTCGTAGGTGCCACTGAGCAGGTAGTCAAAGGCACCGGAGTGGCCACTGATATTCTGGTTAAGTGTCCAGGTGGTCAGTTCATCACCAGATACTTTGAATCCTGCTTCCGAAGCAAACTGTAACTCATCGGTTTCAGGTTTACGGGTAATCACATTGATAATCCCGCCGGTAGCGCCACCACCATAAATTGCACTGGCACCAGAGATAATCTCGATGCGTTCAATATTTTCTGGCCGGATAGAGTTCAGTTGTCGACTGATCTGACGGTTCTCCGTTTGAGCAATGCCATCGATCAGGATCAATGCTCTACGGCCACGGAGACTCTGGGTTCTGTCTGTCACCGTTTGCGTGCTGGGCCCAAACCCGGGAATCACCTGTTCAAGAACATCCGCCAGCTTCTGTCCTGGCTGGGACTGCTGAATAATCTCTTGCTGGCCGATCACCTGAACTGTACCCGAAACATTGGAGACGCTGGATTCTGACCGGGAGGCGGTAACGACTACCTGGTCTAAGGTCGTCACCGCTGGCTCTGAAGCTGCTGTCGCCTGAGCGGCGGTAACCAGAGAAATCGCCATCATTATTAGTGGCACTTTTTTACTCTTCATTTTACGACTTTCCCATGTGTAATGATTGCCATTCTTGCTGAGTCCATATAATTATTCAGGACCTGCTTCCTGCAGGCCTCTTTACTTCTTTTATTAAGTTAACGACGTTGGATGTATTTTCCGCTGAGCAGCAGAAGGATGAAGTAAATACCACCGGCACCAGAAACCAGAAGGCCTGAGGGTATTTCAAAGGGGGCGATTACGGTTCGTGATAACCAGTCACTGCTGACCAGTAACAATGCTCCGGTAATGGCTGCTGCAGGAATAAGATGGCGGTGACTGGACATACCGGTCACTCGGCAGATATGGGGAGCCATCAGTCCTACAAAGGAAACACCGCCTACCGCCGCCACACTGACCGCACTGAGCAACGCGACGATTACCAGCAGCAGCGCAATAGTGACGGATACACGGATACCGAGCAGCGTGGGCAGGTAAGCGCCAAGCTGAAGAATATCGAGCCTGCGCCACATCATCCACAGGATGGGGAGCAGGATTATGACGGCTGAAAACAGGGGATAGGTGCGTTCATCAGTAACCGCATAGGTGCTGCCGGAAAGCCAGATCAGCACTTCACTGGACTGGTTGCTGCCCAGAACCAGAACCATACTGATCAGGGTGGCGGAAACCGCAGAAAGGCACAAACCGCCCAGGGCAAATAATAGTGGATTGAAACCGGTCAGGCGGCTAAGCGCCAGCAATAGGAGCAACGCAAAACCACTACCGAATATGGCTAAAAGCATCAAACCAAGACTGTTTATTCCCGGGTAAAGGACGGCGCCCAGCGCTATAAATAAAACAGCGGTTGTCGTTAATCCGGATACGTCCGGGCTGGTCAGTGGGTTTCGGGTTAAGGTTTGTAAAACGAGGCCGGAAACACCCAGTGCCGCACCCGCAAACGCAGCGCTCATGACCCTGGGCCAGCGCAGGTGCATAAACGTCACCTCTATCTGGCTGAACAGGCTCAATCCCATCAATATCAGGCACAGTGCGGACAGAACTGCCAGACTGCGGTTGGGGTCCATAGGGAAAAGTGCGCGGATACCCGTTTCTCCCGGTGTTGCCACCAGTGCACTGACCCGGTTTCTCCGCGTCAGCAGAAAGATCATAAATGGGGCGCCAACAATGGTGGTCATGACGCCGGCGGGAAAACTGTAATGGGAGTCCGAGACCATGATGGGGATCAATCGTGCGGCGATATCAGCACTGAGCAGCAACAGTGCCCCCACCGCTGTAGCCATCAACAGTCGCGACCATACCGACTGACAGCCCAGGCTCCGGGCAATATGAGGCGCGATCAGGCCAACAAAACTGATCATCCCCACCTGACTGACGACGGTAGAAGACAAAATCACGGCAATCAGCAAAGAAAAACCAACGGCATGGCGCACATTTACCCCAAGGGTTTCCGCCTGTTCTGTCCCCAGGGCAATCAGGTCAAGTTGCCGGGCAAAGAATAAAGCGGTAATGGTGAACAGCAGGATTATTGGCCAGCTGTGCTGAACCGCCTGAAAATCGAACTGGGAGAGATTACCGGCACCCCAGGTATACAACCCATCCAGGCGGTTTTCGAAAAACATCAGCATGCCAGCACTGATAGCACCGAAGGACAGGGTGATTGCCATCCCCACCAGCACCAGGTTAACCGGCGAGTTACTGATGGCACTGGCCAAACGGAAGACCAGTAATGTGGTGATTATTGCGCCGGTGAATGCCAACACGACCGGGTATTGCCCGGTAATATCGGGCAACAATACCGATCCCATTACAATAGCGACCATGGCCCCGGCATTAACGCCTAGCGTTGAAGGACTGGCAAAGGGGTTCCTGGTTGCGCCCTGAATCAGTACTCCGGCCGCGCCCAGGGCTGCACCACAGAGTAAAGCCATCAGGGTTCTGGGCAGCAACAACCAGGTAACAATGGTTGCATTGAGGGGCTGATGCTCGCTGATACTTCCGCCCAGTACTGATGATGGAAAAAATGGCATATCAACCAGCAAGCTGGCGTCAAGCCCTGATGGGCCAGTCATTAAAGATATTGCCACTGCCACCACATACAGCAGAAATACCGACAGGAAGACGGTGGTTGCTTTAAAAGGTACGGAGTAAATCATCATGCCTCCGGTGCCAGTTGTGACACGATTGCCGTTGCCATGCGACTTGCGGACAGCGGTCCTCCGAATGACCACAGTGCCGGCAGATAGTGAACCCGCTCCTCCCGGACAGCCGGGATAGCCTGCCATACAGGAGAACGAGTCATGGCCGGAAGGTCATCAGGCTGACTACCGATAATGAGCAGGCTGGCATTACCGATCGTGGTCAGCTTTAACAGATCTATATGGGTAAAGTCCCGCCCTGGCAGAGCACTGTGCCAGCTATTAACCAGGCCCAGTTCATTGACGATTGCCCCCGCCATGGAAGCATCGGCATAGACCCTGAGCCCAAGGCCCATCCCCACAAATTTGCCAACGACTACTGAGTGTCCGGTCATACCGGCTTGCTGGATACGTCGTCGTGCCTGATCCATTAACTGCTGCATTTCCCGCAGCTTTTCCTCCGCCAGAGCCGTCTGTCCGATCAGCCGGGCAACCGAGCGAAAGATACTCTGCATCCTGTGGTAGTACGACGAGTTGTCTGTTATGGGATACTGGGTAAAGAGCACCGTAGGGGCAATGGCTTCCAGCTCTGAAATGATCCGATTGTGTCGCCATTGGTAGCCCAGTATTAAATCCGGTTTGAGGGCGGCAATGGCCTCAAGTGATGGTTCGGATCTTAAGCCCAGCTCCTGAACTCCGTCTGGCAATACTGGAGTATTGGATTGCCACTCCTTATACCCGTTGATCGACGTGACACCCACCGGCGTCATTCCCAGAGTCAGCAACATTTCTGCCTGGGTCCAATTAAGGACGGCGATTTTATCGGGTATTTTTTCGCCTGAATCCAGAGATGATGCCCCGGCTGACAGAGCTGTGGAGAGTAAAAACAGTAAGGTAAAAGCAGCGTGCAGCCTGGCATTGAGAGAAACTGACATTCAGGCAACTTCCTTGTCTGATACACTCAGCACCGGTTGTGGTAAATGCTCAGACGTACTGTTAGCCGATGGCAGAAACAGACAGTGATCATAGCCTTCCGGCTGAACTCTGGTGGTCTTAATATCGAACACATCTGAAATAACGTTGGTGTCCAGTACCTGCTCCGCCCTGCCCTGTCGTACCAGCTCTCCATGGTTCATCAACACCAGATCATCGCTGAATTGCAGCGCTTGATTAAGGTCGTGAAGAACCCAGACTACCGTCGTATTTTTCTCCCGGTTCAACTTCCGGACGATGTCAAGCAGCTGGAGTTGATGGGCAATATCAAGCCATGAGGTTGGCTCATCCAGCAATAAGATACCGGTTTCCTGGGCCAGTATCATCGCCAGCCATACCCGCTGCATTTCTCCCCCGGACAGGTGATCGACCCGTTCCTTCGCGAAGTCCACCATATCTACTCGAGCCAGAGCTGTGTTGATTGCCTGATGATCCCTCGATTTCATCCGGCCAAAGGGGCCGGCATGTGGGTAACGGCCACAAGCGACCAGTTCAGAAACCGACATTCCCAGAGGCACGGGTGAATGCTGAGGTAACATTGCCAGCTTCCGGGCCAGCACTTTTCTGTGCCATTGAATCAGCGGTTTTCCGGCAAGCAACGCTTCTCCTCTATCAGGCGTGATCAAACCGGAAAGCATCTTTAACAGCGTACTTTTGCCTGACCCATTGGGTCCGAGAATGGCGGTTATTCTGCCGGGAGCCAACTCAAGGCTGATCGGCTTGATAACCTGCTTGCCATTAACGCGGTAACTTGCCTGATTAAGGCGGAGTGTATTATTAGACATCCATATTTCTTTTTTAATGAATAGTGTCGTTTGTCTCAGGCTGATCCGTTTTTATGATTCCTGAATTCAGGGTTGTTTATTGATCAGTGTTTTGGTTTTTTAGGATGGCTGCGAATGATATTGATTACCATTTGATTGTTCAAGTGATTTTCTTTTTATCCTGAATTCGAGTCATTGCCCAATCCCTTGCTTCGCTCCAATCCAGGCACGCCTTCATGGGAAACGGCATGGCACTTTGCATTTTTTTACTGACCACACGGGCACCCTCCTGTTCAGAGCAAACCAGCCTGGCGACACCGGAACAATATAATCCCAGCAACTCCCGTTTCTCCTTAAACCAGAGCCCGAGCAATTTACGGGCAACGGGTGAAAACTCACTGTTAGGCTGCGCCTGTATCACCATGCTGAAGGGCTCTTTTCTGTCCAGAAGCCCGGATAACACCTGTAACCAATCCTGTGCATCCTGATCCGTTGCCGGAGAATTAAAGCGGATGGTAACCATTGGCCAACCCGTCATTTGAATCGCAGACATAGTGATTTCCCGTGTTCATGATCAACCCATAAAAAGGTGATCATCAGTGATACGCTGGCAACCAGCACTCCAACCAACTCCAGTTGCCAGCCATTCATAGTGCCGGTCAGACCAGCCAGCAATGCACCCAGCGTATAGCCAATGGTATGAATCATACTGAACATGCCGGTAAGCGCACCCTGCTGACTCTTTGCCTGACCAGACGCCAATGTCGTATAGGCTGGTGTTAATAAAGCAACCGAAGCTGCGCTAATGGTAAGTCCACTCGCCAGCCAGAACAGGCTCTCCCCGATCACCATGAACATACTGCCGATCAGCAACATCACACTGCCAAACTTCAATGCCATGACCAGATTCCGCTGAACCCAGTGAGCAGCGACCAGATGGGCAATGACGGAAGACAGAGCTGCCAGCATCATCAGGATTGACAGTAATCGGGTGGTGGTTATTCCGTCATAAACAATAAGATGAAGTCGGGGGCCTGCCAGGTATTGCAGAAACCCAAACAACGTTGTGACTGAGCACGCCAGTAACAGCAACGGCCAGGTCTCTGCCATTAATCCCAAAAAGTGCCTATTATCATTACTGGCACCTGACACCTTGTCATGCCTTACTGATACGACGGGTAAAATGACCAGCATCGTAAGGAGAACCATGGCCAGTAGCGATACCACACCGATAGGAAAAGCGCTCCCCCAACCAATAAGTAAGGCTGGAACCAGGGGACCCGATAGCCGCCCCACATTAATACTGGCGGTAATACGACTGAGCATTCTGGCTCGATTTGATGGGTCATTGTCGTCAATTACCCATGCCTGAACCGCCGGGTACAAGCCAGATGCAAGCAGCCCATAGATGATACGGGCAGAGAACATTAAGAAAATTGCCTGTTGTTGATCCAGCACGCCAGACACCACTCCCTGAATAGACAGGGTCAGTATCAAAAAGCTCAGGGCTATGCCGACAATGCCCGAGATAACCACGGGTATACGACCATAGGTGTCTGATATTCGTCCCCAGATGGGAGCCGATACGATAAACAGTCCTGTACCGAGAGCAACCATGACACTAAGTACACCATAGCCAATTCCGGTTTCTGTCAGAATGGCTGGCAAACTGATCAGCAGCGTTGTCTGGCCAGTTCCCAGCAGGAATACCGCGATCAAACGACAAAAGTCATTCCGGGCAGAGTGTTGCCCGGAATTGGTGTCTCTTGAATCGGGAAATAACGCATTTTCTGGCATGTTCAATTCTCAACACGGCACATTTATTATTCAATTTGTTGCAAATGATAATTGTTATCATATAGGATGGCAACCCAATCCAGGATGGGTTCGATGTTAAAAAATGGAAATAAAAGACGGTTGAAAAAGAAAATGGGTTGCTGGATGAGTTAAGAATTGATTACCAACCCATATGAAAACTTTTAATAATTAACTCTCAACAAAGTGCTGATGAGAGCGTAATTCGTTGAACCATAAAAACTGAAATAATGATGATGTCCTCAGATTCAATACTGAAACAGTCGGCTGATAAAATAATGTCCGGCACATCCCCCAGTAGCGAGAGCAATGAGCAGCTTAGCGATGCAGCTACGATCAGAAACCAGGCTGAAGTGCTGAGCGCTAACTGTTTTTTTAATGCGCTCTTGCGGGAATGGCAAGGCTGGACATTACATAAAGCCAGTGAGTTTAAAGCGATAGAGAGTTATCGATCACAATTGAACTCTGAAGCCGGGAAGAACATTGATCGTGTGATCAATATCCCTGTCAATGATCTATCGCTATTGGTATTTATTAGTCACTTTTCAATAACCGGGCGTCACCAGTTTTTAATGCCAGTGATTTTATCGAGCCCGGCAAAAGCAACGACTACTCCCATCACTTTTATGGAGGCTGTTCAGTTGCTGGTAACCGGGGATATTCTCTGGCAGAGCGATCAACAGACCCGGAGACATTTCCTGCAACGGGTTCATCACAGTGTTAACAATATTGAAACCAACCTGAGCATCCGCCAGTCATCATTAGACGACATTTTTAACGGTCCCGGGGAGTTTCAGGCTTCAGAACAGTCACTGCTGACAGGCCACTCTGTCCATCCCTGCCCGAAAAGTCGTGATCAATTCAGTCAGGATGATGCCGCCCGGTATATGCCTGAGTTCGGTAGCAGCTTCCAGCTCCATTGGTTTGCCATAGACTCCTGTCTGCTCGATGCCGACAGTGTTCATTCACTGTCATTCAGTGAATTGACCAGACAACTGGCAGAAGAAGACAAAAACTTTCCTGCAGCGATACTCCTTGCAACCCCGGAGCATCAAACGCTTTTGCCCGCCCATCCATGGCAGGCCCAACAGTGGCTGAAAAGCAACTACATGCGTCAGTTGATTCAGGAAAAAAAACTGGTTGATTATGGATTAAAGGGCAGTGACTGGAGAGCAACATCATCCGTGCGTTCCATACATGCCAGTCACGCGTCTTTCATGTTGAAGTATTCACTCAGCGTAAAACTGACCAACTCCGTACGGCATCTGTTGCCTAAAGAGGTGATTCGCGGCAAAGAGATCCATCAGGTTAAATATCGTACGTCCATTGGTACGGAAATGAGGCAGCGCTACCCGGACTTTGAGGTGATCACCGAGCCTGCCCATGGGGCGATCAAGGGACCCGATGGACAGATATTGCCAGAGACCATGATGGTTCTGCGGGAAAATCCATTCAATAATCCTCAGGCATTGAGGGCAACCGAGTTACTGGCCAGCCTGACCCAGGATAATCCCAACGGTGCATCAAGGCTGGTTTCACTTATCCGCAAACTGGCTGACACAGAGCAGCTTTCGCCAGAAATAATAGCTCTTCGCTGGTTTAACCAATACCTGTCAACCGTCGTAGAACCGCTGATGATTGGGCAGTCAGACTTTGGTCTTTTATTTGGAGCCCATCAGCAGAACCTGTTGATCACCCTGAAACAGGGTTATCCCTGGAAAGTCTATTTCCGTGATTGTCAGGGAACGGGCTACAGCCATATAGCCCGTGAACTTCTGGCGGAGGCGATCTCAGAAGAAACCAGACAGCAGGAGCATCATGTGGATGGTGAACTGGGCAACTGGCTGTTTACCTATTATCTGATCATCAATTCCACCTTTGGCGTCATCAGTGCCCTTGGGGCCGGGCAAGTCACCTCAGAGACTTCACTGCTGATGGCTCTAAGGGAATTCCTGGTGAAACTCAGAGCGTCTGATCCCAGAGACCCCCATTGTCTGGACTACATTCTCAATAGCCCTGAGCTCTGGTCAAAAGGCAACTTTTATTGCTCTTACTGCGATATGAATGAGAACACCCTGGAGAATCCTCTGGCAGTTTATCACTCACTGTCTAACCCACTCGTCGGGTTGTCACAGGACGAACTCCTACCTTAATCGCCAAAAATCCAAAACAGGGACAGCAATGACAACAACAATGACTCTTCCGGGAAAAACGCTTCCGGGTATTCTGAATCCGGAGATAACACTGAAGCCGCTCAGCTCCAACACACTGTTGATGAATGATGCTACGACTTCGCTGCATTTGAGTATCTCTGGCACCGACAGGCTGGTTATTTCTCCGGCCAATAGCTCCGACCAGCAGGACAGGATTCCGCCTCATCTCATGGCTGCTGGCCTGGATTATCTGTATGCAAACCATCCAATGCTGGAACAAATTCACTTGTCCCCCCTGATATCTGAACGGCTGGAGCCAGAGTCATGGCTACATGATATCGATCAGACCTCCGGGGAGAGCATCAACGTCAGAACCGGCTTTTATCAGAATCGAACGCTCTGGCATTGGCAGAACAGCAACGTTCTGACGCCGGAAATCTGGACGGAAAACAGCAATGGCATTTCCCATCCGCTGCGACCGTTACAACCTTCTGGTGTCGTTTATCAGCGCTATGATTATCAGAATGATCTCACTATTTCGTTCCGCTCCATTGATCCAGAGGAAGACCTGGCCATTTTTCATCAGTGGATGAATCAGCCGCGGGTTGCTGAGTTCTGGGAAATGGCAAAGAGCAAGGAAGAACTGCGCAACTACCTTCAAACGCTGCTCAAAGACAGAAAAACCTGGCCTCTGGTGGGCAGCATTAACGGTGAACCTTTTGGTTACTTTGAGCTTTACTGGGCGATGGAAGATCGCATTGCTCCCTATTATGACTGCCAGCCATGGGACCGTGGTTTTCATCTTCTGGTGGGAAATCCGGACTTCCTGGGAAAACGGTTTTCAAACTGCTGGACCAAATCCATAACCCACTTCCTCTATCTGGACGATCCGAGAACCGGCCGATTAGTTGGCGAGCCAAGGGCGGATAATCAGCGTTTATTGAAGTTGCTGGCACCTGCCGGTTGGTCTTTTGTCAAAGCGTTTGATTTTCCCCATAAGCGGGCAGCGCTGGTAAACGGTTATCGACGTACGTTTTTCAGGGAGGTACAGCTATGAATCAGGCGGTCACACAATCTCTACTGAAGAGTCTACTGAAGAGTCCACTGAAGACCGAACCATCGGCTTTCTGGTTACCAGCTAACCAACGATTGCTGGCCAAAAGTCTGAGCGAACTGAGCTGGGAAGAAGCGATTGTACCACTGGAGCTTGATAACGGTTATTTCACCCTGGAGCTGCAAAGTGGCGTCATCTATCAGTTCGCCGCCTGGCGAACCATCTGGGATCAATTGATGATTGACCCGGCCACCATTATTCGTACGGACCCCGGTGGTCAGTGGTCGTCATTTCCGGATGTCAGTCAGTTATTTATTGATGCCCGGACGGAGCTTCATCTCACCTCGGTAATATTGGCAAACTTTCTGGAAGAGCTGGCCAACACCCTGATGGCCGAAGTCAGGGTACAGCAGAACTACCATAAAAAAACCGCCGCTGAGTTGATTGACCTGACCGATGATGAACTTCAATGTTATCTGGATGGTCATCCGAAAGTGACCGTCAGCAAAGGCCGTATCGGTTGGGGGTTCAATGACTATGAGGCGTATGCCACCGAATTTCTGCCGGATATTCAACTGGAATGGCTGGCCGTTAGCCGAGACCATTGTCAGCTATCCAAAATAGACGACCTTTCTGAGCAGACGTTATTGTCGGCAGTGCTTGGTACAGAGGCTCAGGCTAAGCTTTTTGACGTCTTTGGTGGAATGAACTTAACGCCAGAAGCTTATTTCCTGATGCCGGTTCACCCATGGCAGTGGCAAAACAAGCTGGTGAATTTATTTGCTGGCGAGATTGCTGCGGGTCGTATCGTTCATCTGGGGGCTTTTGGTGATCCCATGTTGCCCCAACAGTCGCTGCGTACGCTATCAAACCGGCAGAGACCGAAACAGTTGAATATTAAGCTGCCGCTCTCGATTTTAAACACGTCCTGCTATCGGGGTATTCCCGGTCAATACATTAAGGCCGGGCCGATGATATCCAGGTGGCTGGCCAATATTGTGGATACTGACCCAACGCTGGCAAACCGGGGAGTCATCGTCCTTGAAGAGCCCGCAGGTGCCTTCTACCCCAACCCGATATTTACCCAGGTTGAGGATGCTCCCTATCGTTATCATGAGATGCTGGGCTGCATCTGGCGACAGAGTGTACACGACAAAATCAAGACATCTGAACGTGCTGTCCTTATCTCCACCCTGTTTCAGCGCGATGGTTTCAATAAACCCCTAATCCATGAGTACATTCGCCGTTCAGGGCTGTCAGCCAGACAATGGTTGACCCGGCTGTTCGATTCGGTGGTCATCCCACTCTACCATTTGCTCTGTAAATACGGTGTTGGCCTTGTGGCCCATGGCCAGAATGTCACGGTGGTTCTTGAGCATCATCAGCCTGCCCGTGTTGCCCTTAAAGATTTTCAGGGGGACTTGCGTCTTGTTGATCAGGACTTTCCTGAGCTGGAAAGCCTCAGTGACTATGCCCGCTCAGTGACCGCGAGACTGCCCGCTGAATACCTTATCCATGACCTGCAGACGGGGCACTTTGTCAGCGTGCTGCGCTTTATCTCCGCTTGCCTGGCGGAAAAAGGGTTTTCTGAGGTGGACTTTTACGGACTCCTTGGTAAACAGCTGCAGTTGTATATGAAAGCGCATCCGGAACTTAACGGGCGATTTAAAATGTTTGACCTGTTCCAACCTGAAATGGCCCGTGTTTGCCTGAACAGAGTCCGGTTCAAACAAGGTTATGGTGACGCCAGTGAACGTCCACTGCCGGAACTAGGAACACCGCTTAACAACCCATTAGCAACAACATTCAGGGAAGTGCCATGAGATTGCAAAAAATCACGGATTGCGAAACCGATATTCTGGAACTGGCCGGACTGGGTGCCGGGCCATTCAATTTGAGCCTGGCCGCCCTGCTCGATAGTCAGCCTGCCATTTCAACCCGGTTTTTTGACAAAAAAGCAACCTTTGGCTGGCATCCGGGCTTAATGCTTCCGGGTGCGCATATGCAGACTTCCTGCCTGAAAGACCTGGTTACCGCTGTTCAGCCTACAAGCCCGTGGTCGTTTATTTCATTTCTGGTCAATAAGGGCCGTTTTTATTCATTTCTGTCGACTGAAAAAATGGTCATCAGTCGTACAGAGTTTGTTGAATACCTGAGCTGGGTGGCAAATAACCTGAGTTCGGTAAGGTTTGATACTGAGATCCGGGAAGTCAACTTTACGGATCATCACTTTGTGCTGAAATCTGACCGTCAATCCTTTAAAGCCAGAAATCTCTGTCTGGGGACCGGCAAATCACCCTATACCCCTGAGTGTACCCAGCGATGGCTCGGCCCGCACTGTTTCCATGCCGGTAGCCTGATGACCCGGGATGTAGATTTAGCCAATAAACGGGTGGCTGTTATTGGTGGAGGACAGACCGGGGCCGAAGTCTTCCTGAACTGTCTGCGAGGCCAATGGGGAAAGGTTGCTCAGGTGAACTGGGTATCCCGGCGAGCGGGTTTTGAACCTCTGGATGAAAGCCCCTTTACCAATGAGTATTTCACCCCGGGCTATGTAGGCCAGTTTCTGTCACTGCCCAGTGATAAAAAAGAGCGCATCGTCAATTATCAAAAGCTGGCAAGTGATGGTATTACCCCGGCCTATCTACTGGAACTCTACCGGGAGCTTTATGACCGAACCTATCTGGGCAATGGTGATGTGAGCTGGCAATTGCTGCCGGATCGAACGTTAGCGGATATGTCCTTAACGTCCACAGGTTATTATGACCTGCGTCTGTTCAATGCATTGTCAGAATGCGATGAACGGCTGGCCGCTGACGTGGTTATTCTATGTACTGGCTTCCAGAATACACTGCCTGACTATCTGGAACCGATTCGGGAACGGTTAACGCTGGATCAGCACAATCGATTCCAGCTATCCTCAAGTTTTAAACTGGCCTGGAATGGCCCGGAAGACCGCCGGATTTATGCGGTCAATGCCGGTTTGCACAGCCATGGCATTGTTGAGCCGCAGTTAAGCCTCACGGCCTGGCGCTCAGCAACCATCATCAATGACTTGATGAACGACGATGTCTTTCCGGTCAATCAGCCTCCCGGTTTTATCCACTGGCTGAGTAATACGGATTTTCTGCTCAATGGCAAAGGAGAAAATGGGTAATCGTTTTGCCACCAACCTCTTTTTGCAAGGTTGGTGGTATTAATTCAAACCCCTTCTTTCTGGCGCGCATTCTGGCCACCCGCATCAAACAGCACCAGATCGTGAGGAATAATGTTCAGTTGAACGGTAGCATTTCCGGCTACCGGATTTGAATGCTCTGCCACCAGCTGATAACTCTCCTGGCAACAGTCCAGGTGAATTTCGCTGCGCATACTTTTTCCCATAAACTGCTGCCGGGTGATGGTTGCCTGTGGAAAAGTACCAGATAGTGAGCCTTCCGGTTTATCCACAGCCGAGACTGCAACCATCTGTGGTCGAATAAATAACTCAAGACTTGTCCCTGCTTTTTCCTCAGAGAGAGGTTGGGTGGATGCCACAACGCCCAATGGGGTGCTCACATGAAACTCATCTTCAATGGTGGCCGGCAGAAAGTTTCCGGCCCCCATAAAGTCAGCAATAAAACGGTTGTCAGGGTAGTGATAGATATCGAAGGCCGCCCCCTGCTGCATGATTCTGCCCTGCCCCATGACGGCAATGGTATCCGCAAAAGCAAAACCTTCTTCACGGCTGTGGGTAACAAACAGTCCGGCGACTTTTTGTTGCTTCAGGATATCCCGTATTTCCCTGACCAGATGCTGACGGACCTGGCTGTCGATATTTGAAAACGGCTCATCCAGCAACAGAATGGAAGGCTTGTTGGCCAGTGCCCTGGCGATGGCCACCCGCTGCTGCTGTCCTCCGGACAGTTCGTGTGGATAGCGCTGATCAAGACCATAAAGGTTCACCAGTTGAAGCATATCCTGAACCCGTTGCCTGATCTGTTCGGTGGTCTGTTTGTTCAGGCCGAAGGCGCCCTTAAGTCCAAAACTCCCCTTAAGTCCAAAACTAATGTTGTCAAACACCGTCAAGTGAGGAAACAGGGCATAATCCTGAAAGATCATGCCGATGCCCCGCTGTTCCGGAGGGGTTACCCTGGCAGCTGAGCTGACTTCCCTGCCATGCAGCTCAATGGTGCCGGATACCGGTTGAATCAAACCGGCGATCGCTTTTAATAATGTCGACTTACCACAGCCACTTCGACCCAGAAGGCAGACAATTTCACCATCCTCTATGGCCAGGTTTAACCCGGACAGGACCAGATGATCGGCAATGGCGCTGCTTTTTCTGATTGAACGGTCATAAGTACAGGCAAGTTCAGTGATGTTCAGGGCACTCATTGCTGTTCCTGCCTTTCCAGAGAGCGATTAAGCATAATCAGGGGAACCAATCCTACCAGAACCATTACCAATGCGGCAGGTGCCGCATATTCCAGCTGCTCATCAGAGACGTATTGGAAGACCCGGGTGGCCAGTGTTTCAAAATTGAAGGGCCTGAGTAGCAGTGTGGCAGGCAGCTCTTTCATACCCTCAATAAAGACCAGCAGCAGCCCTGCCAGCATGCCTTTACGGATTAACGGCAGGTGCACACGCTTGACCATTTCCCGGGGGTTACACCCCAGTGTTCGACTGGCCATGTCCAGCGAAGGAGACACTCGCCCAAGACTGGACTCAACACTGCCCACAGCAACGGCAGAGAAACGCACCACGTAGGCAAAAATCAGGGTAATGACAGAGCCGCTGAAAATAAGCCCTACCGGTGACTGGTGCCAGTGAATCAGCAGTTCGTTGAGCAAATTATCCGAGAGCGTCAGGGGGATCAGTACCCCAATGGCCAGAACATTGCCCGGCAGGGCATAACCGGTGGAGGCCAAGCGAGCAGGGATTCGGGAAAAACTTGTGCGCTGTAAACGCTGATAAACACCAAGAAACAAGGCAATAAAGCAGGCAGCAACGGCTGCGGACCCGGAAACCATCAGGCTGTTAACACCATATTCAAACAGCGCACTGCTCCATGAATCATTGAAATAAGCAATCAGGTATCCCTCCAGCACCAGAGATGGCAGCAAAAAGCCCAGGGTGACCAGCATCCAGCACCAGCCGATAGCCAGCCATTTTGACCAGCCGGAAAGCTCGATCAACTCCCGCTGCTCCTGCCCGGTATTTTTCTGGTAGAGCTGCTGTTGACGACGGCTGTATTTTTCTATGCTGATCAATAACATGACCACCAGCAACATCATGGCCGAGATTTTTGCCGCGGCATTCAAGTTGCCATAACCAAGCCAGGTGTCGTATATCGCCGTGGTTAATGTGGGCACGGAAAAATAGCTCACCGTGGCAAAATCACCCAGGGCTTCCATGCCCATAAGCGCCAGACCGGTTATGATGGCGGGACGGGCCATGGGCAAGGTTACCCGAAAAAAACTGTGCAGTGGTGAGCAACCCAGGAGTCGGCTGGCCAGAGTCTGGCTTTTCGACTGCTCAAGAAAGGCGGTTCTTGCCAGCAGGTACAGATAGGGATAAAGCACCAGGGCAAGCACAATAATAGCGCCGCCAAGGCTGCGTATTTCCGGGAAGGAATAGTCTGCTGCTGACGTCCAACCCGTGAGCGCTCTGAGAAAACGCTGCACTGGCCCGGCAAATTCCAGCAGGTCGGTATAGATATAAGCAATAACGTAGGATGGCATAGCCAGTGGTAATACCAGTAACCACTGGAGCTGATCTCTTCCCGGAATACGGGCATTGGCCATCACCCAGGCGGCAGGAATAGCCAGAATAGCCCCAAGCCCCCCTACTCCGAGAATAAGAAGAACACTGTTCACTATGTAGGCGGTCAGGACAGTGTTCCAAAGATGGTCAAATAACTCGCTGGCAGGGGCGAGAGCCTCCAGAACCACAGCGATAACAGGCGAAAAAAGTAAAAGGGCCAGCAGCCAGCTGCCAGCCCTCCAGTAGGTCGGTAAGTTGTGATTCATGCACTAATGACAAGATCTAAAGATCAAATTTTACTTCGTCCAGAAGACGTTGAGCCTTGGCACGGTTCGCTGCAATGTCTGCTATGGGCAGTGGATCCGCCTTGAACTCTCCCCATGCCGCAACGGTGTCAGACACTGGTACTTTCGGGTTGACCGGGTATTCCAAATTGTCACGGGCATAAATGGATTGAGCTTCCTCGCTGGCCAGGTACTCCATCAGCTTGAGGGCATTATCCTTGTTCGGTGCATACTTTGCCATCACCATGCCACTGATGTTGACATGGGAACCCGCAGTCTTCTGGTTAGGGAAGTTAATATAAACCGCATCAGCCCAGGCTTTCTGAGCATCATTCTGCATCATCTTGCCAAAATAGTAGCTGTTACCCAAAGAGACATCACAAACCCCCTCTTTGATCGCTTTGACCTGGGCCCGGTCATTACCCTGAGGGCGACGGGCCAGGTTTGCTTTTACCCCTTCCAGCCACTGTCTGGTTTCAGCTTCACCGTTATGGGCAATCATCGAGGCGACTAAACCGATGTTGTAGGGGTGCTTGCCACTGCGGGTACAGATCTTTCCTTTAAACTTACTGCTGGCCAGGTCTTCGTAGTTGATATCGACGGGCTTGTCACTGCGTCTGGAGCTGTAGATATTACGAACCCGCATGGTCAATGAGTACCACTGGTTATTCGGGTCCCTTAAGTGTGCAGGGATATTGTCATTAATGGTTTTACTGTTCACGGGTTGCACCAGTTGGCGATCAACCAGATCAAAAAGACTGATCATGTCAGAAGTCAGTACGACATCTGCCGGGCTGAACTTTCCCTCCCTCTCAATACGCTCTTCCAGACCTTTCTTGGCAAACACGACGTTAACCTTAACGCCAGCTTCCTCTTCAAAGTCTTTTAGCATGGGCTCAATCAGAAAAGGTTGGCGATAAGAGTAAACATTGACCTCTTCGTCAGCCCGGGCGGAGAAAGAAGAACACGAGATCGCAATAGCGGAAGCAATAGAAATGAGTTTTTTCATAGCAGCCTGTAAACAAGAATTATTATCGTTTGCGGATTTTACTTATTTTTCCTGAATTCGCAACCGCTTTATTCCGCTGTGGATAAATTCAATGGCTATAAAACCGCCGATTACTTTGAACATCCCATTACAGCAGGCTGTCAGGCAAAGTACCTGAGCATTATGGGAATGTGGACATATACAGGGATAAGCTATTAACAAGGTAGGGAATAACCCTTTTATAAAATTGGTCTGTGGATAAAATCGTTTTTTTCCACAGTTTAATAACAGGTTAACTAAACCTTGCTACCAACAATATAACAGAGTTATTCAACTTATAATATATTGAAAGTAAAGAGCTTTATTTGCTTATCCACAGATTTTATCAACACCAATATCAATTAAATTAATAAATAAACATTAAGAAACAGCTATTCGCTGTTATTACTGCTGTTTAACTTGAAGAACTGCATCCGTTTGTAAAAAACCCGAGGCTTTTTTGGGCAGATCTACTGTCTGTGAGTAAAATTAGTTTCTGGTTGACGCTCACACCCGTTATGCAAGCCTGGTCATTGGGCTGGCACTGTGACTTCAGATCACTCTTATTCAATGATGGGTCACAGCGCTATTTAACCGGTGTATAATTGCTGGTCTTATCTTCTCTTGATGACAGGTGAAAAACGTTGGCAGTGGATTTCCCAAAACAATTTGATGTGATTGTGATCGGTGGTGGTCATGCCGGTACGGAGGCCGCCTTGGCTTCAGCTCGTATGGGCGTTAAAACGCTGTTGTTGACCCATAACATCGAAACTCTGGGGATGATGTCCTGTAATCCGGCCATTGGCGGGATTGGTAAAAGTCATCTGGTCAAAGAGGTAGATGCCCTTGGCGGTGCCATGGCAACAGCGACGGATCATGCCGGTATTCAGTTTCGGGTTCTGAATGGCAGAAAAGGACCGGCGGTAAGGGCTACCCGGGCACAGGCTGACCGGGCACTTTACAAGGCAGCCATTCGCTCGATTCTGGAAAACCAGGAGAACCTGTGGATATTTCAGCAGTCTGTGGATGATCTGGTGGTTGATGACAACACCAGTCAGGTTCGTGGTGTCGTGACCAACATGGGCGTTCGTTTTCTTGCCGCGAACGTTGTTCTGACCACAGGAACTTTCCTTGGTGGCCGAATTCACATTGGTCTGGAAAACCACAGCGGTGGCCGGGCCGGTGATCCGCCATCCATTGCCCTGGCCAACCGGCTGAGAGAACTGCCTTTGGATGTTCAGCGTCTGAAAACAGGCACTCCTGCCCGCATTGATGCCCGAAGTGTGGATTTTTCCGTGATGGAAGTGCAACCGGGTGATACGCCGATGCCGGTGATGTCTTACCTTGGAACGGTTGAGCAGCACCCTGGGCAGGTGTCCTGTTATATCACCCATACCAATGAGCGTACTCACGAGATCATCCGGGGTGGACTGGACCGTTCACCCATGTTTACCGGGGTTATTGAAGGCATAGGTCCAAGATATTGTCCATCCATTGAGGATAAAATTACCCGCTTTGCGGATAAAACCTCCCATCAGGTATTTCTGGAGCCGGAAGGATTATCCACCCAAGAGCTTTATCCCAATGGCATCTCGACCAGCTTGCCCTTTGATGTGCAGATCAACCTGATTCAATCCATTCGTGGCCTGGAAAATGCCCATATTACCCGTCCCGGTTATGCCATAGAGTACGATTACTTTGATCCAAGAGGACTGAAATACTCTCTGGAAACCAAAGCCATTGGTGGCTTGTTCTTTGCCGGTCAAATCAACGGTACCACCGGCTATGAAGAAGCGGCGGCGCAGGGGCTGTTGGCAGGTATGAATGCGGCGCTCAGGGCACAGGATAAAGAGTCCTGGTGCCCACGCCGTGACGAAGCTTATATCGGTGTGCTGGTGGATGACCTGATTACCAATGGCACCAGTGAGCCTTACCGCATGTTTACCAGTCGGGCAGAATACCGGTTGATCCTGCGGGAAGATAACGCCGATCTGCGGTTGACGGAGAAAGGAAGAGCGCTGGGTCTGGTGGATGATCAACGCTGGATGGCATTCAGCGACAAGAAAGCGCGTATTGAGAAGGAATCTGAGCGCCTTAGAGCGGCGTTTATCCATCCCGGCAGCGATGCTGCCAGTACCCTGGAAAATAAGCTCAGCAAACCCATAAGCCGTGAATACAGCCTTCTGGAACTGCTTCGTCGCCCGGAACTGACCTATAACGATGTGGCTGGACTGTTGGGAGACGCTGAAACCCATGATCAGGTAACGGAACAGGTTGAGATTCAGACCAAATATCAGGGTTATATTGACCGTCAGACCGAAGAGATAGACCGTATGCGACGTTATGAGAATACTCGCATACCGGAGTCGCTGGATTACACATTGATCGAAGGGCTTTCAAACGAGCTGAAGCAGAAGCTGAGTGATGCCCGTCCTGAGACTCTGGGCCGTGCTTCGCGTATTCAGGGGATGACGCCTGCGGCAGTATCTCTATTGCTGGTTTATATGAAAAAGCGCTCTATGGCTGCTTAGGATTTGTTCCAGAATAACTTCATCATTTTACTCACTGGGAAAAGGCCGCCGCCCGCTTCCCGCCACCCGCTGCCCGCAAAAGCACAAGTGGTTCCGGCTTTTCGCGGGAAGCGGGCAGCGGGTAGCGTCTGTAAAAATGTTTTACGCGGCAGATAATTCGAGGGTAATGGAAATACAGTGGGTTTGTGCAAAAATTGCTTCCGGATTATTGAGTATTTTCAGGAAGCAGTTAGTAAGCATTTACCAAGCTGAATAGTGAGCAATACCGTCCATAAACATCTGTACAGAGAGCATCACCAGGATCATTCCCATCAGTCGTTCAATGGCAAATATGCCCCGACTACCCAGCAATTTCATCATTTTACCCGACATCATCAGAATGGCGGCGCTCAATGCCCAGGAGATAAAGACGGCCATGGCAAGTTGCCACTGATTTTCCGGGTACTGACTTGAGACCAGCATCAGGGTTGCCAGGATGGATTTGAGATAAAGATGGGCATATTGCCCAAAGGATCCATGATCAAGAATAGCAGGATAACGGTTGAATATATGTCCATGTTTGAAGGTGCCATCTGTATTTATCAGGGCGCGCTTATAACATATTCACCAGAGACATAGATAGGCCTCTGGTGGTACGTTCATGCCAATAAATTAGCCTCTGACGATTTGACTGGCAAGGATATTCACCAACCGGGATTCGCGGGTCCTGCCATCACCATTTCCATCAAGATCAATGACTTCCTGCAACTGAAGCTTGGTGTGATGTTCCAGGGCGGCTTTCCTGGCTTCCCTTAATTCAGCGTCGTCTCTGGCCGCATCGGCTAGCTCGGCTTGTCTATAGATAGGGTTGTTTTCCTGGCTCACATTGTAAAGTTGGCTCATATCAAATTCCTTCTGTAAGTGAATGAAAACAGTCATAAATTGCTTTAATAATTTCAGATTAGTTATGAACAGTCCGGGCGTCATTACTACTTAGGTCATAAGGCTGATTAAAAAATGCAGGGGTAACAGTTAACGGTATGATTTTTAAGAGTTATTAAGAATTGGCTAAAGGGCTTGATTCAGCCCTTCTTCTAATTATCAGGAGCCTGATTTTCAAGATAGTTATTTTTCAGTTTTACATAGTTTCCAGCCGTATATCGGAAGAAGCTGCGCTCTTTTTCCGATATTTCCCGTGTTTTTGTGGCCGGGTTTCCCTTGTAAACAAAGCCACTCTCAAGACGCTTGCCAGGAGGGACCAGACAACCGGCTGCAACTATGACTTCCTCTTCCACCACGGCACCATCCAGAATAATGGCACCAATACCAATCAGGCATCGGTTATTGATGGTACAACCATGCAAAACCGCTTTATGACCTACCGTCACATCATCTCCAATGGTCAACGGATGGCCAACGGGGTTGTAATCACTGGCATGGGTAATATGCAGAACTGAACCGTCCTGTATGCTGGTTCTGTCGCCAATACGGATTGAATGCATATCGCCACGAATAACCGCCGTTGGCCATACAGAGCTGTCACTCCCGATCGTGACATCGCCAAGAACAACCGCACTCTCATCGATATAGACCCTTTCGCCAAGAACTGGCATTTTATTATTGAAGCTTCTGATGGCTTGATTCATTGAGCAGGGCTCCCCGGGTGTTTCTGCCTTAGTGGATGCAAATAGTGGATGCAAATAGTGGATAATGCATTGACCGGATTCTGCTTGAATTCATACGGTGACGCACCCATCTATTACCAATAATTACCATGAAATTTAAACAGTATAGAGAGCTGTCTTATGATTAACCCGCTACTGGAATCCAGTGAACTTCCGCCATTTTCCAAAATTCTTCCTGAACATGTAAAACCCGCCATTGAATCCATTATTGCTGATAATGAAAAGGCGCTTGCCGCATTACTGGCTTCCGGTGCCGCTCTCGGATGGCACTCTTTGCAGGAGCCCCTGGATCAGTTGGATGACCGGTTGGGACAGGCATGGTCACCGGTTGGTCATATGAACGCGGTAGTCAACAGTGAAGCACTGCGGGAAGCTTACAATGGCTGTTTGCCGCTGTTATCTGAATACGCTACCCGTCTTGGCCAGAATCGTCCGTTGTTTGAGGCTTATCAGTCTCTGGCAGATTCTGCAGAATTTAACCAGCTGGACAGCGCTCAGCAGAAAGTGATTAACGATAATCTCAGGGATTTCCGTTTAGCCGGTGTTGCCTTGGAAGATGATCAGAAAGCCCGTTACGGCGAGATCAAAAAACAGCTGTCCGAACTGACCAGCCAGTTCTCGGATAATGTTCTGGACGCCACCATGGCCTGGAGCAAGCTGATTACCGATGAATCTGAGCTTGCCGGGTTACCCGAGTCTGCCCTGGCAGGCGCAAAGCAGCTGGCTGAGTCAAAAGAGAAAACAGGCTGGTTGTTGAATCTGGACTTTCCAAGCTACTTTCCGGTGATGACCTATTGCGATAACCGGGAACTCAGGAAAGAGGTTTACACCGCCTTCTCTACCCGCGCTTCTGACCAGGGGCCAAATGCCGGGGAGTTTGATAACACGGAAAACATCAGACAGATTCTTAAGCTTCGTCATGAACTGGCCCGGCTACTTGGGTTTGAGAACTACGCTGAATACTCCCTGGCCACCAAGATGGCGGAGTCCCCCGATAAAGTCATTGAATTTCTGCAAGACCTGGCAGCAAAAAGTAAGCCTCAGGCGGAGCAGGAGCTGGCGGAACTGAAAACGTTTGCCAAAGCAGAGTACGGTGTTGAAGACCTTGAAGCCTGGGATGTTGGCTATTATGGCGAGAAACTCCGCCAGCAGCGGTACGCCATTTCCCAGGAAGAATTGCGCCCATGGTTCCCGGCGGAAAAAGCTATTGCCGGAATGTTTGACGTAGTCAACAGACTCTATGGCATTGAGTTTGAAACCGTGGATAACGTGGATACCTGGCATAAAGATGTTCGCTTTTTCAACATCACCAGAAAAGGAGAGGTAATCGGTCGCTTTTACCTGGATCTTTATGCCAGGGAACATAAACGTGGCGGTGCCTGGATGGATGTCTGCCGTTCCCGCTGGAAACAGGATGGCAAGTTACAACTGCCGGTCGCTTATCTGACCTGTAACTTCACACCACCGGTTGGCGATAAACCAGCGCTGTTGACCCATGACGAAGTGGTGACCCTGTTCCATGAGTTTGGTCATGGGCTGCACCATATGCTGACCAAAGTGGATTATGCGGCGATTTCGGGCATTAGTGGCGTTGCCTGGGATGCCGTAGAACTGCCCAGTCAGTTTATGGAGAACTGGTGCTGGGAGAAGGAAGGGCTGGCCATTATCTCCGGTCACTTTGAAACAGGCGAGCCGCTGCCGGAGGCGATGTTGAATAAATTACTGGCAGCAAAAAACTTCCAATCTGCCATGATGATGGTCAGACAGCTGGAGTTTTCACTCTTTGACTTCAAGCTGCACAAAGAATATCGGGATAACATCGATGTACAGTCCGTGCTTGATCAGGTGCGACAGCAGGTGGCGGTGGTGATACCGCCATCTTTTAACCGTTTTCAGAACAGCTTCAGCCATATCTTTGCCGGTGGCTATGCTGCTGGCTATTACAGCTATAAGTGGGCCGAGGTGTTATCAGCTGACGCGTTTTCACGCTTTGAAGAAGAAGGGATTTTTAACCGGGAAACCGGTGAGTCCTTCCTCCATGAGGTGCTTGAAAAAGGCGGTTCTGCTGAACCTATGGAGCTGTTTATCAACTTCCGCGGCAGAGCACCGGAGATTGATGCGTTACTGCGACACAGTGGTATTCAAACGGCTTAATGGCTTAGACTTCGCAGTCATTTTGCCCCAGCAATGATAAGTTTTGCCGTTAAATGACGGCTATTTGAAATAAATACGCAGCAGAGAGTTTGAGGTGCTTTTTTGTTGCGTATAAAAGTCACATCAGTCAGGGATTAAGAGCCATGAAAACCAAGCGCTTTATTGCAGGAGCGGTATGCCCTTCCTGCGGCACAATGGATTCAGTTCGAATGTTCCGCAGTGAGACTGAGCGGGATTACCGGGAATGTGTTGAATGCGGCTTCAGCGATGAGATGGAAGTCAATCCGAGGCTGGAGGGGAATTTGCCAGAGGCACGTATTGCCCGGGAAGAGAGTATTCTGGAAGATCATACCGACATTATTCGATTTGTTGATGACCCGCCTGTAAAAAAACAGTAATGGTCTACCTTACTGCATGAAATAATTGAATTTTGAAAACCAACCAGAGCTGCCCGGCAACAACCGGGACAAAGTTTACTTTACATGTTACCACCACCAACCGTTAGTCCGGCGGAAGCATTATGTTTACAGGCTTCCCGACAGTGTTTCAGTCCTGAGAGGGAGTGCTGCACTTTTAGAGGGCTTCATGTCACAAGGTTGGATGTTTTCAGAAGCTTGATGCTGGTAGTGGAACATACCTCAGTGGGTGCGGCTGTGGGAGGTGCCACAGGCTGTGTTGCTGGTGGTATTGCCGGGGTTATAACAGGCGGAGTGCTTGATCAAATGCAGGTGCCTTCCGAGGTTACGACTCCCATTCCCAGTGAAAGTGAATCACGGTTGTTATTGAAAACGAGATAACGTGCAAATAAACCGTAATATCGCGAAGGATCAGGCAGCAGAGGTAACTTCATCTTGCTGACCAAGTTGTTGGTGAGGTTGTTTCAGCCTGACCATATTGTGTTGCACTGAGATTATGGATAAACTCCCTGAGCTTCTCTTGATCAAATGTTGTCAGAGGATCGGGACCATAGACAGGTTATTATTGTAGATACAGATCTTACTGCTTTTATCTTCAATAATGTCGCCATAGATATGACAGTTTTTTCCACACAGCTCGGTGGTTAAATAGCAGGTAAAATTGCCAATCAATGGGGTAACTGCACAAGCAAAGGTAAAAGCACTGACGTTGTAGATTGTATTGGCCACGAGGTACATACAATCACGGGCCGTCAATTGATTTTGCTGGAATTTCCGATAGCTGCTTTGTACATCTGATAACGTTTTAACAGTTGACATAACCATCAGGCTATATCCGCCAAAAGAAATAATATTTTCACTCCGTCTACACATGAGCGACCTAGGATAATGACAGACCGGACCTACTGGGTTCACTGTTTAAAACTCCTGGTTAAGAAATTTCTGATTAATACTCCTTAGGACACTGAAATAAAATTAAAGTTCATCAGGCTGGTGAGTTCAGGCAGAAGCAGTAAATTTAAGCTCAATACCCAGATTGTTGGAAAGGCAGTTCCAGCGTGACCAGATCCTGATCCACTCCTCAGCACTGCGATCATGGATAAACTCCCTGAACTTCTCTTCATGATAGATGGCTTGCGAACGCATCATCTGATCCACCGTTTTATCCACAATCACATCCAGCTCATTGGCAAACTCTTCCCCCAATATTGAGTGAACAATCAGGTTGGCCCAGGTCATATTCATCGGGATGAGCGTAGATCCTGTTTTTATAAGATAATGGTCGTTTACTTCTTCAATAAGCCGGTGGGCAAAATAGGCCTTATCAAGCAATAAATCGAGACCGGACGCGGGATGATCCCGGGTTATGGCCGCCATAAAGTTTTCTTCAGCAATATCAAGGAATGGTGAGATAAAACGGTGAATGCCAACTTGCCGGGAGGCTTCATTTAGCGCTTCCAGAAAGTCAGGTACGTGGTCAATATAATCCATCGTGAAGATCAGCAATGTCTCACAGGCATTGTCATCAGGCAGCTCAATCGTCCGATGTAATTGTTCAACCTGATCACTAATAAGCTTTTGCAGGTGTCTGCTTTGCGCTTCCAACTCTTTGACCCGAATGATTAACTGTCGGATTGCCTGCACATCCATATCTATCCCCTGTGTTCATCCATTGATGCCTGCTTGAATAACTGGCAATGGCTGTCCGGTAGATGTTTAAAAAACCATAGTACCGGGTGTAAAACAAGGGATAGTAAATATCCCTTTTTCATATATTTCAATATTTTTATAAATAAAAAATAATGTAGAAAAACACTGCAAAATAAGGGTTTTTTCTAAATTTTGGAATCTGTTGTGCAGTCAAAAAAATGGCACACAATATATGCTATGCCAGCTTTTCTTAGAGGCATCGCATGGATGGCTGGAATGTAATATCAGGGTGCTCCTGCCACTGAAATTTTCAAAAGATTGGCTGGGTGCAAAACTGCACATCAGCCTTGCTGATAAGCAGGACTATGCCATTGCTTTTGCGGTTATAGAGCGTTAGTGCAGAGCTTGCAGTATTTTCTGAAGACTCAGGTTGATCATGAGAAAAATGTTTCCACAGGTGGGAACCATTTGTTGGCCAATGGATCCCATAATTACGAAGTGATTTATCACTGTTCTGGTTGAAATTGTTGTATCTAAACAAGTAACGATAGTCGATGGAATTCGTCACTTTTGTCAGCCTGAAATCTGTAACCGCAAATTTAACTAAAGGGTTTGAAGAGCTATGTCTCCGTTAGCAAGTTCCAATGCTCAGCCACTACCTTTACCACCGTCTGAACCAGAGGTCAGTGAAGTTGCTATCGCAACTGCATTCAATAGCAACGTTCAAATAACAGACATCTGTTCACGCCAGCTGCCCGATTCCGGGGAGCGTCCAGAGCACACGCTGGATGAACAACAAATTACTGCTGTTAAGCCTGGTGGCGTGAAAACAGAGCTTGGCAAATCACCGACTCAGTTTCAGGAAAATGATATATTACTGATTTACCCGCAAGATTTTTCTAACCACTCCAGCTTGGATTTGCACGTAAATCCCGGAAAACTGAAAGATGCCCTTAGACGGCATATTCATGACATATTGGATGATCGTTATGAAAGTTTTCAGATCGAAAATGAACCTACCTGGGATGAAGAACAGTCATTGGCGGATTCAATATTAACAAGGTTGCCTGCAGCGTTATATGAGTTCCTGAACAAAGACTGGTCTGGTAGAGACTGGTTTGTCCCCGAGGAGTATCAAGCTCTGGCGAAGTTCCACTTTGCATTTATTTTCTTTAGTAAAGACGATATTTTGGATTACAAGATGTGTGAAGAAGAAGGTTGGGAATACCCGACGTACGGGTACGCAAAGTGCAGTGAATTTAAAAAATTTTTGATAAAGGAGTGCTTGCCTCTGCGCAAAGGCTGGAGCGAAGACGAAGTGCAGTATATTGAGGAGTGGCTGAACTGCGAATTGAAACATAGTCAGAAATATCCTGACCGAGATCGCCTGAAGCGCTACGTCGATTATTGTCATTATGGCCCATTAAAAGCTGATTGTGTGTCAATCTGCGACCGCAGTTACCGCGTGCATGAAAACCGGGCTGCATACAATCGCATTAAAAACCTTGAGAGCCAGGTGGAAAAATTGTCATAAGACTGCCACTGGTTTGCCGAAAGTGGTGTCTTTGAGCCAATAAAAAATTATTTTGCTTGAAGATAAAAATTTGGAATACCGGAGGGACGAAGACGGCGAGTTTCTGGTCACTGACGGATTGACAGAAATAACTTAATTCAACCATTTGGACAAGTCGATAGAATCCGATTATCAAATTAAAGGATATGAATTGTTATGCATCCGCTAGCAAGTTCCATTGGTCAGCCCCCTGTACTGCAGCAGGATTCAGACAACTCTCCAATTTTTGCCTCTGGTGGATCCAATGGGGCAGTATATGAGTCTCCTGCCTGTGCACGCTATATCCCCAATCAACCGGTCTGCGGGGAGCCTCCAGAGCTGCCTTTGGATGAACACCTGATCACTGCTCTAACCTCTTGTGTCGTAAAAACAGAGCCTGAACAACCAACAGTAAAGTTTCAGGAAAATGATTTATTACTCCTTTATCCCTGTAATTCTCGTGTCAGAGGCACTCCCGGTCTCGACTTGAAGATTAATCCAGAAAAACTTAAAAACAGGCTTGATTATCACATAACTGAATTTTTGAGAACTTAACGATTTTATTATTAAAGAGAATATTCCCCTGCGCATTGTCTGGAGCGAAGACGACAAAGAATTTCACGAATTTTTTAAAAAGGAGTGCATGCCCCTGCGCAATGGCTGGAGCATGGACGAAATAGAGATCATACAGCGTTGGCTGAATCAGGAACTGATGTGGTGTCAGAACTATCCTGACAATGACCGGATGAAGAAATACATTAAAACTTGCCATTATGGCATATTAAAAGCCGGTTGTGTGACGGTCTGCGATCGATGTCGATACCGTGTTATTGAAAACTGGCAAATGTATGAACGCTTTAAACTGCTTATGAGGAGTCAGAAGAGGAAATTGTCATAACACAGCCATTTTTTCAGGTGGCTTAACGTTTGAATTTTTCATAAGATCCCAAAGTAGCAATGGCGAACCCTGTTCAAAAAGGGTGATAGAGCTTGGTTAGACTTACTGCCTCTCTGATTTTTGGAGCAGGGATTGCCTTAAAAAAGCAGGTTGTCTTGATTATAAAAGCTTGTACCATAGAGCCTAAATAAAAATATTGTTTAATTACAGTCCTTTACAGGCGTGATATGGGAAGTGTAAAAAATCCAATAAACGACATTTATAGTATTTTGAAATTGGCGATTTCATTTTTTTTCAGCATGTTGTTTAATGGTTTTTTAGAACTATACTCTATAAACCATTATTGTCAGACTTAGAGTGTTCTGCGTGGGATGATTTGCCATAGTATTTCTATGGCTTGAGGTGTTGGGTTTGCAGTTATGTGTATGTTAAGCAGTTTGGCTTGGTCTCAATACTGATTGCATATCTGCACTTGATTAGATGTAGTGGGGTTTTTCAGGTCAGATAAATATAAGCACTATCGCTTCCTCTCAATAAATCCATCTGTGTTTTACCTGCGTAAATGACACAAAGGGGCTTTATCATGGGGTGGAGACGATGAATGTTGGTAACAATACGAGACCATTGGACAGGTCAGTATCATGACACAGGCATCCGGGCGAAATACGGCTCCGTTGGCAGTCTCACCTCTGAGAAGTGAAGTAAAGCAGCAGAACAAGTCTGCACAATAATAATAAGAAGTTTCCGCTGCGATCGGCGGATAGTCAGGGGATGTAAGGGAATAATGATGCAGCAGGCGAAATCTCTTTTTCTTCTTCTTGCGGGACTGGCTGTAACGGGTATTAGCCGTGCTGCATGGGAAGTCAATATGACCGAAGGTGTGACGGCCGTCAGCCGGAATATCTACGGACTCCACATGACCATATTGATGATCTGTGTCGTGATCGGCCTGATCGTCTTCGGTGTCATGTTTTATTCTATTTTCAAGCACCGTAAATCCAAGGGTGCAGTAGCTCACCAGTTTCATGAAAGCACACTGGTTGAGATTGTATGGACATCCATTCCTTTTCTGATACTGGTGTTAATGGCCATTCCGGCGACCAAAACGCTGGTGGAAATTTACAATACTGACGAGGCTGATATTGATATCAAAATTACCGGTTATCAATGGAAGTGGCAGTATGAGTATGTTGGAGAAGATGTCTCTTTTTTCAGCAACCTCAGTACGCCTCGGGAACAGATCCTGAATGTTCGGGACAAGAATCCCAATTACCTTCTGGAAGTGGATGAGCCGCTGGTGATTCCTGTTGATAAAAAGGTTCGCTTTCTGGTGACCGCTGCTGATGTTATTCATTCCTGGTGGGTGCCTGCCCTGGCAGTAAAGCGTGACGCCATTCCCGGATTTATTAACGAAGCCTGGACCAATATTGAAGTGCCCGGTACCTACCGTGGGCAGTGTGCAGAACTGTGTGGTAAGGATCATGGTTACATGCCCATTGTTGTTGAGGCCAAGTCACAGGAAGACTATGACGCCTGGTTGCAGGCGAAAAAAGCCGCAGCAGGAAAAGAGCGTGAGCTGACGGATAAATCATGGACCATGGCGGAATTGATGGACAGAGGTGAGCAGGCCTACAACAAAGCTTGTGCGGTATGTCACCAGCCCAACGGTGCCGGCATGCCACCGATCTTCCCGGCGCTGAAAGGCAGCCCGATGGCCACTGAAGCGGATCAGATCGGAGCACATGTCGATATCGTTATGAACGGTAAGAAGGGTTCGGCAATGCAGGCCTTTGCCAGTCAGTTGAATGAGGTGGACCTTGCTGCCGTGATCACTTATGAGCGAAATGCCTGGGGCAATAACACCGGTGAAATGGTGACCCCTAAAGAGATTGTGGAGTACAAGAAAACTGGCGAATATGTAGAAGATCCGGCCAAGCAGACCATGCCCGATAACCAACAGGCGAGCCGGTAAGGAGAGTAGATATGACTTCGGTAACAGATACTGCTTCTTCACTAGATCAGGAGCATCATCACGGGCCTGCCAAAGGGTTGATGCGTTGGGTTCTGACCACCAACCATAAAGACATTGGCTCCATGTACCTGTGGTTCAGCTTCATTATGTTTCTGACCGGTGGGGCCATGGCCATGATCATTCGGGCAGAACTGTTCCAGCCAGGACTGCAAATTGTCGAGCCGGCTTTTTTCAACCAGATGACCACCATGCACGGTTTGATCATGGTATTTGGTGCCGTTATGCCGGCTTTTGTCGGGTTGGCTAACTGGATGATTCCCATGATGATCGGGGCACCGGATATGGCCATGCCCCGGATGAACAACTGGAGCTTCTGGATTCTGCCCTTTGCTGCCGTGATGCTGGTGAGCACCTTGTTTATGGAAGGTGGCGGGCCTAACTTCGGCTGGACCTTTTATGCGCCACTATCAACAGACTATTCACCGCCTTCAACGACATTTTTCATCTTTGCCATCCATATGCTTGGGGTTTCTTCCATCATGGGGGCGATTAATATCATCGCGACCATCCTGAACCTGAGAGCCCCCGGGATGACCATGATGAAAATGCCCATGTTTGTCTGGACCTGGCTGATCACGGCTTATCTGCTGATTGCGGTAATGCCGGTGCTGGCGGGTGCAGTAACCATGATGTTGATGGACATCCATTTTGGTACCAGTTTCTTCAATGCCGGTGGTGGTGGTGATCCGGTACTGTTCCAGCATATTTTCTGGTTCTTCGGGCATCCGGAAGTTTACATCATGATTCTCCCCTCTTTCGGGATTGTCTCTGCCATTATTCCGGCATTTGCCCGCAAGCCGCTGTTTGGGTATACCTCCATGGTGTATGCCACCGCCAGTATCGCCTTTCTGTCGTTTATTGTCTGGGCGCATCATATGTTTACGGTGGGCATCCCGCTGATTGGTGAGCTGTTCTTTATGTACGCCACCATGCTGATTGCGGTACCCACCGGGGTGAAGATATTCAACTGGGTGACCACTATGTTCCGTGGTTCCATGACCTTTGAAACCCCAATGCTGTTCTCCACGGCGTTTGTGGTGCTCTTTACCATTGGTGGTTTCTCAGGGTTGATGCTGTCAATTGCTCCTGCTGACTTCCAATATCACGACACCTATTTCGTGGTGGCTCATTTCCATTATGTACTGGTACCCGGCGCGATCTTTGCCATCTTTGCTGCCTGCTACTACTGGTTGCCCAAGTGGACTGGCTATATGTATGACGAGACGCTGGCTAAAGTGCATTTCTGGATGTCCTTTATCGGGATGAACCTGACATTCTTCCCAATGCACTTTGTCGGGCTGGCTGGCATGCCACGCAGAATTCCTGACTACGCACTGCAGTTTGCTAACTTCAATGAAATGTCCAGTATTGGTGGTTTTATGTTTGGAACCACGCAATTGCTGTTCCTCTTTATCGTGATCAAATGCATCAGGGGAGGAGCAAAAGTTGAGGCCAAGCCCTGGGAAGGTGCTGAAGGGTTAGAGTGGAATGTGCCATCACCAGCGCCCTATCACACCTTCACCACACCACCGGATGTGAAGTAAACGACAGGAGTCAGTATGAGTGAACAGGATAGAGAGCAGCCTGAGTCTATTGAGCATTCAACTCGTCGTACTGTCATTCGCTCTACACTCGTAGCTTGTGGCATGTTCGCTTTTGGTTTTGCCATGGTGCCACTGTACAACGTGTTCTGTCAGGTGACTGGACTGAACGGCAAGACGGACCCTAATCCTTATATGTACAAGGCTGCAGAAGCTAAAGTGGATACCAGCCGTGATATCAAGGTGCAATTTGTGGCCACAAAGAATGCGGGCATGAGTTGGGATTTTTATCCCAGTACTCCTCAGGTAACCGTGCATCCCGGCGAACCGGGTCTGCTCAACTTTGTTGCGAAAAACCCTACAGGTAAAACAATAGTGGGCCAGGCCATTCCCAGTGTGACGCCATTTGAAGCCACCAACTTTCTGCATAAGGTCGAGTGTTTTTGTTTTACCACACAGACACTGCAGCCATGGGAAGAAAAGGTGATGCCGCTGCGGATTATCGTCGATCAGGAACTGCCGAAGCATATAAAAAAGTTAACCTTGTCTTATACGCTGTTTGATGTAACCCATTTGAACTGAATTTTTTGGGCTTTGTTTTTTAAAGATTGTTTTTTAAAGATTGTTCGGGAGAAAAGGCGTACTCCCTGTCAGATCAGGAGAGGTGAAAGAAAGTATTATGGCTACCGAAGGTACCTACTACGTTCCGGCCCAGAGTAAATGGCCAATCATTGCGTCTATTGGACTTTTTCTGACCCTTCTGGGTGCCGGCATGATGATGAATGACATGACCGCCGGTGTTAAGGACTCAAGTGCACACTATGTGTTTTACGCCGGTGGCCTGATTATGGCCTGGATGTTGTTTGGCTGGTTCGGCAATGTCATTCAGGAGTCCCGTGCCGGGCTTTACAGTGCGCAGATGGATCGGACATTCCGCTGGGGAATGTTCTGGTTTATTTTTTCAGAAGTGATGTTCTTCGCTGCACTGTTTGGAACCCTGTTCTATGTTCGGGTTCTGGCCGTCCCCTGGCTCGCTGGTGAAGGTGAAGGGGCGATGACCCACGAAATGCTCTGGCCAGACTTTACCGCGAGCTGGCCGCTGATGGTGAATCCGGACAATGACCTTTTTGTTGGCGCTGCCGATGTTGTCGATCCCTTTCACTTGCCACTGTTGAATACCCTTCTGCTGGTTGCTTCCAGTATCACACTGACACTGGCGCATCATGCACTGCGTGCTAATGATCGCTACAAGATAAAACTGTGGTTGATTCTGACGCTGGTACTTGGTACTGCATTCTTATTTTTCCAGGTTGAAGAGTACATTGAAGCCTATAATGAACTGGGTCTCACCCTCAGTGCTGGCATTTATGGCTCAACCTTCTTCCTGTTGACCGGTTTTCACGGTGCTCATGTGACCCTGGGAGCCATTATGCTGGCTGTGATGCTGGTGCGGGTTTATCAGGGGCATTTTGAGGCGGATAATCATTTTGCCTTTGAAGCCGCCAGCTGGTACTGGCACTTTGTAGACGTGGTATGGGTTGGACTGTTTATCTTCGTTTATCTGATTTAATGATTAATCATTATCGATATAACCAGGGGGCCTGGCTGTGGATATCTCCATGGAGCCAGGCGGCGACAATAATCACCATAATCAAAACGGTCAGACCGATACGAACTTTCAGGGAATTCAGCAGTTTTGGCGAACTCTTTTTCTCAGTCAGCAAATAATAAAAGCCAGTACCCAGACTGATAACCACGGCAATAAAAAGAACAATAACGACGAGTTTTATCCACATATTCCTGGCTCAAGAAAGTTATCCACAAGGAAAACTTCTGAGATGAACTCAGTTTTTTCCACACTTTCTGGGACACCATAGCATATAAAGACCGTTCACTTGATGTTTGGATTCAGATTGAAGTTGACCCTGTTAGTGATTGCCATTCTGCCAGTGCTGGTGAGTCTGGGCTTCTGGCAACTGTCACGTTACGAGCAGAAGTTGATGCTGGAACAGGCTTATGAGTCCCGGCATGCCCTTGAGCCGTTGACCCTTTCCCGTATTCAACGTCACGAAGACCCTTTGTATTTGCCTTTTACAGTGAGCGGCCGGTTTGACCTGGATCGATACTTTCTGCTGGATAATCAGGTTTTCCAGGGCGAGGTCGGGTATGAGCTGTTTATGCCGTTTCTGACCGATGACGGAGTGTGGTTGTTGATTGACCGGGGTTGGATTGTCGGCGGTGATCGGGAACGGCTGCCAGAGGTGATGACGGATCCGGGGCAGCTGATACTGACCGGCTTTGCGTATAAGCCCCTGGGTAAACCCTTTATGCTGGCGGAAGACATCTGGGACGAAGGCTGGCCTAAACGTATCCAGGCGTTTGACCCGCTGAAAATATCGGAAGCCATAGAGAGTGTGACCCCGGATTTTTTCATGGTACTCAGGGCTGGTCAGCCAGGCGCTGAACAGATGCGCCCAATGGTGATTAATCTGAAATCAGAGAAGCACCTGGGCTATGCCTTTCAATGGTTTGCCATGGCACTGGTTCTGCTCTTGCTGTATGGGTTTCAGATGATTCGCGCAGGTAAGAACCACAAGAACAACCATGACGTGTGAGGTGATCATGACCAAGACAACCACGAATAAAAACCGGCTGCAGCTTGCCCTTGTCATTCTGATCCCAGCCATTGCCATGGGGTTAGCCTGGGTTATGTACTTTACCGGGGTATGGATACCTGAAGGAAGGACCAATAAGGGCGAGCTTTTATTACCACCGGCCCAGTTTTCCGCACTGCATCTTCAGGATGGTGAAAAAAGTGTAGATGCAACAGAAACAGAGGGCCTCTGGCGAGTTGTGGTGTTTGGCAGTACCCGTTGTGAAGAGTCTGAGTGCGTAGCAAGCCTGTATAAAACCCGTCAGGTGCATATTGCCCTGGGAAAAGAGTCTGAACGGGTGACCCGATTTTATATTGCACCGGAAAAACCGGTGCCCTCCTCTGAACTTGAAACCGAGCATCCGGGAATTTACTGGCTAAACGCCGACAAAAACCATGTGCAAGCAGCGCTCGGTCTGAAACATTGGCCAGAAAACCGTATTTTTATCATTGATCCGCTGGGTAATCTGATCATGGGATACCAGGTTAATCAGCCTGGTGGTGATGTGCTGAAAGATCTGCAAAAACTGCTGAAAGCGTCCAATATCGGTTAATGGGTACTAAATGATTATTGAATCATTGGTTTTGTTTAATGTGGTATTTTTTGGTTAAAAAAAGGGTTGGTAATGGGTAGTCAACTCACTGGAGCGGTGATGAAGAAAAAAGGATTTTATCTGGCTCTGATCGCAACGTTGCTGGCGAGCATCGTGGTTGGTGTGGGTGCCTATACCAGGCTGGTGCATGCCGGGTTGGGTTGCCCTGACTGGCCGGGCTGTTATGGTTTTCTGACCGTGCCGGATACTCAGCAGGAGATTGCCCATGCCGAGTCACTCTTTCCGGATGCTCCGGTTGAAGTTGATAAGGGCTGGGCAGAGATGATCCACCGTTATGTGGCGGGCACCCTGATGCTCCTGGTGTTGATGATTGTTATTCAGGCATTCAGAAACCGGCGTGAGCCGGGTCAACCGTTCAAGCTGCCCATTCTGATCTTTGCATTGATTACCCTGCAAGCTGCTTTTGGTATGTGGACCGTCACGCTCAAGCTGTGGCCTCAGGTTGTTACTGCTCATTTGCTGGGCGGTTTTGCCACCTTCAGTTTGTTGTTTCTCTTAACGTTGAGGTTGTCCGGCGTGCATCGCGAAAAAGTGCCGGATAAGCCGTTCTTGTTCCTGAAGTGGCTGGCAGTATTCAGTCTGGTGTTGGTGGTTGGTCAGGTCAGTCTGGGTGGTTGGACCAGCTCTAACTATGCAGCGCTTGCCTGTCCTGATCTGCCAATGTGTCAGGGGCAATGGCTGCCACCCATGAATTTTGCAGAGGGGTTCGATATTGGGCAGGATATTGGTCCGAATTATCTGGGCGGGCAGCTGCATGCTGAAGCCAGAACCGCCATACATTTTGCCCATAGAGTGGGGGCAATACTGATAGTGATATTGCTAACGTTGCAAATGCTTATTGCGCTTAAGGTGTCATTCAGGGTTGGCGGTTCTGTTGGGTCAACGGTTCGAAAACTGATGCTGCTGGTTATGGTCATGTTGACGATTCAGGTGGGTCTTGGCCTGAGCAATATCATCTGGAGCCTGCCGTTGACTATTGCCGTAGCCCATAATCTGGGTGGTGCCTTGTTGTTGTTATCACTGGTGGCCTATAACTACTTCTTATTCGGCGGTGGTTTTGTGAAGAGCAGTTTGAAGGAAAGCGAGGGCTGAAGCATGAGTCAAAGTAGTGTATTACCGGCAGGGAGTGCCCACTGGCGGGATTATCTTGAGCTGACCAAGCCAAAGGTTGTCGCACTGATGATCCTAACGTCGGTTATTGGTATGTATCTGGCGACACCCGGTTGGGTGCCTCTGGATATTCTGTTCTTTGGTAACCTGGGCATTGCTCTCTGTGCCGGTGCTGCAGCGGTGATTAATCATGTGGTTGACCGACAGATCGATACGGTGATGGCGAGAACCCATAATCGACCGGTGGCCACCGGTCGGGTTGAACCGCTCCAGGCGGTCATTTTCGCCTTTATTATTGGTTCACTGGGCATGGCCATGCTGTTTGTGCTGGTTAACCCTCTGACCGCCTGGTTAACGTTTGCATCCCTGATGGGTTATGCGGTGGTTTATACGCTGATTCTTAAACGGGCAACGCCACAGAATATTGTTATTGGTGGTTTGGCCGGGGCGGCCCCTCCCCTGCTCGGCTGGACTGCCGTAACCGGACAGTTTGAAGGCCATGGCCTTTTGCTGGTACTGATTATTTTTGCCTGGACGCCTCCTCACTTCTGGGCTTTGGCTATTCATCGCAAGGAGGAATACGCCAAAGCGGATGTTCCCATGTTGCCAGTAACCCATGGTGAGGCTTACACCAAACTTCATATTCTGCTCTATACCATCATCATGTTTGTGGTCACCTTGCTGCCATTCCTGACGGGTATGAGTGGGGTGATCTATCTGTTGGGTGCAACCATTCTGGGAGTTCGCTTTTTGTACTGGTCCATTGTTCTGCTTCGTGACAGCAGACCTCATGCTGCCATCAAGACTTTCAAGTTTTCGATTACCTATTTGATGCTGTTGTTTGTGGTGTTACTGGTGGACCATTATTCATTTTATCTCTGGGTGTAAGGAGTCCCTGTGGACACAGAAAGGAGTAAAGCGGTGCGCAAGACGGTCACTATTTTACTGGCAGCCGTCGCTGTTGTGCTCGGGGTGACGGCGAATAAATTTATCAACAAGCCAGCGTTATCCAAAGAGCAGCTGCAACAAATGGGGGCGGTGGTGTTTGAAACACCCAGGGCTTTCACCATGGAAGGGCTGGTTGACCATCACGGCCAGCCATTTGTCGCAGAAAATCTTAAGGGACGCTGGAGTCTGGTGTATTTCGGTTTTACCTTCTGCCCTGATATCTGTCCGGCAACGCTCAGTCAGTTAAATAAGCTGGATGCACTGCTCAAGGAGAAATCACCGAATCTGGCTAAAGAGATGCAGTACCTGATGGTGACGGTGGACCCACGACGAGACACCCCTGAAAAGCTGAAAGCCTATGTGCCCTACTTTAATAAGGACTTCACTGGAGTCACTGGAGAAATCGCCAGCATTTATAACCTGGCGGTTCAGATGAATGTCCCGTTTACACCGGTGGTTGATCCTGAGGATGAGTTTTATCTGGTGGATCACGGTGCCAATCTGGCCTTAATTAACCCGCAAGGGCATTATCACGGGTTTATACGGCCACCATTGGAGCCCGGTAAGCTCAGGGCAGCGTTGTTAAGTATTGACAAGATTCATTGAGTCTTCATTTTCCTCAAATTTTTTGATGTTAAAGTCAGCGGATGCTGGCTTTAAGCTGAATCCATGGTTCTTTGTACAGCATTGGTTAAAGCTCAGTTTGCCGGAGAAAGAGGTTTGCGTACCATCGACAGCCGATAGGTAGTAGTTTTTCAAGCGGTCAGATCGAAAGTACGATGGGTCAAGAATCGATCTGAATCTCTTCAAACTCGATAAATCTACTTATTTCATAAACCAGGTCAATGGATAAATTCGCCAATTTTGTAAAATTGTCAGCTTCCTCAGGCGTTCGTATTTTATGTTTAAAATTATTTCTTTTATTCATATTCATTAAAGGTGTTTTGAAGAAGGCGTGAATATCAAGAAAGGTTTCAATACCGTGTGGTTTTAAAAATTCCTGATCAACTTGGACCAAATCCAGAACAGGATTGGTGGTTGTGCTTTGATAATAATCAATCGCTTCCTGGATATCTTCTTCTGGTGTGTGCGCTTCAATAAAACGCAGATGATAATGTTCAAATAGCAAATTTATTAATGGTTGTTTAATTCGTTCTATATAGTTAACAATTGCTCTTTTTTGTTGATTGGTTTTACTGTTTATTTCATCATCCAAAGGTTTATAATCAGGAATTTCAGCGGTTAAAGTTGCCAACTGTTCCATGTAGGCTATTAATGGGTGATTTGGCAACCATCGGGTTAGTTCGTCTTTGTATGCAAGAGCGTCATGAAATCTTGTGATGATGACATCGATAGCAATGTCCGCTAATGTGCGCTTAAGAGGAGTATTCAAAGTAATTATTTTATCCGTTGTAGCACTACCCTTTAAAATTACTGTCTCAGAATCCCGATTATAAAGTTGATCGGTAACCACTTTAGCAGCCATTGCAAGTGATCCATCCTTTGTTTCTGTAAGCACTTTTGTATGTTTAGCAAATCTTGGGAATTCTTTTTTATCGTTGAGAATTCCTAAATATATTGCCAATTCTCCTACTTTAGGTTTAAGTTGAAATGGTTCTTCGATGACCAAAATTTTTCTGGTTAAAAGTTTCCCTGCCATGCCCTTAATAAGCCATGGAACGCTGGTATTAAGATCTCTTTTTAGCAATATTTGTGTATCCGCAGGCAGTATGCCAATTTTTCTAATGCCATGCTCAAAACAGGCTAGATAATGTTCTCCTTCATCGATATCAACTGATTTAATTGGATCTTCTTCAGTTGAGACAAATTTTTTGGGTGAAACCTGTAACTTGGCAAACAATTGAGCACAGTTGCTGTGCTCAGAAATATTTGGAAAATTTATTTTCATAACTTTTCTCGTTATCTTCTGGCTAAAAGTTTGGTCAGGGTGAAAGTCTCATAAAGCTTTAACTCAATCTACCAGTGCGTAATGTAATTGACCTGGGGCTTTCACGGTCCTTATTGCCCCAAAACAATATAGAGTTTCATCCTGACCTTTGACAACAAAAGAAATCTTGTCATCTTTGTCTTGAAAAAGCGACATTAAGTATTCATCAGCGCCGTTACCACAAATTGAGACCAGCAATTCCCGATAAATTGATTACCATCAATGATATCAAGGGTTAGAGGGAAAG
>NZ_JAHHPM010000263.1 GCF_024606345.1 Endozoicomonas sp. YOMI1
CCCGCTATTCACCTCACAAAACCGAATTTTTATCCTCAATTTTCTGCCATCCTCGTTACGGGGTCGCCTGGACGGGGTCGCCTGGACTGGCGCTACTGCCGGGCAACCCCTCAGTGATACGCCTGATACGGTTCAGAAACGTCCCGGCTGTCAGAACCGCCTGTCTGTCTTTTGGCAAGCTGTTGTCTGGATGCCCTGAAGTACCACTCAGGGTGTTCGGACTTAGCAGGGCTGTTAAGTTTGCCACCTTTTGCCTGTCGTCATCATCCTTATCATTTAACATTTCCGATATAACACTGATGGTATCGGAGAAATAACTCGCCATTCTTTTGCTCAGATACTTTTCCTTGTCCATAATAGCCATGGGGGGTAATTCTTCACCTCTTGGGATTATATATAAGTACCTGCTATCAACTAACGGTGCTGGCACTGTGTGAGTAATAGCATACGCGCTTTCCCAGCGATGATGACTTTTGAAATGTGTTCCATGGGAGGGCCTTGAAATCTCAAATACGTTTTTACTGATCAGAGGGTTGCGAAAGGTTTCATTAAGAAAGTTATTTACTTTTACACTTTTCACAAAGAAAAAGAATTCATCAGAAGAACACGACGTTGGTGTATTTTTTACCCTCAGAGTGCGCACGATCGAATTTGATGACTCATGGGCAAGCCCCTCTTGCCGCAATTTACGTGTCACCTGTTTAGTGAAACGCACTCTTACGCATTTTTCCTTATACCCATGTACAGTACAAAACACTGTGCAGTTTTCACTTTTTTTGAATTCACCAGCGATCTGTTTCCGAAGTTTTTCCCTCAACTCTACGTCTGTGGGCAGTAAACAACGACGATCTTGTATCGATGTGGTTTTCTGGTGCATAGTGCTTTCTTGTTTATCTGTCCCAATCTGGGTATTTACACCAGCAACTGGTATTTGACAAACGTCTCTCGACCCGGGCCATGATCTCGACCTGGGCCTGGAATACACCTCAAGGCGATTTGAAGCATCTGTGTGTGGATGGTCAGAAGCAGCCAACTGACCTGACGATATGTTCATCTCGTTACTATTCTCTACTTTACTTGATGAATTAACAGTGTAGTTGTGCACTTCACGGCCCCTGACTGCTTTGTGCAGTATTTTGCTATTTGTATCAATAGCACATTTTGTAGAAGTGCGTGAGATCATTTATTCCCAAGTCCACATTCTCCTAAAAACAATAGGTTAAATAGAAAAATCCATCTCAAATGAATCTTGCCTTGACAAAATATTTGGAACTTTATAACCAATTAATGGTCTATATCTTCATTGACTCACCAATAATGGAGACAAAATATGGACGAACGTCATCCGTTGAATTTTGCTGTTGTCAGGGAAGATCCGAGCCCGGAAATCGACTGCATCCAGAAAAACCAGGGAAAGAGAGCCTTATTGGTTGCCTCTGGTGGTTGTACGGCACTTGCCCTGAAAGATAAGCTCCCTCATTTACAGGTTGATCTTTTTGATATCAACCCTACTCAGTTACAACATGTTAAAAACAAAATAACCGCAATTAAAAATAAGGATTACCCGTTATTAAATATTGAAAACAATGATCCTTCAGGACTCAATCAAAATGGCGCATTCGAGCGTTATTTCCGAATTTTTCGCCAGATCTTTATCGAATTTATCAGTTCAGAAAGCGAACTGGAACTGTTTTTTAATTCTGATTTCACCACCCGTAAAGAAATTTTGTCAAAATGGACTGGCGCTTCGTTTTGGCAGCCAATATTTGATATCTGTTTTAACAATACGTTTCTTACGGCTATGTTTGGTGACAATGCCGTTCAGCATGCTGAAAAAGACTCTTACATTGAGTATTTCAAAAATTGTTTTACAGCAGCACTGGGTAAAGAGAATAGCGCAGACAATTACTTTTTGCAGAGTATCTTTTTAGGTCGTTACCTTAAATCCAGCGCACCATCATTCCTCACGTCTGAAACAGATTATGATTTCAATTATCATTGCTCACCACTGCCTGATCTGGATAAAGTTGATCACTACGATCTTATCAGTCTGTCTAATATTCTTGATTGGTGCGACAAGGAAAGCATTACTCAACACATCACTTCACTTAAGACGATGCGTTCAGGAAGTACACTGATTCTAAGGCAATTAAATAACGTAAAATCCCTGCGTCCATTACTAGAGTCAGAATTTTCATTTGATGATCAATCATCCAGTTATTACAAAAGCCAGGACAAAAGCATGTTCTACAACCGAATTGAAATAGCTACAAAAAAATAGGCACTTGTTTATGGATGTTCATTTTAAACTTTTAGATGGAGTTGCTATTCAAGCCTACGCAAAACAATTGCAAAACATTGAGCAATCAATACAGTACCCTCTCAGTGAGGCTGGAGATCATTTTACTATTGTACATGGTACTCCCTATCATGGCTTTTTCAGCGCCATGGGGAAGGCCCTGTTTATTTTGGCGATGCATGGTGAGTCTGTTATTGGCTCTATCGCTGCCGTATGGAAACCAGTAACGGTTAATAATCAATCTTATACGGCGCTCTATCTGGCTGACCTCAAGCTATCAAAGCAATACCGTGGCAAGAAAATAATCCACCGAATGATCTGGTTTGCACTAAAAAAGTGGCTGACCAACACCAACTATAGAGGGTGGGATTTTGTTTTCTTTGCCGCCATGAAAAAAGCCGCCATGAAAAAAAATAATGACGATGTCACACGAAGTTTTTCAGGTTTCCACCTTGGTAAACTGGTCAAGGTGTCCTGTACATTGGACATTTATTTCTGTTCATGCAAAGAGCTACTCTCTCTGGACAATCGGTCCCCGTTATTACCCTCGTTACATCGTGTCGCCTGCCTGTCTCAGATAGACAGCAATATCAGAAATAATTCAGGCACTAAAGATTTCAAACTGCAATCGACAGGAAAACCATGGCAACTGATCCATTTGCCAATACCACCAGGATATTGGTCAAACCCTCTTGACAGCTACCTCAGGCATGCTGCACATGAGCAATCATTGATATCAGAGTCCGTAACTCTGTGTTTTTCTCTGGATTCCCGTCTTACCGAACTGAAGCGCTGGCTTATCGCTAACAGTATTAAACCAGGGGCAGCCTGTTCTATTTATAGTTGTCCTAACACTTTATTCGGGGTTTCTCCTATTGATGAGAGTGATTTTATCCATTTGGATACCAGTCAAATTTAAACTGATAATTAAAAAAGGGAATATTATGGAACATTACATCAACGAACTAAAACAAAGATACCCACTGAAACGTGCAGAGTATTTCCAGACCCTTACGGAGGGTACTTTCGATCGGCAAGACTTCATTGAGACCCAGATACAATTTTTATTTGCCGTCGTCCATTTTTCCCGGCCCATGTCCGTCATCGCCTCACGGTTGCCAAGACCGGAAATCCGTATAAACACCCTGAAGAATGTCATGGAAGAACACGGCAATGGCCTGCTAAGCAACGCCCATGAAAGCACATTTCTTTCGTTTCTTGACGCTATGGGTGTTTCTTCAGATTATATCGAACAACGTGCTCTCTGGCCTGAGGTGAAATCATTTAACAGCACATTGTCTGATGTATGCCTTTCGGGTGATCTCTATACCGCAGTTGCAACCATCGGAATAATCGAAGACCTTTTCAGTCACATTTCGTCTTATCTTGGCCAGGCTATTGTTGGCCGAAACTGGCTTAAGTCGTCTGAACTCACCCATTATCACTGCCACAAAGATTTAGACGAAGAGCATGCCGATGAATTTTATCAGATTATCCGTCCATTCTATGGGAAAGGGGATCATAGATCAGACTATTTAATTGAACAGGGACTGGAACTTGGTGCCTATATCTTTATGACCATGTACCAGGAGCTTTATCGATCCCGAACACGTCGATGGATCCGACAGGTCAGCGGACCTCACAGTTTAACCGATGGATGGTATCTAAATACTGATCGAGCAAGACCTGATGGATAGGCACCTGCTGACGACGTTATTGGTCAACGTGATACCCATCCCGGACAGCTTATAAGTAGTTGGCCAAATGGAATCGTATTTTCTGGCTAAGTGGGCAGTTACTAT
>NZ_JAHHPM010000264.1 GCF_024606345.1 Endozoicomonas sp. YOMI1
TAGGTTTTTTGTTAACTGCAACAAGCCCTTCAACTCCGCCTCAGGGTGAAGGGAAATTGTATCCGGCTGGCCAGATTTATGCCCTTCTCGGGAATTTTCACAGCAAAATCACGTATCCAAGGCTATTCTATTTTTCGGGTTGTTTGCTCTCTTGCCATGAGAATCCCCGAGCCAGGCACGAATACGCCCTTCACCAGGAGGTAGTGATTTTGATACAGCCACCAACCATGCCCGCCTGCGTTACTGCCAGCGACTCGCGACCTGCAACAACCCAGTCTGCCGAGCCACAGGGACGGTGGGGGCGGCTGGCTGTGTGCTCGGAATCTGACGTCGTACCGTTATTACCGGACAATACCCGGGAGGTAAACGACCACAGTGAAGTAAAAAACAGACAGCATGACCAACCGCCGCAGCATCGTAAACCGGCCAGCACAACGCCCCAGGCTCGACAACTGCCGGACGCAGCCGGGGCCACAGTCGGCGGTAATAATGACCGGTGGATAGCAGTGCCGGATGCTGCAACCCTGGGCAAGATCGGCCATGACCCTGACTTTCCCCTCAATGGTACTTACCGGCAGACCGGTAATATTTATGGTAGCGAGTTGGGCCAGCCCATTGGTAATGATACTCATCCGTTTACCGGCAGACTCCGTCGCGAAAACGGCACCATTTGTAATCTCAGCAATTGTCTGGTGCAAACGCTGGGTGGTGAAGGTGAGCTCAATGGCCTGGAATTTAAGGGTGCCAATATAAAAGGTAAAGGCCCGGTGGCGGTCGCAGCCTGTACCATTGCAGACGCTGCCATGGTCAGTAATATCAGCGTTAACAATGCCCATGTAGTTGCCCTGGGTGACGTTGCGGGGATTGCCGGGGGGGATGTCCGGGGAACGGTGTTCAACACCACCGCTGTGAACTGCACAGTCGTCTCCGATGGCATGGAAGACGCCGGAGCAGCAGGTATTGGTGCCGGGCTTGTTCGTGATTATGGCAGGGTTGTCGACACCACTGCGGTGAACTGCACATCTGCCAACTCAGAAGATTCAGGGGCTGCAGGCATTGGTGCCGGGAAGCTTGTGGCACGTCGCGAATCAGGGAGGCGTCGTGATGGTCATGGCACGGTAGTCAACACCAGGGCGGTGAACTGCAAAGTAGAGAATTTCGCTCAATTTGGCGGTGCAGGGATTGGTGTGGGTACGGCTTATCATGATGGCACAATTGTTGGCACCAGGGCGGTGAACTGTTCAGTCGAAAACTCCGGTAAGTTTGGCGACGCAGGTATTGGCCTGGGCAAAGCTGTTTTTTTTGGCATGGTTGCCGACACTACAGCGGTGAACTGTACCGTGACAGCTTCCGGTAGTGGTAGCAATGCAGGCATCGGCGTTGGGGGAGGCATTTTTGGTTTGGCAACGGTTGCCGACACCACAGCAGTAAACTGCAATGTGGCAACCTCCGGCACTGTCGCGGGTGCCGGCATCGGGGCGGGCATGCTTAACACTGGATTTGATTCTACAAAGATTGTTGATACCACCGCGCTGAACTGTACCGTGGCAACCTCCGGCGAGGGCGCATCTGCCGGCATCGGAGCGGGAGTATTAGACACTCATACCTCCGTTGCCAGCACCACAGCGATAAATTGCGAAGTCGACAGTGAATATGCCGGGGCTGGTGTCAAGGGTGGTCCTGACCCTGATCTCTGTGATGTCCGTGTCAATGGACACTGGGAAAACAATACCGTCCCTGGTTGTCATCCCTGGCTGGATAACTTATGTGCAGGTATTGACCCTGGTCTGCTGGCGCCGGATTGTCGGCCCGGTGATTATGATTTTGCGGCACTGGCAAACAATCATGTTCGTCAGTGTGGGTTTTACCCTGTCGCCCCGACAACAATCCCGACAACAATCCCGACAACAATCCCAACCACTTCCAGCAATAGCAGGGCTTTAGGCTTGAGTCAAGCCGCTATAGCCGGTATTGCCCTGGGCGGTGTGCTTTTTGTGCTGGTGGTTGGCTTGTGCATCTACCGCTACTGTCGCCAACGAGCATCGTCTGCGGCTGCGGCTGGCTATAGCCCCATATTGGCCAGGGGCACAGGGGACGACAATCCCGTGACCAGATCCTCCGAGCGCTCCGTGAACCCACTGCCCAATCTTGCAGAAGACAGCGATGAGGGTGAATTGGTGCCATTACTCCGGTTGGTATAGCAACCGAAAGTTAGAAAGCACGACTGGTATTAATTAAGTTCAGGAAAATGCCAATGGGCGTGAAAGGCAGCTGCTCACTTTGAACGGAAGTTTGTTATGAATAGTGTTACAAATTCGATAAACACTTTAAGTAATTCTTCAACCTGTGCTCTCTGTAACGACCCAACGACCAGTTTATTTGGCGGGCGATCGGTGGTCACCGCGTCGTGCTCTGAGTCCCACCAATTCCATTTTGACTGTATTGTTCAACCATTGCTTGATCAAGCCAAGGCTGAGGCCAAGCGGAGTGAACTGCATTGTCTTGTCTGTTCGGAGCAACCTGTCCTGCCGTTGCTTCGTGGCTCTCAGCCTTTAGCTGAACATGCCTGTCGTTATGGGGATCTGGAAGCACTGGGAAAGATGCTGGATCTTGATATCGACAATATAGGCTGGCAACAATCCGGAGGGGCCATTTATGCTGATAATCTGGAGAGCAGAATGGCTGTACTGGGAAAGATTGCCGCTAAACACGGTCAGGTTGAGTGCTTGCAATTATTGTGGGAAAAATCAAAAGGGCCAAACCCTGAGCCTGACTCTGTCTTGTATACAGCGGCTGCAAATGGCCGGATTGATTGTCTGGAGTGGGTATTAAGCACTTGGTTCAAGGAGCACCATAGAGATTACGTTACCGAAAAACTTAATAAGGCAATGTGTTCTGCCGCCAGAGAAGGTCAGGTAGAGTCTATGCGGTATTTGATGAAAAAGGGGGCGAACGAAGCTGCTGGCGCTCTGCGTATTGCCTCGCAAAGATGCCAAACTGATTCAATCCGATTTCTGGTGAAATCATGGTACTGTTTTGAGGATCTCAACAGTGGACGACGCACTGAGATTTTAAATGAGTCTCTGATGATCGCCTCCGCGAAAAATCAACCCGAGAGCGTGCAAGTTCTGCTCAACGAGGGGGGACTCGTTCTTAGTCTTGATCTTAATTATGCATTGTTCAATGCCGTTGGGTCCGGCAGCATCCAGTGCATGCAACCTCTGATTGACGCAGGTGCGGACATTAATGGCAGATTTGAAAAAGGCTGCTTTCTCACGAACGGTTTCACGCCCCTTACCTGGTCGGTCAGTCGTCAAGACAAAGAACTCATGAACGCAGTCATGCTCGCCGGGGCAAATGTGGATGTTAAAAACCAGTTTGGCGACTGTGCACTTCATATCGCCGCTGGACTCAATGATATTACCTATCTTCGAAAACTCCTTGAGTTCGCAGCGGATCGCAATGCCAGAGATCAACAGGGCCGTACGGCCCTGCACCTGGGCAACCGCACCGACAATGTAGCATGTGCCGAAACTCTGATCAGGGCTGGGGCAGATATTAATGCCAGAGACTGCTCCGGTGAAACTGCACTCTTTGCGGCTGTCAAAAAAAACAATATCGGATACATTATGGCCCTTATTGATGCCAATGCAGATATTAACGTCAAAAACAACAGGAACCAGACGGCGCTGGAATTTGCAAGTGACGTACAATGCAGGCGAGTACTTATCGGAGCCGGAGCCATGTACAGCTGGCAGTTAGAGCTATTGGATGTTGCAGAAGCTTTGGAAGATCTGAACGATCTGCTGTGCACCTTAATCTGATCCGGAATCACTGCTGCTTTGGTTTGGGATGAAAACAAGAAAAAAAACCGTTCTTTTCTTGCTATACCATAGCCATGACTCTGGTGAGGCAGATCAGGGCTTGGAGTCTTAAGTCAGTGCCACTGGTCTTCGATTTTGGACATACAGATATTCAGTCACCCATAACAGCACCTTCCCGCCGTGGGTCTGCGGCGCCTTCCAGGCCTGACTTCTTTATAACAATGGCATGCAGACCACTGTTAAGATCACGGACAGAAACCTTATATCCCATCGCTTTTAGCGGTTTTACCAGCGCTTCCGCATCAGTTCCAGACTCAAGTTCATAAGAGCCCTGCATATTTATTCGGTGAGATAAACTAACGGCTTCATCCACGGGTAATTGCCAGTCCAGATGAGCAATGACTGTTTTGGCAACATGAACAATTATACGACTGCCACCTGATGAGCCAAGAACCATATAGGGCTTGCCATCACGGAAAACGATGGTGGGAGACATAGATGACATTGGACGTTTACCTGGCGCTATGCGATTGGTAACCGGTTTTCCATCAATGAATGGGCTGAAGGAAAAATCCGTCATGGAGTTATTCAATAGAAAACCACGAACCATCAGGCGTGAGCCAAAAGCATTCTCTACGCTGGAGGTCATCGCCACCGCATTGCCATGGCCATCAACAATGCTGATATGCGTGGTTGCCGGGAGTTCCAGTGCTTCACCGGGCGCCTGGCTGATATCGTCAACGCCAGGTGGCAAGCCCGGAGCAACCGTTTGCAGAGGCCTTCCGGGATTAAGCAACCGACTTCGCCCAAGAAGATAAGATTTATCCAGTAACCCCTCCGGCACATCAACGAAGTCCGCATCAGCGATATAAAGTCCACGATCGGCAAAAGCCAAGCGCGTTGCATCACCAATCAGTTGCCAGCTAATGGGATTAGCCTGGCCCAGTTCAGCCAGGTCGAAATGATCCAGCATCCCGAGAATCTGCCCCACGGTCAGTCCACCCGAACTCGGCGGCCCCATTCCACAAACCCGATATTCCCGGTAGTCCATACAGGCAGGGTTACGCTTTTGAACCTCATAACGTCTCAGGTCACTCATACTCAGGAGGCCAGGGTTATCGGTTACTGAGTTCACCGTTGTTACGATATCGCGACCAATCTCTCCCTGATAGAAAGGATCAATCCCACCACTGGCAATAAGAGACAGAGTATTGGCAAATGGCAGGTTTTTCAGCAGATCGCCTTCCTGCACAGGAGGCCCTTCTGGATAAAAGTAGTTTCTCGTGGATTCATACCGGTCCAGACGAGTTCGATCCATAGCAACCAGACTGGCCAGTCTTGCTGACACAATAAACCCTTCCCGGGCCAGTTTTATCGCTGGCTTGAACAAGGCTTTCCAATCAAGTTTTCCATGCTTTTGATGCACTTCATACATCAACTTGAGAAGACCCGGGGTCGCCACAGATTGCCCACCCACAACAGCATCATAAAACGCCAGGGGTTCTCCTGTTTGATCAAGAAAGTGATCCGGCTTTACCAGCTCCGGTGCAGTCTCACGGCCTTCCCAGGTTGATAACTGCCTGGCGTTATTATCAAAATAAACAACTACCCCACCCCCACCGATACCTGAAGACTGAGGTTCCACCAGATTCAGTACCAGCTGAGTGGCGATGAGAGCATCAATAGCAGAGCCGCCCTGTTTAAGAATTTCATAACCAGCTTTCACAGCATAGGGGTTAGCTGCAGCCACCATATAGTCGGAGGCCCTGACCAGCTCCTGTTCGGTATTGCCGGTGCCCGGCTCGGGCGCAATCTCTCCCGGAGGAATGGCATCAGCCAGAACGAAATGAGCCTGCATCCAGAAGATGCCTGCAACAATCCATGTGATTGGTTTACCCACACTTCATCCTCTTTTTTATTGCTCAGGTTTCAACACTGCACGCTGATAGATAGCGAAATAAAAAACTGCCCGGAAAGAATACAATTACCACTTTATGAACATCAGAGCTATTGCATTGTAGACTGGCTAAAGCAGATAAAGATGACGTGACAAGCCAGAAACCGAGTCACGGCAAGTAGCTGGAGTACAGGACTGCCAGCAAATTTTTAACACTGAATTTGCTGGAGAGTAAAGGCAGGAGTAGGTCTGAACATCAAATAACCGGCTCAACCCCGTTTTCCCGCTCAGTAACGTACCGGTACAGATTTTGATATACCCCCCACAAATGAGAACCGAAAAGTGGATCCGACATCTGTTTAAGATCATTATCAACCAGTGCCAGATCATCAACAGTCAATAAGGACTGCATCGCCGGAATCATACACTGGTTTTCCAGTTCCATATGCTCCCGTTGCAATTCACTGTAGAGCGTGTATTCAGCCAGTAGCAGATTTATCGGGATAACCTGATCAGAAGCAACGGTATTGAAAGCCTCCACAAGTCTCTGGGTCATTGCCGTAATCTGCCTGTGTTGATCCTCAATCAAGTCAAACTGAATCCGTTTTTCCTTACTGGCCAACCGGGGACGAAGCCGGGCCATTAACCTGGACTCAAGAGGATGGTGAAATGCATCTGGATAGTTATGCATATAATCCAGCGCTTCAATGATAATGTTCAGCTGAGGATTATGCTCACTGCCTTCCCGGTAACCAGATACTTCGTAATCCAGGTAGTCCAGCAAGCGTGCCATATGCTGATGGTCTTTGATGATTCGGTCAATCACTGTCGTCATATAGCATCCCCCTTGGATATTTATTCTTTTTTATAGGCCAAGCTTTTTTCGAGTATTGATACAAGTCAATTTTTCCCTCTTTTAGCGAGTACCGTGAAATATTTTTCATGAAATTAACAGATACCACGTTTCATCAGCGGGTTACATTGGTTTTCAAAACACTTTCATGATAAAGCACCCTTTTTATGCCCTGCATCAACAAACAGAGTCATGCCGAAAGGTAAGCTACCGCGCACACTATAACTGGCACGGAGGTTATTATGCCGAACCCCCTGTACATGCTTGAATACCTGGCATATTGATACCAAGCCTTTCATTGATGAGAAAGCCATTAAAAAAGAGTATTTAAGGCAGATATATCGTGTGGATTCCAGGGATAAAATTCTCGATAAAAAGGGCAAGGTTGTTGGTAAATCCAGTAACCCACGACATCTGCATTGATGGGCCTCTTCTAAAAACCTCAATCCGGCATACATTGAGCAGTAGTTAACGCACTGCTCTCTTTATCAGCAGCCATAATCAATTTAAAATGCCCCGATGGATGCTTTATCTGCCTGTCCGGGCAAAGACTACTGATGCTGGAACTTGACTATCCGGAGCCAATCGGCACAGACCAGAGCAATCATCACTTCATCCGTATTTATTTGCATACCAGTTATTCCGAGGAATCCAATGCCTTACGCTCGAGAGCTGAAAAAAGGCCAGATTGTAGACATTGAAGGCCAGTATTATCAGGTTCGTCAGGTTGAGGCGAAAAGTCCATCTGCCCGCGGTGCCCAGACCCTGTATAAGGTTCGTTTCAATTCTGTTACCGGCGGCCAGAAACTTGAGCAGACACTCACCGGAGATATTCTCCTCACTGATGTGGATCTGCAGAGAAGAGCCGTAACGCTCCTCTATCGTGAAGGCAATGAGTGTACGTTCATGGATTCTGAGGATTATTCCCAGTACCTCGTCAATGCCAGTACAATTGAGGGCCAGCTTCTCTATATCGCTGACAATATGGAGGGCCTGACCGCCCTGCTGGTTGATGGCCAGCTACTGGCGATTGACCTGCCAGCATCCGTTACTTTGGAAATTGTCGATACCGCCCCTGGCATAAAAGGAGCCTCGGCCGCGGCAAGGACAAAACCTGCCCGGGTCAGCACTGGCCTGGAGGTTCAAGTTCCAGAGTATCTCAGTAACGGGGAAATCATTAAAATCAATACAGAAACCGGGAAATTCATGTCCCGCGCCTGACATCCAATGGTTTCCGGAGATATTCTCTGGAAATCATATCCGGAATATAAAAAATATTTATATTCGCAAAATGCAATTAATAAACTCAAAAAAATATATCGAATCGAAATATCATACCTTCGTTCAAGTTATTTTCAGTCATTTAATGCTTAATATGCTGATATGCGTTTAAAACATTTTGTTTTAAGCATTCGGTTTTTGATTATCTAAATAGAACTAAAAAGGCATTTACTTCTTATCAAAAACCAAAAATCTCTTTTGGAGAAAAACAAACAGAAACAAACTAACTCAAGGATGAATGCTATGAAAATAAGAAATATTGCCCAAAATTTTTTTCGAACGATTTACTTATCTATGGCATTGGGCTTTATATCCAATTCATCAGCTGATCAGTCCATGTTTGTTGAATCGCACGATAGAGCTCCGTTCTTAAACGATGTTTCATCCATCGATCATTATCAGGCACCGGCCTATCAAACCGACAACCAAAAAACAGTATTTACTTTCAAACAGAGAAAAGAGATCAATGAAGAGCGCATCGGCTCATTCATTTACAAAACCATTGACAACCCGGATAAGGTCCGAGACCGGCTTGCAGGCTCAGCCATTCTTTACGGACTGGATAGTATCGGTCTTGGAGAAAGCGTTAAAGAGGGTATCTATTTTATCAAGAAGAACACTCGTTTCTCGTTCAGTGACTGCGGAGAAGTGCAGCTCAGGACCAATAGAATCACTGCAGGCAGTTGCTTACCGGATGGTGGTTCTGTTGAGTTAAATTCCAATTATAATTTCAACTCTGTCAGACTGGAGTTTAAGTGGTCCCTATAAATTTACAGTAGTGATGTCGCTGATAATAAGAAATGCTAGAATGCCAGCAGCATCCATCCTAGGAGGCTGTGCGAGAATAGCGCCCGTCTAGGCGACCCCGTAGCGAGGATTGCGAGAAATTGAGGA
>NZ_JAHHPM010000265.1 GCF_024606345.1 Endozoicomonas sp. YOMI1
GAACCCCCGCATGTCAGGATCAAAACCTGATGCCTTACCGCTTGGCGACACCCCAGTAAATTTCTTTATCAATCCGTGCACAATCCAGGCCGATTTATCGTAGTTAACATCAAAACAGTCTTGAGCGATAAACAGTCAGGATCACGCTGAAAGCGTTAAACCTGCCTGCTGCAAAGCTGTGTGCAGGGGCGAACGATTAATGCCGCGCGCCACGAAGCTGTGTAGCTTTGATGTATCATCTGCAATCTCAGGACTAGTAACGTTGAGAGTCAGTTCAGCCTGTGCCGTTAACGCCTGTTCACGACTGGCAAACCGGGCAAATACCGATGCCCCGGAACCACTCATCATGGCTCGCCCGATGCTTGAATCTGCGAGATTATCCAACAGAGAGAGCGTTTTATCAACCTCGGGATACAGTGAACAAACCAGAGGTTCAAAATCGTTTCGCCGCTGTTGTTTCTGATGGTGTTCCTGCTTGTTATAAGGAGCCTGATCAAGAGCAGCCCCCTCTCGTTCAAGGACGTCGCGCACTGTAATCGGCAAAGAATCTCTTGACAATTCACTGTGGCCATACATCGCGGCGGTATTCACCTGTGCATTGGGAACCAGAACCAGGAACCAAGCTTTCTGAAGCTCGATTGGAGTTAGAATTTCACCAACCCCTTCGGCAAAAGCGCTGTGCCCGCGAACAAAAACCGGAACATCAGCACCCAGTTTTAAACCGAGCGCTGCCAGCTGATCAATGGCAAGGTTCAATCCCCACAAGGCATTAAGCCCTAACAGAGTGGTCGCCGCATTGGAACTACCACCACCCAGTCCTCCCCCCATAGGCAGGTGCTTATCAAGATGAATCTTTGCACCAAGACGACAACCGGTCTCCTGTTGCAGAAGACGGGCGGCCTTAACAATCAGATTATCCTCTGGCTCCACCCCTTCAAGACCGGTAACCAGCTCAATACCTGAATCACTGCTGGCGATAGTCAGCTGATCACCAAAATCCAGAAACTGAAAAAGCGTTTGCAGGTTATGATAACCATCAGGTCTACGACCAGTAATATGCAGAAACAGGTTCAATTTGGCCGGGGCTGGCAACACCAATTCTGTCAGCATCAAGAAGACTCCAAAAAAACACCGTAATAATGGCTCAAAACGCACAATAAAGCATTACGACAGAAACACTTAACAAAAAACGTCGGACTTTGAACTTAACATCGGGAAATATTGTCAGATCAATAAGAGTTCATAGCCCATGACGTCTTTCTGGATCATCCACCTGATAAACAACTCAAACGAGGATCATGTTTATGGGTTTTGAAATTCAAATGGCAGAGTACGGTGATGAAACATTAGTGCATTGCAGTAATGACGCATTTCACATGTTTCATATTGCAAATCCGGGTGAAGGCATCAATGTTATCTATGGTATGACAGGAGGCCGGGCAGTGTATGTATTGCAGGATATTTACAACTACATGATTGCCAACCAGGCTGCATTGGAAGCCCTGAACCTGGCACCAGCCTATGGCTTTGGGAGTTACCATGATAACGTTCATAGAGTATTAAACAAATTAATAACCATTTCTAAAGATTACCCGGAAGGCACTTGGGTAATAACAACATAACCCGGGAGTTACCGCCCACGCTCCATTAACCTGGATATTTCATAAACTGCCCCGAATCTTGCGCACGACCACATGGATGTGGGAGGCAGGGCGACGCAGGATGCCAAAGCCGAGGACTTTGCCGCTCTATGGGATTTTGTGAGGGAGCGCCGTACCGGGGAGTACGATCGACTGAGCAAAACTCCCTCAGAGCGGCAAAGGACAAGCGAGAGCGTGAGCACGTTTATGAAATATCCGGGTTAACATCAGCAAGACTTGAGTGTCAGTTTTAAAGCTGCCAGCTACTCACCAACAGACTCAATCGAATTTTTCCACGGCTCACAACAAAACGAACAGGTAACCGCTGACTGTCACTCAATCCGTATTGTTGATAAGCAACCACCCAGCCCTGTTGTTCAATTTTGTCAGGGTAGCCAAGGTTATTCAGCTGGATCCTGGCATCATTGCCAGGGGCTGGCAGCCCTCTGGCCCAATACCTTAGATTACTGACTGGAAACTGCCACCCGGTCAGCGAATAAAGCAGCATTTCAGGTGACGGCCCATAACGGGTTTCATCCGATGCGGTGACCGACACCCCCTGACGATCCCCTGAGATACGGGCAACGGATGCACCTAAGGGACCATCCAGAGCCAACTTGTATTGATCACCTTGTTGTTGCCAGTCAAGCGACATCGTACCTGATCGCCCCGGAACCTTCATGTTAAGGCGCCCGGTCATCTCCCAGTCCTGAATCAGCCCCAAACGCTCCTGATGTCGCTGCCAGCGCTGCTCTTTATCTTCGTCACTGACCTGCCTGCCCGAATCAACCGTTCGGGAAGCACAGCCAGCAAGGATGAAAAAAAATAGAACCAGTAAAATTCTCAAACCAGAAAAGTATTGATCAACACCCATTCCCATATACACCAAGCTACATTATGCGTATGCACCGCACAATCTTCGTCAGACGACTGAAAGCGCGGCATTTACTTTTTAAAAAAATCACTGCGCTGTACTGACTGTTTCTGCCTGACTCTTGGGATCACCCCCTGTGAGCCGACCCACCGTATCCTTTAAAATCTGACTATCAGGACTATTCTGCAGTGCTTCCGCCCAAAGAGACCTGGCAGCATCTTGCTCGCCTTTCACCCAGAGCACCTCTCCCAAGTGAGCTGCGATCTCAGCATCGGGAAACTGACTGTATGCCATTCTCAAATACTTCTCTGCCTGATCAAAGTTCCCAAGGCGAAACTGCACCCACCCCATACTGTCCAGGATAGCCGGATCCTCGCTGTTCAAATCATAAGCCTGCATAATAAGTGCTTCAGCCTCTTTAACGCGGTCGGTTCGATCAGCAAGGGTATACCCCAGTGCATTTAATGCTGCAGCATTGTCAGGGTCAAACGCCAGAATAGAACGCAGATCCTTCTCCAACCCCTCCAGATCATCCAGCTTTTCATAAACCATTGCTCTTGAATAGAGAAGATTGACCGATTCAGGGTTTGTTTTAAGTGCCCGCTCAAACAATATCAGCGCCTTGCCCAGCTGACGATCATTTACCAGGAGTTCTCCCTCCAACAGGAAAAGCGATTCCATCCGGGCAGGATGACGGCTTCTTGCCTCCCCCACATGGGTCAGCGCCTCCTCCAGTTTGTCCTGCCCAACCAGCATCCGGGTCAATGCCACCTGGGCTGGCATAAACTCTTTTCCGGGACCTACAGAAAGATAATGCTCTCTTGCTACAGAATACTTTTGCTGCTTCTCACTCAAACGTCCAAGATAGTAATGAGCTGTATTGTTCCGCTCACCAAGGGCCAATAGCTGTTCAAAGTACTGCCCGGCTTCCTGCTCCAAACCATTTTCCGATGTGATAAGCGCCAGAGACAATACAATATCACTCTCCCCGGGAGCCCTCTCAAGCAGAATTTCAAACTGCTTCCTTGCCAGGTCGAGCTTACCGGTATGAACAAGAACTCTGCCATATAACAATCGCAGCCGGTTTTTCTCCGGGTGACGCTGAACCGCTTCAGCAAGCATTATTTCGGCTTCAGCATCCCGCTTCAATTTATTCAAAGCCCGCCCTTTTACCATCATGGCCGGTACAAACCCACGATCCTGCCTCAGAAGCTCATTTGCCAGAGTAAGCGCTGATGCAAACTCACCGGTCTGCTGAAGCAGAATGGCTTTACCCAATTTCAGTACAGGGTAATCCGGGTAAACCTGAGACAATTTGTCAAACTGATGGATAAGTTCAAGCTGGCTATCTTTAGCCAGCGGCCCCTGATCGTTGCCAGCGGCGCTGGCGAGTACATCAAAGGCCGGACTGCCCCCCAGGGAAAGCTGTTGACTCATCTGAGCAAAGGCCCTGTCATACTGACCAGCATACACCAGCTCAAGAGCAGACCCATGAAGTGCATCCGGGTTTTCCGGCTGAAGCTCAACCCAGAGTAATGAAGCATCCAGCGCGGCCTGCCTTGCCCCTACATAAACCGCAACCTGGTAGGCTCTCCGGGCCACACCGATATCTCTTGTTTTGTGTGCCTGTTTCAAATAATTTCCCAACGCCAGATCATAACGCTGACGCTGGCCACCAAGCTCTGCCACCAGCAAATCATAGAGCGTCTCCGCTGCAAAGGGGGTAACAGGCTCATCAGACCGGGCCGGTGCTTGACTGTCTATTGAGGTTGCAGCGCTATGATCAACTTGCTGAACATTCTGACTGGCGCAACCCACCAGAAAAACAGCAAAAACAAGAATCAACTTTTTACAGTATTTTCTGAAAACCTCAGCCCCGTTGATGAATAATTCAGCCCCGGCAATCATTCTAATCATGGATGGTATGCCCTTTCCCCTGATTTCCATTAAAAAACGTGAAGAGAGTTTGCAGTTGCACGCTTTCCATTGCAGAATTGATCGGCCGAAACACCCATCAATCCAGCAGCCCAGCTCCTGAGTGTGAATCTGATAACTGCGATTGAAGTATCGGACATGGTCATAAGCCAGAAAAAACATAAGCAGGATTTGCAAAACGCTCCAGCAATCAACAGCTTTCCTGAAAGAAAGCCTTAAGCGGAAAATGTCAGGCAGTGCCCTTCAACAGGGAATGCGCCTCTGGAAGCATTTTCAAATTAACAATTGAGCGACATAACTCCCCGTCCAGATGGCATTGAATGCCTCATAACCCGGGTACGGATATGTCAGCCAAACTATAGTAGCAGTGAACCTATGAGGCTGTCCGAGAATAGCGCCC
>NZ_JAHHPM010000266.1 GCF_024606345.1 Endozoicomonas sp. YOMI1
GAACCCCCGCATGTCAGGATCAAAACCTGATGCCTTACCGCTTGGCGACACCCCAATAGATTACGCAGGATACATATCCGAATAAGTGGTAGCTAGGGGCAGATTCGAACTGCCGACCCCAGCATTATGAGTGCTGTGCTCTAACCAACTGAGCTACCTAGCCGCCGAAAGATGGTGCACACTTTAGTGATTTCACCTGAGCCTGTCAAGCAAAAAGCCTATAAGCAAAGCGGATTTATAACACGACGACAGACAAATACCCGATTCACGGGCACAACGAAAAAAAGCACGCTTTCCCGTGCCTTCTTCCGACGTTTTATCAGGAAGTTTCAGACATTAAACAGAAAGTGCATTACGTCACCATCCTGGACTATATATGCCTTGCCTTCTACACGCAGACGGCCTGCTTCTTTGGCACCCTGCTCACCATGGTATTTGATGAAATCATCATAGCTGGTGACTTCCGCACGAATAAAACCACGCTCAAAGTCAGTATGAATAACACCGGCAGCCTGCGGTGCAATGGCACCCACCTTCACCGTCCAGGCCCTGACTTCTTTCACTCCTGCGGTAAAGTAGGTTTGCAGACCAAGCAGTTCATAACCGGCACGGATGACGCGATCCAACCCGGGTTCTTCCATGCCAAGATCGGCAAGAAACTCTGTACGCTCGTCATCATCAAGTTCGGCAATTTCCGATTCCAGCTTGCTGCAGATCGGCACCACCACGGCTCCTTCCTGAGCAGCAATTTCCCGAACCGTATCCAGGTATTCGTTATTCTCAAAACCATCCTCATCCACATTGGCAATATACATGGTGGGTTTGATGGTCAACAGGTGGAACAAACGAACAAGCTTCCCCTCATCATCACTCATATTCATAGAGCGAACCGGATTACCAGCCTCCAGGTGCGGAATGATTTTTTCCAGCAATCCCTTCTGGGCTAAGGAATCCTTATCTCCACCCTTGGCAGAACGGGCAACACGCTGCAGCTGTTTTTCACAGCTTTCCAGATCCGCCAGCACCAGTTCCATATTGATGATTTCTATATCAGCACGGGGATCAATCTTGTTGGCCACATGAATAACATTGTCATTGGCAAAGCAGCGAACCACATGGGCAATCGCATCCGTTTCACGGATATTCGCCAGAAACTTGTTACCCAGACCTTCCCCTTTGGAAGCGCCCTCGACAAGACCCGCGATGTCCACGAACTCCATGGTGGTCGGCAACACTCGCTGAGGTTTAACGATTGCCGCAAGCTTATCCAGACGGGGGTCTGGCATGGCAACCACACCGGCATTGGGCTCAATGGTGCAGAACGGGAAGTTTTCTGCATCAATACCCGCCTTGGTTAAGGCATTAAATAGCGTTGATTTACCAACGTTTGGCAATCCAACGATGCCACATTTGAAACCCATAGCGCTTCTGCTCGCTCCTGAAGATAGTTAATGGGGGCGAATTATAAAGACTGAGGGAAAAAATTTCAGAAATTTTATGTTGGCAGATAAAAAAACGCCCGGAGAGATCCTCTCCGGGCGCTCAATCCAATCACATCAAAGAAGCATTAGCCAAACTTTGGCAGAACCCCCATCAAATCAAGCCCCGCCAGCACCATGGCAGCAATGCCAAAGAGGAAGATCAGCCCCATTCTCACGGCCCCACCCGGCACCTGATAGCCATCCTCACCTCGCTGACGACCAACCCAGGCCATCATTACCGGTGAGAGAATACAGAAAACAACCAGCACCAGCCCGGCAAAGCCAATGGCAGTAATAAAACCATTGGGCAGGAATACACCCAACAGGGTTGGTGGAATAAACGTAATTGCAGCTGTTTTTAACCGGCCCACAAAGCTGTTGTCGAAACCGAACAGGTCAGCGATGTAATCAAACAGGCACAGAGCAACACCCAGAAATGAGCTGGCCACCGCCATGTTGGCAAACCACTGCAACACATTCGAAACATTCACATTAAGACCCGATTCAGAAAGTGCGCCCAGCATATCGCCAATATTGCCTCCGGCAGCAATAATGCCAGGGAACGCTTCACGGGGCAGATTGCCAAAGAAACTGAACTGCCACAGGGCATAAAACGCCAGGGCCAGCAACGAGCCGGTCAACAGCGCAAACCTTACCTGCTTGCCATCCTTATTGAGGTAGCGGGTGATACTGGGCACAGCGGTCTGCATACCAAAACTGACCGTCAGAAAGCCCAACGCTCCGAAAGAGAAAGGAGACACCTCGGCAAACGACAGGCCCGGCATCAAATAGTCAGAGGAAGCATTGCCCAGCAGGCCACTGATACTCCACAAAAAGGTAATCACCATTCCGCCAATCAGCACCGTACTGACCCGGTCAACGGCGCGGGTTCCGGTCATTACGATAGCAGAAAGCACCAGGGCAAAAACAAAGCTGGCCATGGGCGTGGAGAGAGAGACACCATCCACGGCGTCCAGAGAGTAAGTAATGATGGAACTGCCGCCCGAGATGTAGGCATAAGTCAGGATGTAACAAAGAAAGGCAACAGAAGCACCGTTAACAACACGACCAATAGAGCCAATGGTGCCCTCGGCAATAGAATCAAAACTCGCACCCAAAGGAAAGCGCAGATTAGCTTCCAGCAGATAGAGTGATGCACTGTACATGCAATACCAGGTAAAGACCATCAGCAGTATTGAGTAACCAAACCAGAGACCGCTGGTGGCAACTGGCAGTGAAAACATTCCGGCACCAATCGCGGTTCCGGTAACGATCACCGTTCCTCCAAGAACTGAACCCTGCTTCCCGGCGGAGTCCGGAGAACTTTCCGTTATAACTGCTTCAGACATTAATATTCCTACTGTTTTTTGGAACTATTGTTTATTCGGCTCAAGGCTGTTTATTCGGCTCAAGGCTGTTTATTCGGCTCAAGGCTGTTTATTAGGCTCAAGGCTGTTTATTCGGCTCAAGGGCATTTAAATCTGTTCAATCATGGCTATTTCAGTAGCAGACAGCATTTTCAGATAATTTGAACATCGGGTTACTTTGGTGATACTCACTCCAATCCGCGCAGCTATCTCCCGTTGAGATTCTTCTTCCGAAATCAGGGCCTGCATAATGGCCAACCTCGAGCCAATAGCCTCCCGCTCTTCTCGAGTCAGTAACACCGCCATAACCTCATGGAGCGCTTCCACATCCTGCTGTCTCTTCAGCAGTTTGATTACCTGAAACCAGGACTCAGTCTTCATGCCTTGTTCAATTTATCTCAGTCACCTGTACTGATGTAAAAGTACAAAAGTACACATATTACCGATATTGCGGAAATTACTAAAAACCACAATTAAAATAACAAGAAATTCAGGTTCTGACTGAACAAAAGCTTATGGTCGTTCGCAAAAAATAGAATTATCCGCACAAAAAAATGTCCAAACACTCAACATTAAAACGAATTACCAGAAAGCGGCTTGTGACCAACCCATGGATGCAAGCCTTTTTAACTGTAAAAGGTGTATTACCTGAATCACCAAGGCGACAATCCTGTGAATCAATTGATCAAAACCGTTATTTTTAAACTGATACTTGCACTGGCAGCTTATCCACTCACAGCCATTGCAGCAGAAAGCACTCAACCAATGGCAACCGATGAACATACCGATGCGTACCTGACTGCTACCGGCTATACCCTTGAAAAGCACTCCAACGCCCCACCAGTCATTACCGCTCACTTTAACCACTGCGCCGACACCCCCCTTGCCAGGGAAAAAAGAATGGCAAAAGGTATTCTCATTGGCAACGATCGAGTACTTGCCCCGGCTGATTACTTCATCGACCCATGCTCCCCCCCCATCGTTTTACCTGAAAGCCCCCTTCAACTCTCAAATAACTATTATTGCCATGATCAGCGAATCAAAAAAATCACCCACCTTTCTCTGATTTCGCCGAGCCGGGGAGAAACCGATGAACCCAGGCAGCAGGCCAGAGTGGCCACACCGAAAATCATCAGAGTGTTAAATGAATTACATTTTGACGGAACTTCAACGATCGACGCCCTTCTATGCCACAGGGTCGAAAATGGCACTATCAACATTACACCAACGGTTGCCGTTCTTTCTTTAAGTAAACGAGGCGCTGGTGCAATACCAATGGAAATAGCAACTGCAAAGCTATTTGATAGAGTTGGCGACACCGGGAGTGAACCTCCTGCAACCTACAGCTCTTTACTCCTTAGAAACCATACGCACTTCCTGAATAGTGAAACAGCCGCGAGACCAGAATCGCCAGAAGTCAATCAGCTAATAGAAGCCGCCAGGCAGTTACAGCTTGTCGAAGAAGGCAAAGGCAACACCAGGTTTGATGCTCAACCAGTTGCACTGATTACTTCCACCGGTGACAGACATTATCTAAATGCGCTTGTTAATGACTGGAAAATAATCGAGGAATTCCCATCGCTATACGATCTCCCCGATTATGCTCAAAGACACCCTTACACCAGCAAACTCTGGAAAGGCACGAGCCCGTTGACAGGAACCATTGGCCATACTTTAGGCATGCACAGCATTCCCTGCCTGACCGGTGCCGCAGGAGGCATTCTGGCCACCGTAGAAATCGCAAGTACAGCCATGCTTTTTTATATTATTGCCAGCTACCTCTCATCTTCTCCTTACATCTATACCGTTATGAAAGCTGGGCTGGGCATCATTCTGGCCTCTGGATTTTATCGCTGGGCAACCTCTGAATATTAATTAACAACATGCAAGACAACAAAAACAACTACATTTGATGAACTGTACTCTTAATCTTGTGGATCACTAGATGCCAAATAGAAAAATCACCGTGGGAATAATTTGTGGTGGCCCTTCCCCTGAAGCCAGTGTTTCAAGACTTTCAGCAGGTCGCATCAGCTCGCCTCTGGAGAAAAACTATCAGAAAGTAGTTACCCTTGAACTGAATAAGATGCTGCCCGCCAACCTGACGCTCCACCAGGTCGATGTTGTTTTTCCAGTTGCCCACGGCCCCATGGGAGAAGATGGCTGCCTGCAAGGGCTTCTTGAGATTATGGGCATCCCTTATGTTGGCTCAACAGTCCTGGGAAGTGCGTGTGCCCTGGACAAGGTGACAACCAAGCGTATTTTGCAGACTGCTGGCATCCCTATGGCAAAAGATTGCGTCGTTTCCCGGAACGATCCGCTACACTTATCCGTCAGTCAATGTATTGAAGCCCTCGGGGAGAAGCTTATTATCAAGCCCTTCGCCCAGGGGTCCGGTATCGGCATTCAATTTGCCCGGGGCGAGAAAGAGCTGACAGAACGACTTAGAAGCGGCTTTGAGAAAGATGAGCAACTACTGGTGGAGGCATTTATTCATGGCAGAGAAGTCACTGCCGGGGTACTTGAACTGGATACCCCACAGGTGCTGCCAACCACAGAAATCATCACACCTGATAATGCCTGGTATGACTATACCCACCGCTACACACCGGGCTTGAGTGAACATATTATTCCCGCCCGTATTACGGATTATCAGAGAAAAAGAGTTCAGGAGATTGCTCTGCAGGCACACCAACTGGTTCGCTGCCGGGATATCAGCCGCTCCGATTTTATGGTTCCCCAAGACGGAGAGCCGATCTTTGCCGAAATCAATAATCTTCCCGGAATGACACCCACCAGCCTGTTTCCTGATGGAGCAAGGCATGCCGGAATAGAATTCGAAGAGCTGATATGCCAATTGATCGACAACGCCATGCTTAGAAAGGAGAAAACGTTTGACGGAAATGATTACTGGCCAATCCCCGAGTTAAATATATCAGCTCATTAGCAGGTTTTATTAAAGTCAGCAAGTAATAGTCCCTACATAACTTCCGTATTTCTCAGGTTCAAAACTCCGTTCATCCTGAGTGCTGAGCTTGTCGAAGTATCTAAGGGCGTGAACTCCGGCTCACGCATTGTGCCTTGGAAGCCTTCGACTCCGCTCAGGATGAATGGAGATCAAGCTCTAAACCGGGAAGTTAATTAAAGACTGTTCCTAAGCAGACACCAGAGCAAATATCTCAGGCAGAGAACGTATGCAGCTCCTGAACTGCTTTGGATCGCTTGCCATTCAAAGCTTCAGGTGTGACCCGGATCGATTCATCAATAACAGCATCAATTTTTTGCCGCTCTGCAACCGATGGCTTGGTCAACACATAGTTCACCACATCTTTGCTGTTGCCGGGATGACCGATGCCAAGACGAAGCCGTAAAAACTCACGACTGTTTCCAAGAGAGGCGATAATATCTCTGAGACCATTATGACCACCATGGCCACCACCCTGCTTCAAACGGCCAACGCCAGCAGGCAGATCAAGCTCATCGTGAACCACAAGGATAGATTCAGGAGGGATTTTGAAGAAAGTCGCCATGGCACCAACAGCCTGACCACTTCGATTCATAAAAGTCGTAGGATTAAGCAGGCGAACTTCCTGTCCGCCTATCAGTACCCGGGCAGTCATGCCAAAAAACTTCTTTTCTGGTTGCAAGATGGCACCGTGACTTCTTGCTAACTGCTCAACGTACCAGAAGCCGGCATTATGGCGGGTATCTTCATACTGTGCTCCGGGATTTCCCAGCCCCACGACCAGTCGAATCGACTCTTTTGAGGATAAGAGCTCCGAAGATTTTGCCATAATGCCTCCTTATGCTTACTCTTCGCCAGCTTCTTCAGCAGACGCTTCGGATTCTTCTTCAGAACCACCGCGAGTAGCCTGAACACTGGCAATGTCCAGATCCTGACCGTGAGCGATAACTTCAACGCCCGCAGGCACGGTCAGATCGCTCAAGTGAACATGGCCACCCACTTCAACCTTGGCCATGTCAACTTCGATGAACTCTGGCAGGTCACCTGGCAGACACTTGATTTCCAGATCTACACGATTATGTACGATCGCACCACCAGCCTTCACACCGACACACTCTTCTTCATTGATGAAGTGCAGAGGAACATTAGTAGTGATCTCATGGTCTGCATCGACACGCAGGAAGTCCATGTGCATAGCGAACTCTTTAGCCGGATGACGCTGCAGGTCTTTCAGGATAGCCTGCTGCTTGGTGCCATCAACAGCCAGGGTCAGAACCTGAGAGTAGAAAGCTTCAACTTCCAGAACCTTACGGATGGCTTTACCTTCCAGAGTGATCTGTACAGGCTCAGCTTCACCGCCGTAGATGATACCAGGAACCAGGTCAGCACGACGGAGGCGGCGGCTCGCACCTTTCCCGATATCCTTACGCGCTGTTGCGTTTAAAACGATTGCTTCAGACATGATTATCTCCAATATACCTGCCGCAACCTTGCGACCAAGCAGCGTCAGGCTGTTTAAACAGAACCCCACAAAGGGATTCAAAGGTGCGATATCATACCGGCATGGCGTAAAAAAGCAAAATATGTTTCCCGCACCAGACTGGGTATTTACTGAAAAACATGATGCACTGCAGCGCAATCAGGCAGCTGTGGGCAGGGACTATTCAGATCAAAAAACTGTTTTTTTAAAGAGTTTATGGAACCTGACAGCCCAACATTCCCTCTATATGAAATGAGTAGCCCAGTTACCCAAAATTTCAGGAGAGCCCCTAAGAATGCTGCCCATGACTGTCATCAATATCCAAAAGTCCATCTGATAATTAAAAAGGAGCAAAAAAGCCATGCCCTACAGTATCAGTACTTGCCCTTGCGGAAGTAGTCCGAATTTTGATACCACATATAAGTCAGAAACAGACCAGGCTGAAAAATTTTTATTAAAATCCTTTGGTTCACACTTGGTTTCTCACTTTAAAGGACCCAACGAATTTGAGAGATTCAAGACTTTAGTTTCGAAAAACATCGAAAAAATCAAAGAAAACAGACATAAGGCAAAGCAAGATGAATCACCAGAATCACTACTGAGGAGCATTTCAATTCTTCAACGTACCTGTGAATCAATTAAGTCTCAAGATTTTAAAACTTTCTACTACACGCTCTTAAATATTAGCAATGCCAATAGCGAAGAGGTAGATACGCATGCTTGCAAGGTACATGAGACAATGGAGCAGGCTGGAATTTTTCTGAGTCAAAAAAAAGCATCCTTACAAGATGATGCCAGCTGGGGATGCTCAATTCAGTAACATAACATCCAAACCCTGCCTACCAACAATACCTCCAGAAATTTCAGGTGATACACTGTGGTTCAGTGGTTGGAAATACAATTTCCAACCACCATCTGCCATCCCAACGAGTATCACTGAAACATCGCACTGATCGATTCAGCATTACTGATACGACGAACAGACTCAGCCAGCAGAGTAGACATATCCAGCTGACGGATCTTATCCAGAGCCTGGGCTGCCGGGCTCAGAGGTATGGTGTTGGTCACCACCAGCTCATCCAGCTGGGAGTTGGCGACATTTTCCAGGGCACGGCCAGAGAGGATTGGGTGTGTACAGTAGGCATAAACGGCTTTTGCACCCTTCTCTTTCAGGGCCGCAGCAGCCTGACACAGGGTACCGGCAGTATCCACCATATCATCAACAAGAATACAGGTGCGCCCGGAAACATCACCAATAATGTTCATGACTTCGCTTTTGTTGGCCTCTGGACGGCGCTTGTCAATAATAGCCAGGTCAGAGTTCAATCGCTTGGCCACGGCACGGGCACGAACGACACCACCATGGTCTGGTGAAACCACCATCACATCACTGTAATTACGGAGCTCAATATCGTCCAGAAGAATAGGCGAACCGTAGACGTTATCCACAGGGATATCGAAGAAGCCCTGAATCTGGTCCGCATGCAGGTCAACCGTTAACACACGATCCACACCCACACCAGCAATCATATCCGCAACGACTTTGGCACTGATCGGCACACGACTGGAACGGGGACGACGATCCTGACGGGCATAACCAAAGTAAGGCAGAACTGCGGTTACACGAACCGCCGAAGAGCGGCGCATGGCATCGGCCATCACCAGCAGTTCCATCAGGTTATCATTGGTTGGCGCACAGGTTGACTGGATGATGAATACATCCCGGCCACGGACATTTTCCTGAATTTCTACGGCGCACTCGCCATCACTGAAACGGCCAACGTAAGCCTTGCCAAGTGGGATATGCAGGTGATTGACAACTTTGTGAACCAAATCCGGATTTGAGTTGCCGGCAAACACCATCATTTTCGACACGGGAAATTACCTTGCTTGGATACTGGGCGTAGGTGGAAAAATCGAGTAACAAGAGAGGGTTCAGACAGAGAACTGCCTGAAAAATCAGCATTAATAGATAACAGGAAACAACTTTCTATAAGATGGAGAACAGAGACAAAATACTGGCTGGGGTGGAGGGATTCGAACCCCCGCATGTCAGGATCAAAACCTGATGCCT
>NZ_JAHHPM010000267.1 GCF_024606345.1 Endozoicomonas sp. YOMI1
TTATCCTCAATTTTCTGTCGTCCTCGCTACGGGGTCGCCTAGACGGGCGCTATTCCCGGACAGACTCCTAGCCCGTGTAATTGACAAAACAGGTAGGTTCAATTCCTGAAGCAACCAACAACATTAATAGCTTCTTCGAATAATGTAATCGGCAATCTGGCGAAGAAAATCAGCACAATGGTCAAACCCGGAAAGGGCACTGATCGCAGAATGGTGAAGCTCTGTGGCATAAGCTTTCGCTGCCTCCAGCCCCATCAGGGAAACATAAGTTGGTTTGTCCAGAGCCATGTCTGCCCCCTGAAGCTTGCCCAGCGTCTCCGTATCAGCAATAACGTCCAGAATGTCGTCCCGAACCTGAAAGGCAAGACCGATGGCTCTTGCATACTGATCCAGTGACTGCAACTCCTCATCCTGCAACGGTCTGGCACATAATGCTCCCATACGGACGCTGGCCCGAATCAGAGCACCGGTTTTATGGGTATGCATCAACTCAAGCTGCTGCTGGCTCAGCACCGTCCCGGCGGCACACTGGTCCATCGCCTGACCACCAGCCATACCAGCCAATCCCGAAGCCTGACTGAGGATAGTCACCAGCTGCAATCGAACACTGTCTGACAGGGTTGATTCAGGACATAAACGAGCATTGCCCAGCACCTCAAAGGCCTGACTCTGCAGCGTGTCCCCTACCAGAATCGCGGTTGCCTCATCGTATGCCTTGTGGCAGGCTGGCTTGCCCCTGCGCAGGTCATCATCATCCATCGCTGGCAAATCATCATGAACCAGTGAGTAGGCATGGATTAACTCAACAGCACAGGCTGCAGGGTTTGCCTGCTTAACATCCCCACCGAGAGCATGACAGGCTGCATAGACCAACGTTGGCCGCACTCTTTTGCCACCATTAAAGACACTGTATCCCATGGCTTCCAGCAGCAGGGGGCTGACCTTACTGTCATCAGGCAGGACTGTAGAGAGTACATTATCCACCTGTAAACGACACTGATCGAAAAATTTTGAAAGCGGCACAGGGCTTGCCATCTTCACAGTCCTCTATCTGCTGAAGGCTCTTCACCGCCAGCAGCAAATGGCTCTGTGGTCAGCTCACCATTTTGCATAAGCAACTTTTGAACTTTCTGCTCAGCATCGGTCAATGCTTTCTGGCAGCCACGAGTCAGTTTAATGCCCTGTTCAAAGGCTTTCAGAGATTCTTCCAGGCTCAAATCGCCGGACTCCATTTTCTGGACCAATGTCTCCAGCTCGGCCAAAGACTGCTCAAAGGCAAAGCTCTCAGTATCCACCGTATTTTTTGACATGAATGAGCCTGTTAAAGAAAACATTCATAGCGCGTTGTCAACGAGCCATGAAGAGAATAGTTGGCGAAAACGATTTTCGCACCCGTTTGACAAACCGCTTTCGACCCTCCGCAATGATCAAACCATTATCCCGTTGGCCGATATTGAAAGCAATGCCCTGACAAGATCATGGACCTTAATGATGGAAGAACAAAAACGGCAAGCAGTCTATCACAACTCAAGGCTGGGCCAGATTCTGATAAAAAAAGGATATATCTCACCAGAGCAGCTTGATGCAGCCATTCAACAATCAGCAAGCCATGACCAACTTCTTGGAGAATACCTGATAGACCAGCGCATGCTGTCACGATGGCAATTACGCAGGGCACTTTCCAGCCAGAGCCAGCTTCGTTTATCTGCCTCCCTGTCAATGGCACTGCTCACTCCGGTTTATCGACTGCTTGCGAAAGAACATTCTGAGCCGGTTGATAGCACGCTGGAAACGCTGCTCAAGCCTCTCCTGATAGCAGGCTGCGCTGACACATTTGAATTCAACCCTGATTTGTCAACGATTGAAATCAGACACAATGGCCTGATTCGGCTTCGGATCCCAAGCACTCTTGGCGAGCTGAACTTTGAAGACCTGCGATTGATAACCGATGGCAGCAAAAACCACCAGGCGTTGTCCCTTGCAGATCTTGAGCTTTCTGATGCCCGGTTATTTATCAGAACCATCCACAACCAGCTTGATCCAGCCCTGCCTTGAAACGATTCAGGGCCTGTGCGACTTTTACAACAGCCCTGATAGGTAATCAGCCAGTGACGCTCCCCTGACTAAATCCCGAGCCCGGATAGCGATGTTAAGCATGTTGTTGGTACTGGCCATGGTTTGGTTTGATATATGGACACCCGGTCAGCATAATGATTTTTTACTCGAAACAGGCAGGACATTGCCGGAAGTGGAACTTTTTTCAGAATCTGAAATCTTAACAAAACCAGATAAAAGATAATGGGTTTTTACAATGCCTCCAGCCAATGCTATTTCACCTCAAGTAAAATCATACATTCTTAATTCTCAAATTGCCGATTCAGATATTCCATTCGTTTTTTTTGGTATCAGAACCGTAAAAGAAGTACGTTGCCAACCGGAAACCTGTCATTTTAACAAACTTCCTGACGAACTATTGGAATTTATTGCCAAGAAATTGAGTTTTTCTGATTTTGTTAATTTCAGTGCAACTCATACACGTCATGTGTCATGCCTTCGATCAGACCATCTCATTAAAAAAATTTTTGTCAGCGATAAAAGCATCACATTGTTGCTTTCAGAAAGAGCGGACAACAAAGCGAAATGTTACCTGAGGGACCTGCCGTGGAATGGCCTGCAGCTCACAGCGGATTCGGTGGTTGAGGCTTTCCCGGATAGTCCGGAAGGCAAACTGGGCGTAGCGCACTTCAAATCGGAATGTCTCCGGAGGGGCCAGCCGTTGAATGGCCAACAGGTCTCACCGGATGAGGTTGTTCAAGCTTATGAGGCAGCCAATGCGACACTGGAGCTGGGGCACTTTAAGGGACAATGTCACTTCCGGGGACTGCCGTTGAATGGGCACCAGGTCTCACCAATAGAGGTGGTTGAGGCTTTCCCGGATAGTCCACAAGGCAAACTGGAGATAGCGCACTTCAAAGCACAACTGTGCCTGAGAAACGAGCGGTTGGGTGACCAGCGGGTCACACCGGATGAGGTGGTTAACGCTTTCCCGGATAGCCCGGAAGGCAAAGTGGGCAAAGCACGCTTTAAGAAACAATGTTGCCTGAGGGGCCTGTTGTTGAATGGCCACCAGATCACACCGAATGCGGTAGTTAAGGATTATCAGGCAGCTAAAGCAAAACTGGAGCTGGCGCACTTTAAGGGACAATGTTACTTCAGGAGACTGCCATTGAATGGCCACCCGGTCTCACCAACAAAGGTGATTAAGGCTTTCCCGAATAGCCCAAAAGGCAAACTGGAGTTAGTATGCTTCAAAGCAGAATTATGCCTGAGAAACCGGCCGTTGTGTGGCCAGCCGGTCACACCGGATGCGGTGGTTAGCGCTTTCCCGGATAGTCCGGAAGGCAAACTGGAGATAGCACGCTTTAAGGAACAATGTTGCCTGAGACACCGGCCGTTGAATGGCCAGCTGGTCACACCGGATGCGGTAGTTAAGGATTATCAGGCAGCTGAAGCAACACTGGCGCTGGTGCGTTTCAAAGCGAAATGTTGCCTGAGGGGCCTTCATTTGAATCACCAGCCGGTCTCACCAGATTCGGTGGCTAAGGACTATGAACGTGGTGGTTGGTTGCTCGAAAGAGCTTATTTTTATTCTCAGCTGGAATTGAATGCAAGATAATTCGATGGCATTTATCCTGCGTAATTTTACTAAAAGACAGTTTCAATATAACTGCAGGCTTATTGGCATTGCTAATAATTTGTTTATGCCATTTTTGTTGAAAGATCAGACAGAAATCATCGATATCACAGAATACACTGATTACAGATATGGAGCCTGCAGTTAGCTGTCTATGGTTTGGCATCTAACGGTTAACGCCCTCGATATATTAAGAGGAGCAATAGAATAATAGAGAATGAGTTAAATTTTCGTTTTTAAATTGACGTCCGGGAGGTCACCTCAAACAGGCCCTGACACACTATAGATTGAACGTGGCAATCATTTTAAGGTCAAACTGTGGTATTTATATTCCAAGTGTGCAGGGTTTTATTCTGAAAGCAACCGCATCCGCCAACTCCCACCGAAAGCCTGCTGGCCGGGTTGACCAACCTGATTCAAGTAGGATTCCTCAGCGCTCCAGAAGTACATTTAACGGTAAAAGAGTCTCAAACCAT
>NZ_JAHHPM010000268.1 GCF_024606345.1 Endozoicomonas sp. YOMI1
ATAGATAACAGATTCTGTGCATTGAGATGGGGTTTGCCCGCGGAAAAAACTTTCAATATCCGTCTCTGTTTTTTTAGAGATATTCATTAAATAAAATTTTTGATTGTCGTCAGTTACATCGTGTTTTAATTTTGAATCACTTATTTGGCTGAAGTAATATTCAGCATCGTCAAAACGTCTGGTTGCTACGGCATGTTTATACAATTCAGCAGCGAATGAATCATGCACGATCTGGCAATGGGTGTTCTTTAACCTGGTTTTGAAATGTAGCCACTGAGACTCATCATCAAGCATATGGCGCAAAAGGGTTGTCTGGTTTTTGGTTTTGTAAAGTAGCAGTTTAAGTTGTAATTCTGGATCAGCAATCTGTTTCCACAAATATCTGGCCAGGCACATATTTTTTCTGTTAAAGGCAACGACAATCGGAATTCGCTCTTGCTGCCTGAGTGCAAGCAGATGACCTAATGAAGTCATATATTTTCTGGATTTCAGACCGTATTGGACCTGGAGGAAGTCTGAAAAGCACATGGTCTTGTACTTATGATCAGTACCACCGATTGTCTGATCCCAAATACGCCGATCACCAGCGATTAATAACTCCCGATGCTTATCATCCATACCACGCAGCAGGTATTCTATATTAACTTTTTCATCTTCAATATCATAAGAATAAGGAAGCCACTGTTGAAATAAGGAATGGCCTTCCGATGTGCAAATCGACAGTACCTTAAACCTCAATGATGGGTTACGGATTGACATGCAGAGCTTGACAACTTTATTAGTACGATTAAGTTCAAGGCACTTTTGCACCAGTGAATTGCCCGTTCCCATTGGTGCGGTACAAAGCTCAGCTTTCTGATCATCATCAAGTGATTCAGTCAATATTGTTGCCAAATCAAAAACATGAATTTCTGTGCAGGCCCACAGCAGAGCAGACTCATTGGATTTTCCGGTAAAACGGACAGCGTCAAAGCGATCTTGCTTGCTCAGGGCATCTAACAGATATTTAATACGGTGATTGTATTCATCATTGCTATACCAATAAAAGCGCCATGCTAAATCATTGCACATGAACTGCACTAAGCTTTGATCAGTATCGGGACTCCCCTTCAGGAGTTTTTCTATCAATTCCCGGTCTTGATTAATGACGGAATCAAATAGACAGGTACTTTTGTTATAAAGACAGGCAAATGCAAGGGGAGAATTAAGATCATTTACGGGGCGGGTGATCATCTCCAAAAGGGTTTGCATACCTAGTTTCTGTTCCAGCTGCTTGAATGATGACTCATCCATAACACAGCAAGCAAGATGTAATAACGTCTCTTTGCCAACGTCATCGACAGGTTCTAAAAGTGCAACCCGGAGTTCATCTGAGGATAGTCGGTCAAATAAAACCCGGAAAAAAATATTGCCTGTCTCATTGGAAAAGCTGGCCAATTTCGAAAGTGAAATTGGACTTTCATATTTTTTTAGTAAATGACGGGGGAGGGTAGCAATGGGCAGGCTTTTAATCTCAACATCGCTAAGAGCGTTTAACAGGGCCTCAATCTCCAAGTGTTTTTCTTGCTTCAGGGATTCATAAATGTCCTGGAAATGAGTAGACCATTGAACAGTTCTAATGGGATTATTGACTTTTGAGCAGAAGTAGGTAAAGGGTTGAATGCTGGTGGCTGACTTATTCATTTTCTCTTTATGACGGCCTGTTTCAACAGGGTTAAATGCTGTGTGTTTAGCCCGCTTGGATAGTATCGGAAAATTTAAGGTTATTTCCTTCATTTCTCTTTTTGAGCGTCCAACTCTGATTGTCAAGGGCCTTGATGGATTAGTATGCTCTTTCAGTTCCGTATTTGAAGTTTCTGCTGAATCACTATTTGAAGCTACTGGAAAGTTGCTTGAATTGAAGCGAATATCCATAGAACAATAACCCCTTTGACTGTTACACATAATGCTTAATAAATCATCTTTATATTTATATTCTTTCGGATGCTTCAGAGCCGGGCTCCTGAACTTCTACCGCAGTGGGATGTGTCTGAAACATACTTTTGTATTTCTCATGTAAACCCTTATGGAGTTTTGAACAATGATCCATAACAGTATTGCCTTGTTTGTCTTTGATAAGCATTAGCTCACAAAATGTTTCATGACCAAGTTTATGAATTAAAAGATCATCGATTTTTTTATTGATATTTTTACAGGAAAAGAATTTGTGCAGAGGTGTGCAGCCGTTGTTGTCTTTAAGTTTAAGTAACTCAACCAGCAGGAGACCATCTGCATTTGGTTGACATAGCTGCTTCAGAATATGCTCTTGTAATGTTAGTGAATCAAGACAATCACTTCGTAATTTTGTATTGACGGTTGACAGGAGTAAATGTAAAGGGGTTGAGCCATCGTTTTCCAAACAACCTTGCAAAAACGGGGTTAATCCATAGGTTTTATCCAGCCAGTCAACTATATTAATGAGATCGTTCAGTTTTATATCTTTATGGTTAATAAAGCTACTTTTAAACAGAATATGCAATAAATTTCCACCGGTCGCAGGATTTATTTGTTCAAGAA
>NZ_JAHHPM010000269.1 GCF_024606345.1 Endozoicomonas sp. YOMI1
GGGCAGCGGGTGGCGGGAAGCGGGCAGCGCTTACTGAAATGTCGAAGTTATTAAATGAAAGTTCCTAAGGGCCTATGGGTGTGGATATTTAATATTGAGATTCAGGCAAATGAACCACCAGGCCTTCCATGTCATCAGTAACGACAATCTGGCAGCTCAGTCTGCTGGTTTCTCTGGGCTCACGGACAACATCCAGCATTTCTTGCTCCATGCCTTCGGCAGGTCCAACAATCTCAGCCCAGTTTTCATCAATATAACAGTGGCAGGTACCGCAGGAGCAAGCGCCACTGCACTCTGCAAGAATGCCATCGATCATGTTATCAACGGCACCCTGCATCAAAGTGCTACCTGAGTCGATTTCGGCTTCATACTGGTTGCCGTCGTGAGTAACAAACTGAATCAGAGGCATGGGAGTCCTTTACTGTCTTTTTATTGTTGCTTCACTCTATCGGAACCACCATGGAAAGAAAAGTAACTCCCGCAGCTACCGCCTTTTTGACAGATCGCCCGGACATTATTTGTTGTATATATTGGGCGTTTCAAATGGCCCATCACACCCAAGTTCAGGATGCTTGCCCGGATGAGAAAGAAAAAACTCATGCATTCTTGCAAAGTCAGAGGGAATATCTCCGGACATGGACATGGGAGAGCCCATGATGACCTTTCGCTGCTGAAAGTCGAAGGCAATGGGTACAACCGGAACATTGGCACCATTAGCTATATGATAAAAGCCGGTTTTCCACTTTTGCACTTTTGAGCGGGTGCCCTCAGGTGCAATAACCAGCACGAAATGTTCACTGTTTTTGATCTCTGCGATGGCCTGATCAACCCGGTTGATGGATTTATCACGCTCAATGGGAATACCGCCCAGCCGACGCATCAAAAAAACCAGGGGCCAGAAAAACAGCGAGTGCTTGGCAAAAAACCGGACTCGTATCCGGGTTATCAGCTTAACAGCAACACCGATGAGAAAATCCCAGTTTGATGTGTGATGAGCGACGATGATCACGTATTTATTGAGGTGTTCAGGCAGGTTTCCTTCAATTTTCCATCCGCCAAGTAACCACAGGACAAAGTGTCCCAGGCCTGTCTTGAACCGGTTTTTGGGATGGTAGTTGCTAGTGAAAGACGATTGCATAGTTAACTTGCTAAAGCAGGAAAGCGCGGCAGTATGTCACTTTTGTTGCACTGCGTCAGTCTGTAAATACCTTTTTAACAGGCGGGTGTTTCCTTACAGAGGGCTCCTAGCCCGGTAAGATCAACTATCCTGAAGCCAGCCATTACGAACAGAGTGATCAATCTGTTCAAGGACATAACGCCATAGTCTGGGGGCCAGGTGCTCCAGATACTGGTTTCGTCTCAAAACCTGACTGCGGGTAACCTGGTACTTTGCCCAGCTCCCCCCCTCACTATCCATATTCTGAATCACGGGTAACAGGCAGTCCATGGCTTTGGCGAAGCGGGCATCCGGGCTGTGTAACTGCTCAAACTCAAGCCAGAGCGCCCTGAACTCATCAGCCTGCTCCTGTGGCAGTAGCCCAAACAGACGCTCTGCAGCCTGCATTTCTTTAGTTGCCTGGCCAGCCAGTTCTGTAGTCCCGGCAAACGCAAATGTATCTCCTGCATCAATTTCCACGATATCATGAAGCAGTAACATCTTGATCACCCGGCCAATATCAACCGGCTCTTCAGCATACTCTTTCAGAGTCATCGCCTGCACCGTAATGTGCCAGCTGTGTTCAGCACTGTTCTCCTGTCGGCTGTTATCAGACTTTACCATGGTTTTTCGATAAACCGCCTTGAGTTTATCCAGCTCCTTGATAAAAACCAGTTGCTGTTCAAGCCTTGAGGAAATAACAGACATAAATTTTGAACCATATTGCCAATATTGCATCTAAGAACATAAATCCTAACAGAACACTAAGCCAGCAACTAACCATCGTTTTTTAAAATCAATCAGTTAAAAAAGAAGCTGGTTACTGAGTAGAACCTGCAGAATACCGAAAACATGATCGAATTCACCACTTGGTATGCCCGATGAACCCATCTATTGCGGTAGCAAACAGTACTCACTTTGCTCAAAGCCTCCTTCCAGAGAACGTATATCACAGCGATGAACAATCTGAAGACTGCTTGAGTACCACCACTGAAGCTTGCTCTGAAAGTAACGCGCCTTCAGGGAACAGTGATGGGCTATCCGTTAGAAGGTGTGAGGTTATTGAAAAAACAGAAACATTCATGTCCAGGGTAAAACGTCATGGCAAACGCTTGCTGTCAAAAGTTCCCGGGGCTCTGTGCATTCCACTGAAAGTGTGTACTACTTTATTGCATGCGGGCCTTTTTGCCGGTTATTACGTCACAGTAATGACCATTACCGGTATTGGAGCGCTTACCGGGGCGATGACGGGTGTAGCTGCAACAATAACAGCACGATCCTGTCCGGCAGAAAAATCATTAAAAGAATATACCGTCAGTTATACACAAAAGATATTTAAATGGCTGACTCTGCCTTATGAGAAATTGCCAGAAAAGTTTAGGGGCTCAATATTTCCGGCGATAGCAAGTGTCGCTCTTTTTGTGGTTGAAACGTTGGCTGTTCCGAGAAAACAAATCTCCATTCGCGTGTATGAAAACGTTTGCCGCGCTACTTATCAAGCGACCAAACCCTATAAGCCTGTCACTGATATGACCGTAAAGCTGTTTAATACCACAAAGCGATGGATTCAGAATTGAAGCAAAAGCAGGGGGCTTTCATTGCCCCCCATATAAAAATATGACTATCCTTGTTCCAGTAAACGCCGCAGATCAATAATCGCGGCATTCGCACGGGAAACATAATTAGCCATTACCAGAGAGTGGTTAGCCAGCAAGCCAAAGCCGGAACCATTCAGTATCATCGGGCTCCAAACCGTATCCTGGGTAGCCTCCAGCTCACGGATAATCTGTCGGACACTGACCGTGGCATTTTTCTTATCCAGAACGTCAGCAAAGTCCACTTCGACAGCCCTGAGAAGATGTATCAAAGCCCAGGAAGTGCCTCGGGCTTCATAGAAAACATCATCAATTTGTGACCAGGGTGTTTTTACATCAATCAAAACAGCACTGTCAGTGGATTGAGTAGCTGCGCCCGCAAGGTCAGTATTCAAACGCGGTTTACCAACACTGGCACTCAAACGCTGGGAAAGGCTGCCCAGACGCGTCTCCACATCCCCCAACCAGCGAGTCAGATTATCTGCCCGGGCATAAAATTGAGCCGGGTCATTGGGATCTGACAAACGGGTCATATAGCTGTTCAGCTTATTAATGCCCCTTTGATATTCCCGTTCACTGGAAGGCAGAATCCAGCTTCTGGCATCAAAATTAAACTGAGGCTCAGCCACCGCAAGGTCCGAATCTTCCCTTGACTGTGACTGGGAGCGGCTGAAGTCCTTGCGAAGTGCCCGGGCCATATCACGCACCTGAATCAGAACACCAACTTCCCAATTGGGCATATTATCCATCAATACGCCTGGTGGCATGATGTCATTGCGCAGGAAACCACCCGGCTTATTCAGAAGCGTACCCGCCAGGGTATAAAGCGTTGCTGTTGTGGTATAGCCAGTGACGACATTCTGAGCATTATCAGCAGCCAGCTTTTCGGCATTGGCCTTTACTGAAAACAGGTCTGGCTCCTGACTCCAGTACCAGCCAACAAGAGACAGAAATAGAATCAGAAGGCCAGTACCGATGAGCAGGGCTTTACCATAGATAAGACCCGACATATTCTGCATACCCGAATGAAAAGCCGATTTAATCTTTTCCAGCGCCATAATTTCTCCGTTCGTCACCGCTCAGACTTTTATTCTGAATATGGCGTTCCAATATGGATGCGCTTACCTGGGAGGCTGTCAGACTTAAGACTGTCCGACAGGCTCCGAGCGGCCATTATCCTCTAATAATTGTGGTTGTGCGAGTTTCTGTTAGAGCCTGTCAAGCAACTATCTTTTAATTTTTGAACCACAAAGCACACAAATAGTCATCTTAGAAACGGTTTCGTTACTGCTGTTTTTGCGGTAATTTTTAGCTGACTGACCGTTGTCTTGCTGTTTTCCCGGACATGAGCACCTGTGGTGCTCTACTGGAGCGTTGCACCGTAGGCAATCAGAGCATCAACGGCTTCCTGCTGACCTTTCTCGGTTGCATATTGGAGGGGCGTCCTCCCGCCTTTGGTTCGAGCGTTGATGTCCGCACCTCTGGCAATCAGATCACCAATGGCTTCCTGCTGGCCTTTGGCTGCTGCGCAGTGGAGGGGCGTAAACCCGTATCTGGTTCGAGCGTTGACGTCCGCACCTCTGGCAATAAGGGCATCAATGGCTTCCTGCTGGCCTTGAGCGGCTGCAAAGTGGAGGGGCGTATATTTAGTCTCTATATCCTTGGGGCCATTAATATCAGCACCTTTGGCCTTCAATTTGTCGACGAACCCCCAATCACAAACCTCAGCGGCATACACAAGCATTGTTGAACCTAAATGATTACATGGTGCATTAACATCAAATCCAGCATTAGCAAAACTCTTGATCATTGTGATATTTATCTTTTTATTGTCGCTGGCCTTTTTTAGGGCCGTATCTCCTTCCTTGGTTCGAGCGTTGACGTCCGCAACTCTGGCAATAAGGGCATCAATGGCTTCCTGATGGCCTTGAGCGGCTGCACAGTGGAGGGGCGTCCTCCCGTCTTTGGTTCGAGCGTTGACGTCCGCACCTCTGGCAATCAGAGCGCCAATGGCTTGCTGATGGCCTTGAGCGGCTGCACAGTGGAGGGGCGTCTTCCCGTCTTTGGTTCGAGCGTTGACGTCCGCACCTCTGGCAATCAGAGCATCAATGGCTTCCTGCTGGCCTTGAGCGGCTGCATAGTGGAGGGGTGCCCCGGTATCAGCAATAATACAAACATCACGACGACACATTGGGCAATCTGATCTTTCCTTCAGCCATTTCTTAATACACGATGAATGAAAACGATGACTGCAAATACTGACAGAAATGCTCCGTGAGTCGGACATACCTTCCAAGCAAAAAGAGCAATCCTCCGCAACGTTTGCGTGTAAGGACACAGGAGAAAAATGTTGAATGAGGGTATGACGTATGCCTGATAAAATATTCATGCTCAAGAGACCTTCCTGGACGCAAAAAGTTCTATAAATTCGAAACTATTGCTCATTTCACCCAGAAGAAAAGGAACTACCTGCCGCTGATAGTTGGCTCAGGTTTTATCTCCAGCACTTTTTCCCGAATGCATCGCCTTTCAAGCCTCCCTGCGTTCGGTAGCGCAACGCACCATCGGTATCGATATGGATAGCCTAACTGCCTTATATTGATCCTGACACTGATTGCAAGGGTCTGATGGTCATGAAGAGTTCCTTAATGTCTACCATAAGTTGCTTTTATAGTGTGTCAGAGGCGGTTGTTCTCTTTTGAGTTGCCGTTGAACAATTCAGAGTAACTCGGGATGCCCCAGATAATATCCCTGACCACCAGCAACACCCAACTGTTTTAATGCTTCCCATGCTTCTTCATGTTCAACGCCCTGGGCCAGAACACTAATGTCCCGGGATTCAGCCAGCATGGACAGTGTTCTTATATACAGTTGATTTTCATAGCTGGACGTCAGCTCTCTGGCAAAACTGCCGTCCACTTTCAGGTAATGGGCATTAATCATCTGCAGGAATGTCAGTGCCTGACTGGACACACCAAAATGATCAATAGAAAACTGACAACCCGTTGCCACCAGTTTATCCACCCGTTCTGCAACCCGATCCCCCACCAGCATAAGCGTGCGCTCAGCCGTTTCCAGAATCAGGCGCCCGGCCAGATCCTGTCGCAGTTTGAGGGCATCCAGCAACCAGTAATAAAAATCATCGTCCATCAGGGAGTAAGGTGAAATATTCAGGCTGTAGGTTCGATAGTCATCCCGGTCATCCATATAATCAACCAGTGCAAAAAATACGGTGCGATCAAATTCGCCATGTAAATCACAGCGTTCAACAACGGGCATGAAAGAATCGGCAGAGACCAATTCACCGTCCAGTTTTATCCGTGCCAACACCTCCGTAAACGCTACTTCACCATCCACTCCCATAACTGGCTGGCCATACAGCTCGATAATGCCTTCTGACATCACTTCTTCCAGCGCTTTGACCCATTGAGTGTCACTCCATCCCATGTACGGATAACCAGACTCGCCACTGATATCTGTAACATCCCAACAATTTTTAACCCGGACCTCCTGTTCCAGCAGCTGCTTATCACCATGCTCCAGCAGCAGCTCCGGGGAACAGCGCCCCTGGTGGGTTACTGCAGCAATATGCAGGTTATTACTACCTTCTGGTGACGAGAAAAACTCCATGGCCACCAGGACCTTGAATAATCGTTCAGTAACCTTGCGGATTTCACCGACACTGCAGGCGGGAACACACACCATAAAGCTGGATCCATTCCGGCGGCCAGAAAAGGCTTCGGGCCAGGGCAGCATGGTTTTTCCTATCAAATAGCTGATGGTCAACAACAGGTCATCAACAAACTTCTGTCCATAACAACGGTTCAACACCTCCAGCTCTCTCACCTGAATCATGACCAAACTACCGCCCGCTTCGCCGATGTCTTCGCTTAACACGGTATTGATCCGACTCTTAAAGGCCCGTCGATTGAGCAACCCGGTCAATGGATCTTTGACCGACTTTCGACGCAGCTCTTCTGTCAGAGCCACTTGTTCAGAGAACGCATTTTCCAGCTTCTCTGCCATACGGTTCATGGCCTGAACAACCCTGCGTAAGTCCCTGGTTTTTGGTAACTCGGGTTGTATCTCAAAATGACGGTCACAGATACGGTTTGCCTGCTGTTCCATTCTTGCTAAAGGCCGCAGAACCACACCCAGAAGCATATTCAATCCGACCATGGCAACGATTAAACCGACACTGAACAGAAGCGCATCTTTACTCACCTTGGACCAGAGACTGCGGTAGGCATAACCCGGATGACTTGCCACCAGAAGCTGCCCCATTGGCACCCAGCCACGGTTGATCTCGCTGGTGACTGCCGGAGTTTTGAGGTCAATCAGTTTCACAAACCAGTCAGGTACACCTTCTAACGTTCCCGGGTGCTCACTGTTTACCAGTACTTTGCCCGACATATCGGTAAAACGAATCTGCCGGTAGTAACCACGATCAAACACCGCATCAATGATCGAATCCATTCCGGCAAAATTGCCAGCCCCGGCTGAAGCAATGGCAATACCAAGGGAGGTGGCCGTATCCTGGGAATGAGAGTTCAACTGTTCCTGAAGGTAATGACGGGCGTCATTGACTGACAGCACGAAGCTGCCAGCAAACAACAGAATCAACAGCAATGTTAAAGATAGTGCCAGTTCACGAAGTAGTGTCATGGTGGCATCCCTGTCCATTTTCAGTTCCGGGGGAAACAGAACAACCCATCAGCTGCTCCCATCATTCAGTCTTCCCTGACTGTTCGACTTCTGTAGCCGTCGGCGCAGCTCAGTCCAGGTCTTTATCTTAGTGGACTCACCTATTCGTACCCCTTCACCACGCTGTCGGGATAGCCAGAGTCCGTCACCGTTAAAGTTATAAACGGGAACCAGATCTTTGCGATGACTGGCGGGACGAATCTCTCTGATCAGGTTGTCCAGAATCAACGGCTCCTCCCCCGGGCTGGCGAAGTAGCTGAGCACCATATGGGCCTGATCAAGCTCAACCGCCTTTACATAAGTGATCCTCAGCTTCTCATCGGCAACGCCAAGCTCACGGAGGGTGAAATACTTGGCAATGGAGAAGTCCTCACAATCACCAGCGCCACTGGCAAGCAGTTCCACCGGGGTCGCCCAGAAATCCTCTTCCCCCCAGTGGTCAATATCATGCACAAATCGCATGCGGTTAAAGAAGTCATTCACTTCAACCAGCTTCTGGGCTTCTGGCAGCTTCCTGCTGTAGGTCATCAGATTCTGCCAATGGGTAAGCCGTTCAGCAGCAGCGATACCGTAAAGTTCCCGGGCACTATCCACCAAAGCTTTACCCACCACCAGGTCGCCAGCCAGCACAACGGCAAAGAACCAATGTCCCCATTTGGATGGAAGAAGGTGGGATAGCATCCAGAATATTACCAACCGATTCCTGATCTTATACAGAATCGGCAGTGATCAGCGGGGACTGTAAGGAAAAACCGGCAAAAGGCGATAACAGGGTTGGCGGCAGAGTAAATCTATGCGTATAATCCAACCGCTTCAGGGCCTATAGCTCAGTTGGTTAGAGCAGCGAACTCATAATTCGTTGGTCGAAGGTTCAAATCCTTCTGGGCCCACCATTTATCAAAGACTCCATGTCTGTACTTTCTGAAAATATTCCCTGCCTATTTTTCCGCTTGCCATTTTTACGGCCAGTTTTTACCTGAAAAAATTTCGGTTATTGAAAAGAACTAAGTTTTAATGAAGAAATTGAAAGGCAGCAAGCAGCGATAGGCCGCCACTTGCCGAATGTGGTCATTATCAAAAGAAGAAGATAAAGTAATGGTGGCTACAACCCGGACGCCCTCAGGTATCAGCCTTGAACTGCTGCTAGATATTTGTTGTACCCATCACTTAAATTCCGGTGAACAAACGTTCTTGGGAGGCTGTCCGAGAATAGACTGCACTACTGCGCTGGCAGCAAATTGGTCTAAAAATCCGCTTTTTATTTCAACTGTCAGAGTATACGTTCACACGCAGAGCGTAGGAACGAGTAGAAACTTTGTGATAAAAAGCACTATTTGACCATTAGGAAAAGCCCTATGAATCCTATTAACAGAAGACAGAAGCAGTCAGGTTTCACCCTGCCGGAAAAGGGCTGGCTATGCTGGGGCAGCTGGACAGTAACGGTGCCTACCCATTAAGCTTCAAAAGCTCGATCAAAATAAGTCCATTACTTGTCAGTTCACAGGAAATACATCGACGTGGCTGCATTAAATTCTGCACTTGTGGATAATCTCTGAACATGATATCCAGACACTACTCTCCCTCAGTTAAATCCTTCAAGATATGTGAAGGTACTGAGTTGTGTAATTTCCAGATGATATTCATTGGTTTACTTCCGACACTACTAAAATAATCCGCTTTTCCCATATACATAAATGGCAAAGTAATGCTCCTCTCTTTCACCTTCTTTCGAACAAATAGATTAATACGGTAATCTTCACTTTTGTGATTGATGAAGCGTTGACCCACAGGAGAACTTGGGGAGGTTTGATTCTGGCTCTGCCAGTGAAATGTCTCGGAGTCTTCAAAATAGTCTATGTATTGGAGACGAGTATCAATATCTTCATTTTTTCTCAGGTTAACAAACAGGTAATAGTCATGGTCTACACGTTTTACACCCTCTCGCCATGAGCCAGGTTTTCCTTTATCACCCGATAAACGCTGAACATCATACCGCCTGTAGTTTTGGTAAAGAGTAAAGCGCTCGCCAGATAATGCATCGCCGGATGGCTTTGCTGCATGAGTTGCACACTCTTCAGGGTTACCCGAAGTAACATCACAGTCAGGCATTTTGCCAAGGAAACAGACAATTTTAAGATGACAGGTACCGTCTACTACAACACTTCTGTGATAAGCGCCTGCGTGAAAATCAACCCAGCTTCCGGCATCTTTACCGTAGTTCGTTATTGGTTTGCCAGCAACCTGCATAGCTGACTCTCCCTCAGTGAGTTTCAGAATAAATGTTCTTTTTATATCCAAACCTTCCGGGTTATCTAAAGGTGCTGTATCTTGATGCCATGAATAATCAGTTGCCCCATTGCCTCCTTTTCTGAAATCCTGACGGAGTAGGTCAAGCATAAGAATATCAAGGTCAGGATGTAACTTCTTAATACCGGAGAAAATTGATAAGAACCCGGGTTTTTCCTGTAATTTTTGCAGATGTTCAGGTGTGGAAAGCCGTGCAACCGATTTAAACTGCAAATCTGGATTATGTTTTTCCTGTGTATTCGAATACTGGCAATAGCCCGTACCGATAACATTACCCTTGTTGTCTTTGATACTTTTCAAATCTTTTAAACTTTGCAGGTATTCTAATACAGCCTTTATGCTTTCATCGATTTCGATGCAGAAGTCACTCAGACTGTTTCCCTGCATGATCAGCGGGCCATGGTTAACACTATCTAACCTGCCATCCAAAAAACCATCTGCTTTATTTCTTCCGGCCGCTTCATGTTCATGCTTCGGGTGTTGGTTAGCGATGTCAAATTGAGTTGCCTGATATTCGATATTATCAGCACTTATTTTTAACACTTTCTGAGCAACCAGAGTCGTTTCCAGACTCTCAGACCCGGGCCTTTTCCGCACTTTATCAGTATTAGATGCAAGAGTATCTTCACCCATCAAAGCCAGAGGCGAGACGCTTCGGAATGCAGAGTATTCCTTAGTCGTAGTGGCATCAGAAAATTGATCCTTTTCGTTTGATATTAACAATTCTGGTTGGGGTTCAACTTTTTTTACTGCTGATTCTGGAGAACATGAATCATGGGTTGGTGATTTATGTTGCAGGTATTGTGAAGGTGCTGGAGGTGTTGTAACAGTCGAAAGAGCGTCCATTATAACTCCACATGGAAAATGTCAGTCATTCAATAATATTCAATTTTCAGGAAAACGTGGAATCACGTCGAACATTGCATTGTCCCTGATATGGACAAACCGACAAAAAAAAAGTTCCACAATCAGATTATGTTTAACGATCAGAAACGTTGTTGCTCCAGCTTTAGAGTGACTGTATACACTCATAGTTGATCATCAGGAATACATTGATGACCGTGATTCCTGATTCCGCAATATGTGGTTTAAAGTCATTTTCAAGGGAATTCCACTTCGCTATGGAATTCAGGGTGTTACCCTGGCTGACCAGCCTGTCAGGCATCTATATGAAAAAAAATGTTTAACTAATTGTAGGGAATTTTCAGGTAATAGTGAAATTTCACATTAACAGGGAATAGTGCCATGAAAATAACAAAATCCATGATAGATCATCCCCACCGTATAAAGGAACCCACTCCAGAGAAACAATGCAGTTGGCTGGGTCGAGACTTGGAAGAACTGGCTCTGACTTGCAAGAAAAAGCTCCAGCGAGTGTATGCTTATATTCGGTACAAAGATTTCCGTCGGGTGTCTGAACGTGCTATTTCGTTAACGAATCGACATGGCAAGCCTATGAAAGATCTGGGTGAGGGTTCCTTTGGCCGTGCGGAACTGTGCCGCCATGACCACCGTTTCAAGGTAGCCAAAAAGCCCCATGCAGATAGGACTAAAGTAGCTGACGTTATTCGTCGCAATGTAGCATTTGAAGGATTAGCCAGACTCTATTTCAAAAACATCATCACTCTTGGGCAAATGGTTAAGGCACAAGATGAGTTGGAGTTACTGCTGGAAGAAGTCAATTCCCCGGAAAAAGAGTGTGAAGCGGCCTTGAGATGCGCCGGTGATTATGTGATACCCCATGAATTAGTTGAAGGCGTGATCTATACGCCACTTCATGGCAAAAGTATGGATTCCTTAATCAAGGCGTTTAACAAAGCAAGAACCCAGACCGGGAAAGATCCTGCAAAAGTTAACGCCATCTCCAAAAGGGATGAAAAACTGATTACTCACTTATTCAAACAAGCTACTTTAGCGGTTGCTTCATTACACGATAAAGGTTATGTCCATCGGGATATAAAACCGAACAATTTTGTGATTGATGGCGAAGCTCGCCTGAAACTGATCGATTTTGGCTTAGCCAGAACTGCGGGCGACCCGGAGATTGATTTAACAACCAAGAATTGCAGTCCGGCAGACTTTGTGCTGCATACAGCTCTTTGCCCCCTTGCCTACAGGTCACCCGACGCCCTGATTTATCAAAACGTCAACTTAAAGGCTGAAGATGCCTGGTCTCTGGGCGTGTTGCTGACAGAGATGTTTACCGGAAAGAATTACTTCTTTCTACCAGGCCTGTCAAATGCTGCGCAGACTGTCGCATGCAAACTCATTGGACGGAATCTGGCCATTGCCAAAATGGAAAGTATGCGCGTTAACCCAAAAGCAATCCGACTGGCGAAAGCTCTCTTGCATGATGACCCAAGTCAACGGATGACGGTGGCAGAAGCACTGGAAAGCGATTTTTTGAAGGATGTTGATTTGGCAGCATTTGGAACTTAGGAACTGTCAAATGCTGCACTTATTCCGGAACAGTTCCTTAAAGGACAGTATTCCCAGTCGTTAACGACGACGGTGGAGGTGCCTCCATGCCGGGAACACTGAACACCTGCTTCACAGGCGGAGTCCTGTGGAAGCCGTTATACGTGGCTGTTACTTCTGTAGGTGGTTCACAATGATGGCAAGAGTGTCTTCTATCTTGTCAAAGCGTTCATGGGTTTTTACTACCAACATGTTCATTAAAAATGACAGGGATCATTAACATGAAAACTATTTTGTGGGAGCATTAAGTAGTTAACCCCTTTCGATACATGCATTGGGTCAAACTCACTTAAGCTGATATTTTTGCCGAAAACCATGCAGACTGCACAAATCAAAGTAACCAACGAAAACGGCTTGCATACTCGCCCTGGCACTGTATTTGTCAAAGCCTGTAACGCATTTTCCAGCACGGTCACCGTTGAGAATAAGGGACATAAGGCCAATGCCAAAAGCCTGATGAAACTGATGTCTGCAGGTATCATCAAAAACGACGTAATCACTATGACGATCGAAGGGGCCGATGAGGTAGCAGCAATGGAAATACTGAAGGTCGTTATCGAAAGCCTGATTGGCGAAGGAAAAAACATCGGTTGTCACTACCCATGAAACGCTTGGTTGATCATCTTAAACTGATCTGCTCTATCTGGTTTTGAAAATCCCTCAGTATTTCTTCAATCTGTTTGTAAAGGGCTACATGGGCCTTTTCTAAATCTTCAATTTGTCTATCAATATCCTTTAACACTTGATGATCTTTTCTGGTTACTTTTGCATATTTCTCTTCATACATTTTTGCAGAATGATAATATTCATCAGTTTTCATATCCAATAATTCCTGAACCATCTTACCCTCTTCAAGCTCAACAATAACCGCAGGAACTTCTGGCTGCTCTTCCAGATTACTCAGCTTTTTTTCCATAAGCCTGTCAGCAAAAGAGCTGAAGCTTACTCTTAATTTCTTATCCGTAGGTTCAAAAGAATCGTCGGATAAATGCGATGAAATAAGATGCCCTTCCACCATAAGCCCTGAACCATGAGGCACGCTCTTTTCATTCGCTTTCCTGAAAAAAGAAAACTCATTGCCTGCCTGGGGTAATATAATCACAAAATGATCTTGATCACAGGATCCGATGATATCAACACTATTTCTGGTAAACCTGGGTTCAGGTAACGTTTTCCTGACTGCTGGGAGCAAGTTTTTTACCTCATAGTACAGCCTTCTGGAGTGTTCAGGATCTGTCAGATTAAGGGTAAGAGTGAAGCCATAGTGCAAATCGTCGCCCTTCATTGTGAAATACACAGAGTCTCTCTTGGTACTGTTAGCTTCCAATGCACCAAATCGAATGGGTGCACTATACTCTTCACCAACAACGACATTAAAGATTTTGTTTTTTAAAAAGCAAACGCCTGGTTTATTTTCATATATTGGTGCAGCGGCTAAACACCCAATATCCAAAAGTGCAGAACTCATAACAAATATGGGAAACAGAATCTTCCAGATCATTTGCTACAACCTATTGATCATTGTGGTTTGTTCAGTATATGTTATATCCAGAATTTAGCCTGTGGATTGTCTGGTTTTTTTAATTTTTTCAAAAACGGAAAAACAAAAGACATTAAAAGTTATTAATAAAAAACACTATACAAAAAATTTTCTATTTCCTCTGTGATCTTCGTAGTTACCTGCATATCTATTTACCGGGCATTCCTGAAACTCACCACTGTTCCACCTCGTTCCCACACGGAGCGAGGCTGTCGCGAAAGCCGCACAAGCACTGGAACCACAAAGGACACAAAGAACACAAAGTCATTTTTTCAAAGACTTAGTGTTCTTTGTGTCCTCTGTGGTTCCAAAAACAGCTTTTGATCTGTCTTTCGCGACACCCTCGGAGCATGGGAACGAGGCAACAGGTCAGCGCTTCCTCGCTCCATCCACGGTACGAATGTAGTTGGCTCGTTCAAAGGCTTCCAGGTTGGCCACAGAACGCTGACTCATCAACCCGCGTATGTCATTCAGCCCGGCAAAATCCCACTGTTTCAACCACACTTCCAGGCCTTTTAACAGCACGGACACATAGTCCGCCCCATTGCGGATCAATGCAGAAGCCAGCATCACCGTATCCGCACCACCGAGCAGATATTTGATAATGTCTTCATGGTCATAGGCTCCGGATGTGGCCGCCAGAGAGGCATTGATCTTGCCGTGCAGCACGCTGATCCAACGCAGTGGAATACCGATCTCACCGGCTTTGCTGATTGGCCAGTTGGTTTCAACCTGCATGTTGTTGAGATTAAAGTCAGGCTGCAGCATCCGATTGAACATCACCAGTGCATCAACACCAATCTCATCAAACTGTTTGGCCATATTGCCAAAGGCACTGAAGAATGGATCAATTTTCAGGGCAACCGGAATGGTGACACTGTTTTTTACACTTCTTACGACGTCCAGATAGACGTCTTCAACCTGACGTCCGGTAATATCCAGTGAGGGTGGATTGTAATAAATATGCAGCTCTATACCATCAGCGTCAGCCTGCTCAATCTGTCGGGCATAATCCATCCAGCCACCTTCTGAGCAACCATTCAGGCTGGCAATGACCGGGATATCCACCGCCGCTTTGGCTTTATGAATGGTGTCCAGATATGCCTGCGAGCCACGCTCCAGGGTCAGGCCTGCAGGCAGAAAAGAGCTGGCCTTCGGCAACAGGTTATTTCTGGACAGGGCAATCCGTTCTTCCTCTTCCTGGCGAATCTGTTCTTCAAACAGGGAAGGCAGAATCACCGCAGCAATACCTGCCTTTTCCAGACGCTGGATACTTTTCAATGTAGACGTCAATGGACTCGCTGCCGCTATTAACGGATTTTTAAGGTTTAACCCCATATAGTTGGTGGTCAAATCCATCATCTTTACTCCTCAATCACCACAGAAACATCGGAAAACAGAGTCCTGTTCCTGCACCCTGGCTCCCTGTGGGAATGCATGGACTGGCCTGCAACTGTGAACCTCAGGAGCAAACTGTCAGTACGGTATGCATTCCCACGGGGGGACCACGAGGGGTTAACTCTGTGTCTCTGTGGCCAATATATTAATGAACAGCCGACGCCTTCTGACAAAGTCCATGGCAATCCGGGCCACGCAATAGCCTGCAGCGCAACATCTTTCCTGGCGGATCATTTACCTTCAACTGAGGTGCATGGATGATGGAGTGGTTGGCAGGTTACCTGCCATAAATTGAAGAGTAACCTCTGGCATTGGCCACCAGCAGGCGATCACCAAACAGCCGGGTCAACAGTTTCAGGTACTGAGGCGCAACGATGATGAGACATCAACTTGCCAGCTTATTGGCAGGGCGCTTGCCAACCCAATGTATTTTCGTGCACATCAACAGAACGACAGACGGGCTGATGTTGAACTGCTGGACACACCGAGTCGTAACCGGATCAACGGCCCCTGGCTCAGCCCTTCACTCACCAGCCTGCCAGAACTGATAAACTCCGTGGGCCTGGCTGCGGAAAATTGTTTGCCCCCGGAAAGGCGGGTAACCGGGCGAACCTGAAGGATGACCACTTCGCCCTGGCGGTTAACGGCAAACTCAACGTCCACCGGACAACTGAGCAGGTTTTCCAGCTGTTCAATATAGTGATAAAGCTGCATAACTGACGACTCTGGCAATGTTTGTGGCTGCCCGTGAGCAATGGTGCGAGTAATTCTGCAGCACTCTTGATTAAAACCACAACGAGCGCAACATTCGTTGTTATGATCCAAGGCTCAAACTGCCTTTATGCCAGTCCTAAATACAATACACCACCCTGAAAACAGGGAAATGACTGTATTATTGCGACCAAAAGACCTGCACAGACCAAGTCTA
>NZ_JAHHPM010000270.1 GCF_024606345.1 Endozoicomonas sp. YOMI1
GTTGTTGTGCTGTCAGATATACCAAGTTTGCCTTCTGTTGTGGTGGTTTCAGATGATAATACTTCTTGCCCGGTTGTCGATTGATGTATTGCTTTTTTATCAATTGTCGTCTGACTTGTAGTACCTGCTATTGCCTGATCTTCTGTTTTGGCCGTTGAAGTTGTTGTTAGCAGTGGTGCAGCAGTTGCGCCATTTAAAATATCAGAGGTACTTTTCTTCGCTTCCTGCGTGATAGCCTCAGGTGTTGAAGTGGCTATTGGTTGGTTTGTTGATTCAGTAGTCTGTGTTGTCGCTGGTGCAGAACTTGTAAAATCAGCGGCGCTGTGGGAGCTGTCATCATCTCCTGTCTTTGGGATAGTGCCAGCAGTTTCTGTCTGACTGGTTGATGGCTCTGTGGTTATTACAGTTTTTAATGTCTCTGTTGGTTGGTCAACACTGGTTGCATCGTCTGGAACAGTGGCAATACCTGCATTTATATTGTTGCTGTTTCCGGTGCTTGATGACGTCGCTGGTTTGGTTGTTGGCTGTATCGTGGTGTGCTCTGCATCGATTGCCTTTTTTATTGGTGGTTGGTTTGGTTTTGCTGCTGAGCCTTGGGAGGCTTGCTTTTCAGAGTGTTTTTTATGTTTTTTTTCGATCGCTTTTTTTATGGCCTCGTACAACTTTTTAAGTGTTTTGGCTCCTTTTTTTGTCGCGACACCACCTGCTCCAATGCCTCCTCCAACTTCACCACCGGCTTCACCACCGGCTTCACCACCAGCTCCAGCGCCTGCTCCAGCGCCTGCTCCAGCTTCACCACCGGCTTCACCGCCAGCTTCACCACCTTCACCTTCACCTTCGCCGTCTTCTGCCTGGTTACAGCCGCCAACCGAGCGTGTGCATCTGGCGGCCTGCTTTCCTTTGACAGCTTTCTTTCCAACCTCTTTAAGGGTTTTTTCCCCGACTTCTTCTCCAGTTTTTTCTCCGCCTTTTTCTCCAACTTTCTCTCCAACTTTCTCTCCAAATTCCTCCCCGAATTCCTCACCTGTGTTCTCACCTGCGTTTTGTAGCCCGTTCAAGATTCTGTCTGCTGCATCCTCGCCGACCTCAGTGGCACTTGCCATTTTTGACAGTAGTGACAGGCATCCGGAGCAGTTGGTTAAGAATGATACCAATGCTAGTCCGGCAGTGCCGCCGATCCCGCCACCGATTATCCCACCAATAGTACTACCGGATACACCGCTGCTGCCCTGGCTTTCGGGTGCTCCATGGGTACCGTCGGGTTGGGCTGCACCGGCACTAGCGCCCGGCTCTGGGTCAAGCATGCGGAAGTCTCTTTCACCAGCCAGCTTGAACCGCTCTCCGTCAGTGATGGTGTCCAGGTTAGTGGTCGCACCTTGTGGTACTGATTGAGCATCGGCATCAGCGGTTTTTTTCGGGGCGGAGGGCAAGTGTTTGGCGATGTCATTCAGTGTGGTGACAGCGTGGGCATTCATCAGCCTGATGTTGGTTGAGTATTCAGCTGGATTTGGATACATTTCCAGGGCGGTAAGGACTTCCCGCATCAGATAAACCATGGGCATTTGCTTAATTTCTGCCAGTGTTTCTGACTCTGATGATGACAGGGATTTCAGGTTGATGTGCAGACGTTTCCGGGTGGCAGCATTTTTGACGGTTGCAAGGTATTTTGTCGTCAGGGCGTTGATTTTTTCCTTGTCAAGTGCTTCGAGTTCGTAGGGGCGGTGGGTCATTATATCTTTAAGAGTTAGTGCTGAATCCTGGATCAGTTCAAGGTTTTCAAACTCAATGTTTTCAAACGGGCTCAGGATATCCTTGGTAAGAGGACAGAAACCTGTGCCTGGAATGGGGACAGCATCTGCCTTGGGGGGGACCAGTGGTATCTTCTGTTTATCAGAAAAACGCTTTAGTACCTTTAGTATGTTCTTTTGTAGCTGATTCAGATCATTACCAGTAACCGTCATCACACCGACTTGAACATCCTGAACTGTGAGTCTGAAGACATTGTCGCTTTTGCTAAAAGCGAAGTAACAGATATGATCAGAAGCAGGTGCAACCCCAAACTGGGCCAATTCAGTACCAAGGCTGTCAACATCAACCTGGTGAAGCAGTTTCTTGATCAGATCACTTATTGAATTGAATCTGCGCGATGTGATTTTAAGCTCGTTCTTTACTGCATTCCTCACTGTTTGTGCTTTTTTGTAGGCTTGGGCAATATATAAGCTGTCAGTATTCAGCCCCAATGAAGCTGGATGATTCTTTAGTGAATATGGAGTCTTGAGATATAATACATCCTGCAAGGTCATTCTGATCTGGATTGGGAGCCGAGTATAACCGGTACCAAACAATATTGACTCTGCCAGACTAGTCAATGAAGTTGAGAACTTCCCATTTTGGCCTGCTATGGCTGTGGACAGTACATCCGCGAAACAATATCCCAGTTTCTTATCGTAAGCCAGGGCCAGGGCATCATGAGCAATCGCTTGATAAAAGATCTTATGCAAATTGACCGAGGCAGCTGCCTTATTGGCCAGTGATTGTACCTTAGCCAGATTTTTTTTTAACGCACTGATTTCTTTTAAAAATTCATGATAAGGGTTTTCTGATTCGTAGCCTTCTCGGATATACTGTATTTTGTTGTACAGTATATTAACCTTGAAGGTAATTTGGCCAGCTTGGTAGAAACCTTTGTCTTTGATAGCCTTTTCAATGTCTTGGCTGTACTTTTCCAGCCCTGACTTAATCGTTTCTTTATTTTTCATCCATTCGAACATCTCTTCGAATTCAGGATCATTAGTGATGTGATCAACTTCATACAGAGCTTTGGTGAAGGTATCACGCATTTGCCTGAAGCCTTGGAAGAATTTTTTCATCTCTTTCTGCATTGGTTCTTTCTCAAATTCATCAAGCAGTCTTTCGAACTTAAATTTAATGTTCCCAATTTCCATTTCTGTAAGGTTTCTTCTGGTTCTTTTTCTTTTCGTGTCATCCTGATCATGGCTCGGGAGATAACTCTTTATTTGGTCAGTGAGCTGTTTCAGTTTATTGTTATAAACCCTGGCGTCGTCGGGAAAGGATTTTTTAATAGCCCTGGTGAAGGAAGAAACAATGAGTACCAGATTGAATAATTCATACATTGTCACCCTTGCTTCAATACCTGATATTAACTCGGACAAATCAATCATTGGGTGTGGCCGCTGACTGTAACGGATGTCCGGCAATGGATCCTCCGGACGTTTACCGATGATTGTTTCGGGCTGCTTAGCTATCCCGGTGATATTCCCCCAGGAATTTTCGGCAGTTGCCATGAGACTGTTTTTTTGCTGTTGTTGGTAGTCCACCAGCTCGTCTTTCAGTGACGCCATTAACGTCATTTTCACACTGTCGGAAAGCAACTCACCCAGTGGCGGCAGGGCAGTCGTCGGTGTAAGTGGACTTGTTGTGTTGGTCGCCTGAGTTGTGTTTACCGTCTGGGCTGTAGCCGTTGCTGAACTGTCGCTAACCGTTGTATGTGTTGGTATTGAGGGGGTGAAAGTACGGGTATGCTCAGCAGTTGATAAGATGGGTGATGAGACCGTGCTGTCGGTGGTTGAGCCAGACCGTAGTCCTGTGGTTTCCGGATTGACGTCAGTGGTAGTGGAATCTTTGGATAATGGGATTAACGGTTTGTCAGCAAGGGAATTTGTCTCAGTGCTATTGCTGTGATTTTTTTCAGGTGCAGGCTTAATGAAAAGTTTATCATGAGCACGATACTGCAGGTATTCAGTTAATTTCTTTTGCATATTTTCTATCTTGCCTTCCAGAACCTTGGTTTCTGCCTGGTTTTTATTAATCAGTTTCTGGACATCTGATTCGGCACTTGTTCGATAAGACAGGAATTTCTTTTTGGTTGATTGTTCGGATAAATCTTTTTGAGTGGCATCAGCAGTGTAGGCATTCGGATAAGCAGCTGACGTTGGTGCTATCTGGTTATTCATTACCTGTTACCTTTGTATCAGTCAGTTGATGTGGAACAATGTATTGGCCAGTGTCTTATGATTTTTACAGGCAGACGAACGGATAAATCAGACGCTATTATTTTTTGTAATAATTCAGCTTTCAGCAAATGCATATTGTTGTGATTTTGAACAGCTCTAGATAGTGAATGGTAAATGTCTATTAAACGTTGGAAGATTAATATAGTAAGGGTTGTTAATCTTGTTGAAAAAAATACTCTTATATTCGTCAGTTTTATTAAAAGAAGATTCTCTCAAACTTTTTTATTGGGTTTGCCACAATTTGATGCATCAGCTTTATCAACAAGCTGGTCTTTAGAATTATTACTAATATTTTTGATAACCATCAGGCGATGGTTTTCACTACTGTTTTGATTCTTCTTGCCAGCCCTTTCTTCAAACCCTCTATATCGACCTTCCAGGCAGGTAATATTGATGCGTAGCTGTGGATTTTCATTCAGGAATATCTCAGGCGACAGAGTTTCAGGTGGTTCCGGAACCGTAGCTATGGAAAGTTATGGAAGCATTGTGTTGCAAATTGAAGTACCCATTGAATCTGGCAACATGCTGGATCTTGAAGATGGACTACAGCGAGCATTGAATGAAGCAGGGCAGCTCGGAACAAAAGAGTTGCTTGAACTGTTTGAACCACCCAACAAAGACCCCATTGTCGTAAACCAGCAGAAGTGGAGTTACAAGGGTAAGGTACTGAAGCGATATGAAACCATGTATGGATGCGTGCCTATGGAACGTTCTGTTTATCAGGGAGTCAGAGGTGTTAAGCTGGCACCTCTTGATCTTCCCACCGGTATTGTCGGCTCAGCTACCCCCAAGTTTGCCAAAACACTCGCTTGGAAATACAGCCAGATGCCCGCTCCTGCTGTTAAAGAAGACTTTGCAACCAACCATCAAAGAACTCTGTCTAACTCGTATATCAAGCATTTATCCGACAGGGTAGGTGCATTAATTGAAGACCAAAAAGGCATCGAATATGTCTTGCCGCTCCTGCCAGAACCAGTAACTGTGAGGAACCGGATGCCTTAATTGGGCTCGTCCGGCTCTGCGAGGGCTGAGGACGGTAACGTCCTCTTCTACTCGGAGGCCTGTCCATCCCCCCTTGATTCTATTCTCCCCGATTCTACCTTTCAAAACTCTGAACTTTCTTATAAACGACATTGTTTGTGCATAAAGAAAGAGCTGACCCTGATTTTTTTCTTTTTGAACACATTCAAATTTCAAGCCCTGGCACTGATTTCTAAAAAAAAGCTCCTTTGGTAGTAGGAGCTTCGTTTTTTTGGTAACGGGTATCAGTCAGGATTGTTCCGGTTGTGATCGCTGATTAAAACATTTGTCCAGCTCAGCTACTTTATCAAGTCGTCCCAGTCTGTACCGAGTTCATTTACTTCATGGGCTGGTTCCTGCGTAGGAACACTCTGCCTGTTCATCCGTTCCCGGATTCCCTTAATACCCTGTGATACTGAGTTGACCGCAGCGCTTGCCAGTTCTTTACCACGGGTAAGTGGTTTCATCGCCAGCTCCTGACCACGCAACCCCTCCTGGTAACCGGTAATCCATTGATAGGTTGAATAGCCGGCAATCCCCAATCCGCCCGCTGCCAGAAGGGAACCTGTGGTAATTCCCAT
>NZ_JAHHPM010000271.1 GCF_024606345.1 Endozoicomonas sp. YOMI1
TGGGGGGATCGGTATAAGAAACATTGATTTCCTGAATAATCTCCAGTGTTTTTAGCGTTAGCGCATTTAACCGCCTAACCTGCTTGTCCGGGGCACCTGGCCCAACGTTTTTTGACAATGGCTTCAGCGTTTGAGCCATACTGGCGGTCACTGTCTGGACAGCGGATGAATTTTCTGCTTTTTCTGTATTGTTCCAGTATTGCTTGACCTGATAAGGGAATGGGCCTTTCTTGCCAGGATTGGCAGCGGATACCTCTACCGATAGTGCTCTTCGGTCAGTCTCTATATCGGGGATCACGTCGGGGAGGTCACCTCTCTGCCCATATCCGGGGTTATTTACACCACTGGCTGAAAGCCCGTTTCCATCACTGGGCAAACAATCAGACCAAGTGCTGTCGGTAAACAGTTCAGGTGAAACGTGGCACTTTCTACTAGCGGCAACAGAAGGCTCATGTTCACCGGCAGAGACTGCGTATCCGTGCGGACTGTCACTTCCCGGGACATCGGCATTTTCCCGCTGAAGCAGTAACTGATCCATTATGTTGGCTTCGGAGCTGCGTTGTTCAAACCAGCAACCTAAAGCATGGCGTAGCTTGCTTCCTTTCGGAAAACTCTGAAGGCACTCCAGAACCTGATCCATATGGATTTGTCGTCCATTAACAGATTGGCTGGTGATATGGCAGTGTGCCAGGAAGAAAAAATGCAGGCGTGAGTTCTGAAATGATTGCCTCAGTGTTTTAATGGATTGCCATACCTGTTCTGCTGATACTTCCTGATGATCAATGGTTAATTCATTCCGCATAGCCATGAATTTCAATATACATTGCAATCGATGTTGTTCACCTTTAACCGATACGTTGCTTAAGATTTGCCAAGCCTCTTGAAGTATACTCTGAGCATCGTTGTTTTCATCGTATTGCTGAGATTGTTTCAGCCTTTGAATCAGATACCTGGTTTGCCTTGAAGAATGATCCCCGGGTACTCCATTAAACGCTTCTAATACTTCCTTATTATCCAGATAGTTGCCATTCAACTCTCTTGCATTTAATGCCAGCAGAGAATAAAAAATGGCTCTTTCGAGCAACCAGCCACCCCGTTCATAATCCTTAACCACCGCATCCGGCGTGACCCGATGGCCATTCAACGTCAGGCCCCTCAGGCAACATTCCGCCTTGAAGCGCGCTATCCCCAGTAGACCTTCTTGATTGCACGGGAAATCCTTAACCACCATATCCGGTGAGACCTGCTGGCCATTCAACGTCAGGCCCCTCAGGCAACATTCTGCTTTGAAGCGCGCTATTCCCAGTTTGTTTTCCGGACTATCCAGGAAATCCTTAATCACCGCATCCGGTGTGACCTGCTGGCCATTCAACGCCAAGCCTCTCAGGCAACAATCCGCCTTGAAGCGCGCTAGCTCCAGTATTGCTCTGGCTGCCTGAAAATCCTTAACCACTGTATCCGTTGTGACCTGCTGGCCATTCAACACCAGGCCCCTCAGGCAACATTCTGATTTGAAGCGCATTATCCCCAGTTTGCCTTTCAGACTACTCGGGAACTCCCTGACCACTGTATCCGGTGTGACCAGCATGCCATTCACGGGCAATCCCCTCAGGCAACATTGTTCTTTAAAGCGTGCCAGCTCCAGTATTGCCCTGACTGCCTGATAATCCTGAACCACCACATCCGGTGCTACCTGCTGGCCATTCAGCGCCAGGCCCTTCAGGCAACATTGTTCCTTAAAGCGCGCCAGCTCCAGTGGTGCTCTGGCTGTCTGATAATCCTTAACCACCGCATCCGGTGTGACCTGCTGGCCCTTCAGCGCCAGGCCCCTCAGGCAACATTCCGCTTTGAAGCGTGCTACCGCTAATTTGTACTTATTATTTCGATCTGGCACCCGGTTGAATTCTTGAATGACCTGTTCCGGGGTAACTTTTCTGTTGCCATGTAGAATGTTCTGTAAGCAAAGTTTTTGCAGGAAAAAAGCACCTCTGAGAGACGTTACATCATTTCCATAGGCTGTAAGCACAACAGTTGGGGTGATTTGACGTCCATGTAATGGTTTATTTTTCCAAAAGGCGTCTTCAAGATATTTGCCATCATCCAGGGGAGGGGCTGTACTTCTATGAGACTGATGGCTTAAGACTTTTTTGCCGTTAAATTTACTTCTGGAGCGGTTATCAACCCCGCTTGAACCGGCTGGTTGATTAACCCGGCCTGCAGGCTTTGGATGGGAATAGGTTGATGCTGTTGCTTTCAGAATATTACCTGCACACTCAGACTGCAAATACCCCGTTTGACCTTAAAATGAGTGTCAGGTTCCATTCAGGTGCGTCAGGGGGTGGGAGAAAACTTGTTTGTCGACGCTCCTGATTAGCACCTGTTGGTCGCCTTATTCCAGATTATTTCATATAGTCTCTTTTCTTAAGTCGCTTTGCTTGAGTCATGGTTAATAGAGTCTCCGAAGTCTTCTGATCCCAGCTGTATTTTAAGTTCAGTAAAACCTTTAATGACTTGCTCAAGCTGCTGTTCGGCAGAATTGCACATATCACAAACTGAGTTGTCAACTTTCCAATCGCTTACTGATTTTTCCAGCAGTGCTTCATAAATACTGTCTTTTGCTTCTTTGCCCTGATTATCTGCTTTACCACCGCCTGGTCTACCGGTAATGTCTTTTGTTTTAAGCATTATGAAAAGTTGCTTTCTTGTTGCTAAAAGATTAGACATATCTGGCAACGGTTGCAGATCTTTCAGATACTGTTTTACATCGTTCATTTCTTCAATGATAAAAGCTAGCCTTTGCTGAAGATGATACATTTGCTGGTCATTTTCCCCATTGACCAGGCCAGCCATCATATCCTGAGTCAGTTGATGGGCGGCATCTCTGGCTCGATTAAGCGCTGTCTCATACAGGGAGGCGCTTGCGAATGCACGTTTGATCAGGGCTTGAACCTGTTCTGGATCAGATAATCTGGTAAGAAAATTGATGCTACTGATACTGACTGGCTGATTTGGGTTTCTATCATATAGCCATAGATAGTCATGATGTTTTGGTCGTGCAGCAGCTTCCTTAAGTGCAGCATCACAGAAGGCTCTCATTTTTTCGAACTTCTCGACAAAGAGTGTGGCCCGGTTAAATTTATCCGTACACTTATTGCATAGGTTGTAGGCAAGATCACCATAAACCCAGACCGCCAATACGGGGGATTGTTGTATTTCAGGAAATGCGCAGTCGACTGTTTTTAGTTCGTTGACATAGCTTTCACCGTACTCAAGCTTTTTACTAAACAGTTGCAGTCGCTTAATCAGGCTATTTACGAGCTTTGCATGATCAGATTCCGGTTCTTCTTTCTCCAGTGGTTCAGATTTTACTCTGGCGATTTCCTCTTGAAGTTGATGGTTTCTTTTTTTTCTTGCTTCCTGTTTCTGTTTTGAGTGTTCCTTTTTTTTTATATTTGCCCGTATTATGTCATGATTACTGTTTTTCTCACTTTCACATTCTCTTAAGTAATCCTGGCGTATTTTCTCAATTTCAGTGAATCGAATTTTACACGCTTCATGCAGTGTCTTGATACAAGCTCCCAGGTTTTGTGACTCAGTGTCAACGAGATTGGATTTCTGAATGATTTCTCGATGTAGTTTATTTAATATCGAACAGCAGCTGTTCAGCTGTTGTACAAATTGATCATGGGTCGAAAGGTCATCCGGGAAATGACTTGTCAGTGTTGTTAATAAATTATTAGTAATCTCTAAAGCTAATCGGGCTAATCGAATAATGAACATTTTGTTACTGCCAGCTTGTCCCGTTCGAAATATGTTATGGTCGGATAGAGTTTTAAAGAGGCACATGGTGGTGTTTAACAGCCCTGGGTGCCGTAATGATTTTATCACAATCATCAGGATGGTATTTTCCAGTTGTTCTAATGAGTTGAGCCAAAGTTCTTTGACGTCGCATGGTACTTGTGCTTCCTGCTGTGACAGTAAACGCAGAAGAGGGGGACTTTGTAGCAGGAGGCACAATGACTCTGTAATCAATATGAATTCATCAGGAAATTCCGGAGAATAGTCAGACAGTGTGTTAATGCTCACAAGAAGACCATCCATTGACTGGGCAAGACTCTCTCCCATGTCCTGTGTATTCTCCTCACCTAACTTAATCATTTTATAAATAAGGTCGGAGGTAAATTGTATATGCCATTGAATGCACTGTCTGGAAAAAGTGTCTGGCACGTTAGCAGGAGTATTGTCATCCACCCGCTGGTTCAGCTTAATGCTCAGGGTTTTTGCTAATGACGTGATGGTATTTGTAGTGTCTATTAGTTGATTATCATAGGTCTCCTTAATGATTTGTTCTTCTGCACAGGGCTCAAAAAGTTTTGCTTGATGTTCTATTAACGGTTGATTGGAAAAACGTGGATGACAGTAAATTGTTTCTGCTGACCTGATAAATGGGGCTTTGAGAGTAAAAACTTTTTGATCGAAATATGGGTAGTAGAACTTACTGGTAAAGTCCAGGTTCCATAGATCATCTGTCCCCAGTCTTTCCACGTATCCTTTTGCCTCTTTGGTTTTGGCCATTTCTTTAAGCTTGTTAATTTCTATGTCAGAAGACTTATTATATGCCAAATGAGCGGCCAGACTATTTCTTACTTTTTCCCTCTCGTTGAACTTAACCGGGTCTAATGAAGCTGCAGTATGGACTAGTTGACTGCTTATTGGGTGAATGTTTACATAGGTTGTCGGTCTGGCCAAGAGGATATCAGCCGGTGGTAGTTTTTTTTTCATTTTGCGTAAAGGGGGTAAGTTTACCGAGCTTTTATTTTCCCTGAGCTGGCTTTGCAACGTCTTGTGCTGTTTTTTTAACTCACTTCTTGACAGCTTTACCCTGTTTCCTTTTTCATCAAAGCCATCATTGATACGAATTTTCTGATGAAAATTGAAGCATTCGAGGTAAAGCAGCTTGAGTGCACGAGGTGTCTTTCTGGCAGCCCCGGGGTGCCTGAGTTGAAGGACTTGTTGCACTGAAAAATGTGTCCCGGGGCTTTCCGCTTTACCCGGGGCAGATGATGGCGCACCAGCCTCATTAGATTCCGGACATTTAACTTGTGCAAGTTGTATAGCTCCCAAAGGTATTTCATCCTTTGTCGGTAGTTTTTTGGATGAGCCTGCTTTTTCATTGTTACTGTCAAGAGCGTTTTCCGGTTGTCTGTCATCTGTATGGGGTGTCTGTTTTTGAGAACATCGCAGTGCTTTTGGCACAAATGCAGCCGCTTTAGGATCCAGAGGTACTTTTTCCGTTGTTGCTATTTCTGTATCCGCTTTCACCATGGTTGCCTCAGGCTGAACACTCTTGCTGTCAAATTCCCGGTGTAACGCTTTTTCATGACTGAGGAATTCAACCGGGCAGGAAGGCGGCCAGTTTGGCATTTGATCATAAGATACTGCCACACAAAGCTCATTAGGATTGATGTTGGGGTGAACTGTATTCGATGATTGAGGCATTAAAAGGGCTTGTTCCCCATGACAGGGTATTAAGCAGGCTGTGTTTTGCTGTACAGGAGGCAGTGGAACAGTAACAATATGCTCAGGAAATGGATGGAGTGTTTCATCATAAGTGCCAGGCTCTATTGCCAATGGTAGTGTTTTCATACTATGCGGATGTTGTTGCGGTAATGAAATTGCAGGTTGATTTCCACAATATACTGCATCAACCGGCTGACCGACCATTTGGGTTGTAGCCAGAAACTGGACTGGAACCGTTGAAACGGGAAGGATGCCCCTTGAAGAAATGTCTATATTTTGAAAAGGGTATGGATTGTTGCAGGGGGGCATCAATGTTCTGCAATTTAATGGAGCCGGGTTTTGTACATAGCCACTTTTGGCATCAGGGGCGACAGTCAAGCTTGAAACTTCTATTTCTGGATAATGTACCTTTTGAATAATATTCATCGGAGGTAATGGCATTCTAAAAGCTCTCTTAATTAATTTGGAATTAATTTGTCCTGAATTTTTTTGATTGTATTATAGAAAGGTTTTCCATTTTTAATGCAATCAGTTTGAGTTGATCAAGTTAGGGTTACCGCTTTTGTTAAATATCCCTGGTTGCAATTTATTGTTGGACGGTTAGGCAGAGCGTATTGTGGTAAGCGTCTAAACAGGGGGGCCGACTCCCCCTGTTTGTCGAGATCGGATTTTAACGGATTGGCCCCGAATTTCGGTTTCTAAATTCGCGCTATCAGATTCCGGATATCAAAGTGTCGTGGGCTGGTAGCGGTCAGCTGACTGCCATCTACCTGGTTTTTTGAATCTCTCCCGTAGGTTAATACCGGGAAGAGGACGTCTAAAAGATGGCAGCAGACTCAATGACAGCTCCTTCTCATATTGCTCACTTTTCCGAATTTTTCAATGGTGGCCTGATCCAGCAAGTACAGCTCATCCAGTATGCTTAGTTGCAGAGAACCAGGGCCGGGGCAATCCATACCGGCCAGTTCGCCAGCAATTCCAAGACAGGTAAGTCCCGTTACGGCTGCAATCAGTGGTGTATCACAGACGGCAAGAAAGGCGCCAATAATGGCGGTTGCCGTACAACCGGTGCCGGTTACTTTGACCATCATCGGATGGCCGTTATTGATTTTGTACACTTCGTAGCCATCGGTCACATAATCGGTAGCACCGGTTACAGCGATAATCAGATGATGTTCACGAGCCTTTTCCTGAATAAAGTCCAGGGTAGACTCGCTGCTACTGCTGCTGTCGACGCCTTTCCCCTCATTGGCACCGGTAAACAGGGCTTTTATCTCGGAGGCGTTGCCCCGCACAACTGATGGTTTGTTTTTAAGCAACTGTTTATTGCCCGTCAGTCGGAAGGGGGTTGCCCCGGCACCGACCGGGTCGAGAATCCAGGGCTTACCGAGTTGTGATGCCGTTTCTGTTGCCAGAATCATGCTTTGCAGACTGGAGCCGGTCAGCGTTCCAGTGTTGATCACCAGGCTGCTGGTAATGCCCACCATATCTGCAACTTCTTCAATGGCATGGGCCATGATCGGGGATGCACCAATGGCCAGTAGGGCATTGGCTGTCGTGTTGGTGACCACATCGTTAGTGATGTTGTGAACCAGCGGCTGCTTTTCTCTCACTTCTTTGAGTGAATGAATAATCTGTTCTTGCATAGGAAAGGCCTTTTTATCCATGTTCAATAATAATGATGTTTGACGGACAGTGAATTGACACGTGTCACTGTCTTGTCTCCTGACAAATGATTTCAAGAGTAGATCATTTGTTATCATGTTTTTGTTGTTGGAATATATTCCTGCTTATAGCATTTATATTGAAATTATACTCTGCAAAATATCTAAATATGGATTTATTGGCTATTTTTTTTGGCTGTATCTAGCTATATTTTTCACTGCCTGAATACTGCTATTTTTGTTCAGTTTTCTGCTTGTCAGTTATCCAGTCAGATCTCAGGTTTTACCTATGGAAGGCGCTTCAGAACCTTCTCCTGAACAGACTGATGGGCTTATTTTAACTTCAAAAGAATTTGCCGGTTTCAGAAGCTGAGGTTCACCTTCTGGTGAAGCCATTCGCCAGATCCGTGGTCGTCGTATCGGGTTTATTTTCCAGGACCCAATGACGTCTCTTAACCAACTTTTGACCATTGAAACCCAGATGGTGGAAACCATCATGGTCAATCTGGGGCTTGACAAAGCGGCGGCCTGTAAAAAGTCAATTGAACTGCTGAGCTCTGTTGGCATTTCAGAGCCGGAAGTCCGTATCAAACAATACCCTCACCAGTTTTCCGGTGGTATGCGACAGCGTGTTGTTATTGCGATCGCTTTGTCCAGCGACCCTGAGCTGATTATTGCTGATGAACCAACCACGGCACTTGATGTATCTATTCAGAACCAGATTCTCGACTTGATCCGCACACTCTGTAAAGAGCGGGAAGTTGGCTGCCTGCTGGTAACCCACGATATGGGGGTTATTGCCAATGTGACGGATCGTGTCGCCGTTATGTATATGGGTGACCTGGTGGAGCTGGGTGCTACCGAACAGATTCTCTGTCGCCCCGAACACCCTTATACCCAAAGCCTGATCAGTGCCGTGCCCAGAACCGATATCAAACTGCACCGTTTTCCCAGGGTTGAGTACATCGAAAAAGAGCAGGGCCGGCATATTGATGTGAAGAATCACTGGCTGGGCAAGAAAGAGCATCTGTCTGAAGTGAATGAAGAGATCAGCGATCATTCTATGGTAACCTGCCGGTCATTCTTCAGATGTGTGACCGCATTGGCGTGATGAAGATGGGAACACTGGTTGAAGTGGGGGATACCGACCGGATCTTCCGTGATCCTCACCATGAGTACACCCGGCATCTGATCAACATGATGCCAAGGGTTGAGAATCTATCACGTAGTGGGTTGGAGATTGAATCCAGCGTTGCCGCGCATTCTTAAGGAACTGTACTGAAATAACTTTCATATTTCCGATGTTATCCGGTAAAAAAAATTGCCACGGAGACACCGAGTCACGGAGAAAAGAAAAAAACCTTTTCCTCCGTGTCTCCGTGGCAAAAAGAGGAAGTTACTCAGGGACAATCCTTAAGAGCATGGACTGTTATTGACATGGAGTTGTATGTCGTCTGTCTGTTTGAAGGTGACAATAATTTGTGTCTTTGTGGTTTCAAAAAAACTATTTTTTCGGCGGCAGGTGGGATTCAACCAGCCAGGTCAGCTTATCGATTTCCCGCGTTCTTGCGGTCAGCAAGTCTACGGAAATGGGGTCTCCATTTTCTTCCATATGGGCCATAGCCTGCAATGCCTGACCGGTGACAAAGGCCAGGCGCTGGCCAATCACTTCAATATGCTCATCGATGGTACTTAATGATTTTGGGTAAGTGGGCAGGGAACTTTTTTCCGCTACCTTCTGTAGGGTACCTTCCGGTTTATGCCCGAGCTGGGCCATCCGTTCGGCGATATCGTCAATGGTATCTTCGATAATCTCTGCAACTTCATCAAACAAACGGTGAACAGAGAGAAACTCCCGGCCTGCCAAGGTCCAGTGGGACTCTTTGATTTGCATGCTCAGGTCAATGGCATTGTAGAGGACCTTCTGAAGTTCCTGTGCTGAATACTGCTTAACATTGTCAGGCAAGGTTTCGTAAGTATGGGACATGGTGTGGCTCCGGTTAGTGCTTTTCTCCAGGGAATTTATGAAAGTCGATAACGATGTTGCCAGACAGTGGTAGTGATTTTCCGATCCATAAGGCAGTGGACAAATAGTCTGGCAAACTATTAGAAAAAAATAGGAGAGAAATAACGGTTTTACAAAAAAGGGGTAACGATAAAGCCAGCTGACCGGGGTTACCGGTGTTAATGGGTACTTCTGGCAGGAAGCAGGTTCTATTCGCAGCTTTGTTGATCTATGTTAACAATGCTGACTTATAACTTGGTTATTATCTGCCCAGATATTGGTTTTATGATTACCCGCGTAGATAGATATGTCCCGTATAGCGTTGTTGTACCAGGGGTGTGAAGGCCAGACCCGGAAAATTACCGAAAGAATTGGCTACTGCCTGGCTCAGGCTGGTCATGAAACGTTTGTCAGCTCTATTACTGATCTGAACGACGGCTTCTCACTTCAGTCTTATGATGGTGTCATCCTTGGTTGTTCGATTCGTTATGGCAAGCACCATAAAGCGTGTTACCAGTTTGTCAGGCAATACCGTGACCAGCTGGCAACCATTCAGGGTTACTTGTTTTCCGTCAACCTGACAGCCCGAAAGCCTGAACGACGGGATCCCCATAACAACCGTTATCTGCAGAAATTCCTGAAACAGATTTCATGGACTCCGGACCGGGTGGAAGTGTTTGCCGGTGCTTTGCTGTATACCCAATACCGCTGGATTGATATACAGATGATCCGTTTGATTATGAAACTGACCGGGGGGCCTGTTGACGTTACTCAGAATACCGAGTTTACCGATTGGAAGCGGGTTAAGGCTTTTACAGAACATTTGAACCAGGACTTTCAGAAAATAAGCCACCCTCGTTCCCACGGGCGAACCGTGGCTAGGAGGCTGTCCGAGAATAGACTGCCCTACTGCGGTGGCAGCAAATTGGTC
>NZ_JAHHPM010000272.1 GCF_024606345.1 Endozoicomonas sp. YOMI1
TGGGGGGATCGGTATAAGAAACATTGATTTCCTGAATAATCTCCAGTGTTTTTAGTGTTAGCGCATTTAACTGCGAAACCGGCTTGTCCGGGACACCCGGTCCGCCTGTTTTTGACCATTGTTCCAGGGCTTGAGCTATATAAACGTCAACTGTCTTTAAGATGGGGGTGTTTTCTGTTTTTGATACGGGATACTCGCTACTAACAACGGCAACAGAAGCCTCATGTTGACTGGCAAAGGTTGCATATCTGTGAGGACTATCACTCCCCGGGGCAACGGCATTTTCCCGGTGAAACAGTAACCCATCCATTATATTGGCTTCGCAGCTGCATTGTTCAAACCAGCAGGCTAAAGCATGGCGCAGCCTGCTTCCTTCAGGAAAATTTTTAAGGTGTCCAAGTACCTGGTTCTTATGGATTTCTCTTCCGCCAATAGACTGTCTCGTGATACAGCAGTGTGCCAGGAAGAAGAAATGCAGGCGTGAATTCTTAAATGAGCCCCTCAGTGTTTTGATGGATTGGAATACCTGTTTTGCTGACACTTCCTGATGATCAATTGTCCATTCATTCTGCATAGCCATGAATTGCAATATACATTGCAGTCGATATTGCTCATCGCCTTTGACCGAAACGTTGTTTACGATTTGCCAGGCCTGTTGAAGGATATCCTGACCCTCGTTGGTTTCATCGTACCCGTGAGATTGTTTCAGCCTTTGAATCAAATACCTGGTTTGCCTTGAAGAATGATCCCCGGGGACTTCATTAAACGCTGCTAATACTTCTTTGTTATCCAGATAGTTGCCATTCAATTCTCTGGCATTCAATGCCAGCAGAGAATAAAAAATAGCTCTTTCGAGCAACCTGCCACCGCGTTCATAATCCTTAACCACTGCATTCGCAGTGACCTGCTGGCCATTCAACGCCAGCCCCCTCAGGCAACAGTCCGCTTTGAAGCGCGCCATCTCCAGTGTTGCCCTGGCTGCCTGATAATCCCTGGCCACCTCATCCGGTGTGATCTGCTGGCCATTCAACAATAGCCCTCTCAGGCAACAGTCCGCTTTGAAGCGTGCTCTCCCCAGTTTGCCTTCCGGACTATCCGGGAAACTCTTAACCACCGCATCCGGTGTGACCTGCTGGTCATTCAACAACAGACCCTTCAGGCAACAGTCCGCTTTGAAACGCGCCAGTTCAAGTCTTGCTTTGACTGCCTGATAATCCTTAACTACCGCTTCCGGTGTGACCGGCTGGTTATTCAACGGCAGACCCTTCAGGCAACATTCTGCTTTGAAGCGCGCCAGCGCAAGTTTTGCTTTGGCTGCCTGATAACCTTTAACCACCAAATCCGGTGTGACCGGCTGGCCATTCAACACCAGGCCTTTCAGGCAACATTGTTCCTTAAAGTGCGCTATCTCCAGTGTTGCTTTGACTGCCTGATAACCCTTAACCACCGCATCCGATGTGACCTGCTGGCCATTCAACACCAGGCCCTTCAGGCAACATTCTGCTTTGAAGTATGCTCTCCCCAGTTTGCCCTCTGGACTATCCGGGAATTCCTTAATCACCGCATCCGGTGTGACTCGCTGGCCATTCAACGCCAGGCCTCTCATGCAGCATTCCGCTTTGAAGCGCGCTTTCCCCAGTTTACCTTTCGGACTCTCCGGAAAGACCTTAACCACGGCATCCGGTATGACCTTCTGGCCATTCAATATCAGGCCTCTCATACAGCATTCCGCTTTGAAGCGCGCCAGCTCCAGTGTTGCTCTGGCGTCCTGATAATGCTTGACCACCGCATCCGGTGTGACCTGCTGGCCATGCAATGCCAAGCCCCGCAGACAACATTCTGCTTTGAAGCGCGCGCTCCCCAGTTTGCCTTCCGGACTATCCGGGAATTCCTTAACCACCTCATCCGGTGTGACTGGCTGGCCATTCAGCAGCAGCGCCCTCAGGCAACATTGTTCCTTAAAGAGTGCCAGCTCCAGTGGTGCTTTGGCCGCCTGAAAATCATTAACCAGCGCATCCTGATTGACCTTCTGGCCATTCAACGGCAGGTCCCTCAGCCAACATGCTGCTTTGAAGCGCACTCTTCCCAGTTTGCCTTCCGGACTACCCGGGAACTCCTTAACCACCTCATCCGGTGTGACTTGCAGGTCATTTAGCGGCAGGCCCCTCAGAACATATTCCGCTTTGAAGCGCGCTCTCCCCAGTTTGCCTTCCGGACTATCCGGGAAATCCTTAACCACCTCATCCGGTGTGACCTGCTGGCCATTCAAGAGCAGGCCCCGCAGGCAACATTCTGCTTTGAGGCGGGCTAGCCCCAGTGTTGCTTTGGCTGTCTGAAAATCCTTAAATACCTCATCCGGTGTGACCTGTTGGCCATTCAGCGGCAGCTCCCTCAGGCAACATTTTTCCTTAAAGCGCGCTCTCCCCAGTTTGCCTTCCGGACTATCCGGGAAATCCTTAACCACCGCATCCGGTGTGACCTGCTGGCCACTCAACGGCATGCTCCTCAGGCAACATTCCGCTTTAAAGTGTGCTAGTTCCAGTTTTGCTTTGGCTGCCTGAAAATCCTTAACCACCTGATCCGGTGTGACCTGCTGGCCATTCAACGACAGGCCTCCCAGGCAACACTCTTCTTTAAAGCGTGCTATCCCCAGTTTTCCTTCCGGATTATCCGGGAAAGCCTTAACCACCTCCTCCGGTGTGACCTGCTGGCCATT
>NZ_JAHHPM010000273.1 GCF_024606345.1 Endozoicomonas sp. YOMI1
GTAAAACCATCCTGAATCCCTCTGTTTAGATGGGATTACAGTTTAGTCGAAACTTCCAACTGATGAATTTAGGTTGACAAGCTCTCAGTCAAATGCGGAACTTATTCCCAGACAATTCCTAAGGGCCATTTCTGACCGCTGCAATTAATACCGCCTGATGTAGTCAGACAATACATTTGCGTTCGCGTCTGTGCGGGATGTATTCCTGGCGACTTATGAACATGAGCGTACCGTTACTCAGAAGATCAACGCCTTGGCCCATACCGCATTCACCGAGCAGGACTACTCCACATTCAATTTCCTGCAGTGGTACGTTGCGGAGCAGCACGAAGAAGAGAAGCTGTTCAAATCAATTCTCGATAAAATTGATCTGATCGGTATGGAAAACAAAGGCCTGTATTATATTGATCAGGAAGTGGGCAAGTTGATGAGTGATATGCTAAAGCCCGCTGTTTAATAACATAACTAGTGCAAAAAAGCGCAAATGCCCATACAGCACCCCTTCCATGCCAGCGTGGGAATGCATACCGGAGCCTGCAGGATTTGGAACAACCTGTTTCTGCCCGGAATCATGAGAGCTTAATGGGGGGTTCTAATGGCAGAAAAATATGGTTTAATAGGTAAGCTGATTAAGCACCTTCCTTTATCTTGGTGAGCTAGGCCTTAGCTGACGGTTGGCAATGTCTGGTATTCTATTTCACAGTTCCTATCAATCAGAAGCACTCAACGTGACCTTTGCATACCAGCATTTCAAGCACTCTACCCCCGTTTTTTTCAAGCCAGGCACCGGAACCGTTTTCAGGTTTATTCCCCTTCTGTGTACTCTGTTATTCAGTGGTTGTGGGCTATTGACCACAGCGTCGGAACGACAGCCGGTAACATTCAGTGACCTGGAGGGCTGGAGCCAGCAACAGGCAATTGCCGTAAGACCGGCTTTGGTGAACAGTTGCCAGCACCTGAATCGTTCGGTGCTGACAGACAAAAGTCCCTGGGGTAACTACCAGCAATGGCAATTGCTGTGTAAAGAGCTGATGCAAACACCAGACCGTCAACTGAAAACCTTTTTTGAACAAAACTTCACACCTGTCCAGATATCTCCCCGGGCAAAAGGCTTATTTACCGCTTATTACTCCCCGGTTATTCCCGGCAGTCTGAACCAATCTGAAGATTACCCAATCCCGCTATTGAAACTTCCCCATGATCTGGTCAAGGTTCGCCTTGCTGATTTTGGACTCAGTGGACCGGGGTTGGTTGGCCGGGTTGAGAAAGGCTTCCTGAAACCCTATGGCAGTCGGGCAGAAATCAATCAACAGACAGCGAAAACCAGCGATGTTCTCCTATGGTTGAGCAGTCCTGTTGATAAGTTCTTCCTGCAGATTCAAGGGTCAGGGAGTGTGGAACTGCCTGACGGCAACATCATTCATGTTGGCTACGCTGGTAATAATGGCCACAACTACGTGGCCATTGGGAGGATACTGAAACAGAAAGGGGAACTTGTAGAAGTATCCATGCAAACCATCCAGTCATGGCTTGAAAACAATCCGGACAAGCGAGAATGGCTACTCAACCAGAACCCCCGCTACATCTTCTTCAGTTTTTCTGAGGAAGGTGCCATCACCGCTCAGGGGGTGCCTGCTACCACGAAAAGAACACTGGCTGTCGATCCAACTTATATTCCCCTTGGCCTGCCGGTGTGGCTTGATACCCGTTTTACCGCCACCGGTGAGAAATTCCAGCAGCTGATGGTTGCCCAGGATACCGGCAGTGCCATAAAGGGGCCCGTCCGGGGAGATATCTATATGGGGTTTGGCAAAGATGCTGCCTTTATTGCCGGGCCACAACAGGAGCCCGGCAAGCTGTATGTGCTGATTCCTCGATAGCTTGCTTTTCTGAATAGTTTTCCCTTGATCAGAACCAGGTCTGCAGCCTGGCCAACTACTTATAAACCGGCTTGGAATCTTCTCTGGCAGCACCTGAAATGAACTTCATTGTCAACGAGTTATATAAATTCTGGCAGCAGGCATGTGTGCCTGGCAAAAAAAAATTGAACGGTATTACTAAAAAATTGTCCAAATAATTCACGATATTAATTTCAATATTAATCGAATAGATAAATATTATTTCAATTAAGGGAGTAACCATGGACACCTCAATGCAATTCCAGCCACGGCTAGATCATTTACAGCCTCCTGTGCAACCGTCAGCCGGTCCTGCCACCAACGTTGAATCAACCTATCAAGGAAGGCAAGTCAGTCAATATCAGGGAGAATCACAAAGCCTTAAAGAAGAGAAGCAAAGTATAGGAACCAGAGCCTGGTCTTCAATTAAAAACATTCCACGCAATATTTCAATATTCTGCCGGGCAGTCGGGAAAGTTTCACTGATTGGTTATTATTATGTAAAACACCAGCTGTTTGGGCGTGAGTTTACCAGCCAGCATTTGCAGAGTTATTTACAAAAGCTTGGTTCCGCTTATCCGAAACTGCTCCAGGCTTTGGTTGCTAATCCACAGGTGTTAGATGAATTGGGAGAAAAATTGAAAACGACAGAGTCCGAACGGCAACAATTTTATGGTGTGATTCGGGATGTTTTGGATAACAATCCTGAAATACCCTTTACCGTTCCCAGATCAATCCTGGATAAAGCCGGATGTAAAGATCATTCAGTGGAACGCCATATTGCAACAGGAACGATAGGTTCCTGCTTTGAAGTTAAAAAAGGTGAAGAATCACTGGTAGCCAAAGTGGTTCCGGACTGGAAAGCCAATGATTTGGCAGCAGGTTTAAAATCCATAAGAATGCTGCTGTTTTTCATGCCAAAAGTACTTAAAACGACCCTCCGGGAACTGACTGATCCATTTATCCTTGAGTGCCAGCTTAAAGAAGAAAAAAAGAACCAGACTGTATTCAAAGAAACGCTGGAAAGAACGAGACAAACAGAAAGACTTGATACTTACTGGGTGCCACAGGCAACGACATTAACCTTCAAGGTGCCAAAGTTAACCGAAACTGTTGACGCTGATAACCTGCTGATCATGGAATACCTTCACGATGGGCACACGTTGAATACATTGACGAACCCGGAAAACCCGCAGCTGCGGTCAGAAGTCTATCAAACGTGTTTTGGCACACGTCTGGTTGATGATAGAATGTTCCAGAAAGTACTGGAGCAAGTTCATTCTCAGACCAAAGAAAAATGGCGTGAGCTTGCCTTGGAACATGGTATTGTCCATGGCGACTGTCACCCTGGCAACATCATGCTGAGTTTCAAACCGGGTGGCCACATAGATGTCTGGTTTATCGACTTCGGCAATTGCATCACGCTCACAGAAGCGCAGCGGACTCAGTATCCTGACATTGTTCGCCAGCTGAGTAACCTGACCAATCCATTTGCACCTGAAGCAATAGATCCAACCAGGGTTGATCGACTGGTAGACACTTTATGGGATGAAATTGCCATTCGTCAAAAGGCTAATGCAACCGAAAAGAAGCAGATATTCAAAACCATATTAACTGAAGAGTTTATTAAACTCAGGGATTTTGACTCATTCATAGATCGAATGTCTATGTCACCTGAACAGAAGGCACTATTTAGATTGCGCTGTCAGGATCCCGAATATCAGACACAGCTTAAAGTTGTTATTCTTTCATTGATTTCGGCCAGCTTGAGTTCGGCCTGTCAACGAGCAGGTATTCAACTACCTTCATCTTTCACCCGCTATATTGCCTCTCATTTCCGGGCAGGCGTTATTTTGGAGTAACCGGATTGTTTTGTAGCAAAAGGGGGCTACTTACAGCCCCCTTCTCAGGTAGCCTCAATATGGAACTTTTTGACGTTCAGTTGTCAATTAAATGAACATATTCCTCTGAATCAAATACTAAAGAACTTCTAACATGAACAATTCAGCTTCGGTTGGTGGTTTACGCTCTTTTCCACCCTCGGCTTATCGCACAGAGGGCAAAGATAATCCTGATAGCACTGCAGCTGCTGTATTCGGTCAAAGTATTATCCGATATTGCTTTGACGGCGAGCTCAATAAAGAACAACTATCCCGTCTTCTGGACAGGACAATCAAGTATATTGAGGAGCAAACCGGGGTGTTGCCATCGGTTGTTAGTGGCGCTGCGGCAAATAACCCAGCCAGCAATAACCAGACAGATCCTGACCTTTGGGACTGGAATCAGTGGGAGAATCGGCTATTCGGCGGTAAGAGCATATATGGCAGTAAAGATCTGCCTGGCGAATACCGCAGGCTCATTTGTAGAACACTTGGTGACAATATAGGGCCTGATGAAGGTAAAATTCTTGCTCTTGTCCGCCACCCAATATTTGAGCAATCCTTGCAGGATGCCGGGATCACCACAAATAAATTAATCCCTCTCGATGTCAGGGGCTTTATTCGATCAGAGCAATGCTACTCAATATTTGATAAGCTGCTCCGTTTTTACGAAAATTTTGGCAATATTAAGCCCGCTGGGCTAATCAAATCAGCCATAGCATTGGGTTATCTGCCGAGAGAAGACATTGAACAGCTTGTCCAAGTTGGCCGCAGATAAAATAAAAGGCTCTTTTGAAAAATGTGGAGAGCGGACTCCTGAGAATATTCTCAGGCTCAAAGCTCACCATCAACTGGTCAGTGAAAGCACTTTAGTGACCAGTTTACCAATACCTGCCGCCGCCTCACTGATATTTTGTGCCAACATATAAGCTGGAGTGGTAACCAGTTTATGGGGCTCATCAACGACGATATTATCAACTGCACAGGGCTGGTGAGTAACTCCGGTTTGCTCCATTGCCTCAGCCGTTGCTGCATCATTACCAATGGTTGCGGTAACGCCTTCTGCAAAAATACGGCCAGCCATTGCCGGAGCAATGCAGATTAAGCCTATGGGCTTACCGGCTTCCGAGAATGCCTTAACGGCAACCATCATATCAACCTGCACACGCAGTTCAGCGCCTTTAAACGCAAAATCCGACAGATTTTTCGCTGCCCCGAAGCCACCCGGAACAATCAGTGCATCAAAGTCGGCGACTTTCAAAGCTGCCAGGGGTTCAATATCCCCCCGCGCTATTCTGGCGGCCTCCACCAGAACATTCCGCTGTTCCTGGCTTTCTTCCCCGGTCAAATGGTTAACGACGTGGTGTTGATTGATATCAGGGGCAAAGCATTGATAGGCTGCTCCCTGCTGTTCGATACTCAGTAGCGTTAGTACTGATTCATGAATTTCAGCACCATCATATACACCACACCCGGAAAGGATGACTGCGACTTTCTTCTGATGACTTGAACTCATTAGCGTATTCTCCTATCAATACATTCATTTATAAATCGCACAGAAGATTTCCTGGAAAAAGAGGGAACTCTTTACCAGAGGCTCATTGTAGGCCCTGACTGTTCATTAAAGTAGCTCTTATCTCAGCTCACCAATAAATCATTTTGGAGTCAATAGATGGGGGCACCCGGGAGGCTGTTCTAAAACAGACTGTCCTACGCGATGCTCCAGTTCATATGGTTCTTCCGCGAACGCCGACTAAGCCTCTTGTGCCAGATTTTCTTCACTCTGTACAGGATAGTTCCCAACGATTTGGCGTTGCCGGTGCTTCGACAATAGTCAGTGAAGGATTTCAGCACTCTCGCAATTCGCCCTTTTGCAGTTTTCTGGAATAGTGTTCTGATGGGTAGTCTTTACCGGGCAGGAGTCGAACCTGCTGGATTTCAACGAATGATTTCAGCTCAT
>NZ_JAHHPM010000274.1 GCF_024606345.1 Endozoicomonas sp. YOMI1
GGGCTCGTTCCTCTCCAGTGATCAGCCTGCAGGTGAATTCCGAATGCTGTGCAGGTGGTTTCCGGCGTATAGAAGGCATGACTCTGTATCGGGCTTTCCTATGGAACGTCGGTGGTGGCAAACGTTACAAAATAATCAACAATAACAGGGTGCGATAGGTTAAAGCGATATTGCATATTTGGAAGGCGCAAGCCATGTTGATCAACTTTAGTTATTAACTTGTTATCATAATAAAATCTGATTGCTCTTGAAATATTTTCAAAGATTATTGTGGTTGTTCTTTTTTTGTGATTACTCCAGGCTTGTGAAAATTTGAGTGGGTTTTTAAATTCAAAAATGCCTTGTTTTTGATCAACCCAACGGACAGGGTTATCTTGATTTTGATTGCTGTTAAGATTGTCTAATATAAAATGCCAAAGAGGTTTTTCTTTATTTATTAAAACATATCTTGGCTTGCTTAATTGATGTAGATTGAGGGAGGGATTGCTTTCCATTTGGGAAGTACTGGCTGTCGGGGTATAGTGGGTATAGGTAAATGGTAATACATTTTTTGCCGGCTCAGAAAATTCTGGTTTGACATTTGAGTGTTCAGCCACCTGAGTCTCCAAATTTTTTTCAATAGCGGTGTAATAATCTGCAACAGCTCCACTTTGTCTGGATGAATCTAAAAAAATATCTGGCACTGTAGAAGTGAACCTGTTGTCAGAGTGTGCAGTGGCTCTGTTTTCGGTAAAAATAGAAAGATCATTTTTTTTCTGGTTTTGGAGTATCAGATTTTTCCCGGAACTGTCAGGATCTGGTGTTTCATAAGTATCCTGCGTATTTTTATCATTAGTTAACACAGAACTATATGTCGATTTATTAGATTCCTTATAAGCAAGTGGCTGTGTCATTATGCCAGCTTCTGTGAAATAGGGATGCATTGTTTCGAAGAAGTCATTCATTATCCCTGGGTAGTCATTAGAAATGCTCTGTACACCATGAGGAACATTTAAATGGTTAAAACGTTGATAATTAATTTTCATCTGTCTCTGTGATAAGGCGGTCTGATTTTGTCTTGAGTTTAAAGGACTGTTTGTTAATATTTGATGTGTGGTGGTATAGGGAGCGTATCTTAGAGGTTTTTCTTTATTTGATCTCGTAGTGGACGATCTTCCATAAAGTTGACCATTGATATTGGAGTACACTTTATTGAATTTCGTTACTGTTTGACTGTTAGCTGATACTGGGTTGCTCATAATAAATTTGACCTTATCTTTGACTTTGACTTTGACTTTGTCCTTTTTAAATGGCTAAAAGTTCCATTTTTGGAGATATCCTATCTTCCTCTTGATAAATAACTGGCTGGGTACCCACTCAGGAACCCAAACCAATATCAACAGCGTACTCAATATCGTTATCCTGTCGCTGGATTTAGCCGTAAACCGGACCATTCGGGACTGTAGATATTCGTTGGAAGACTGAACCGGTGGAGGGTACTGATGATAATTCTGCTCTTTTTGCATTAGCTGCTAACTTTCATCAAATGGATTATAGAAAGGCATCCCTGACTGCTGAAGGTAGCTTTTAGTAGTTTCATCAGTATGCATAGCGCATAGAGCAGTAGCTGATTCTGCCACGTTACGGGAGAAGGACTGACCAGAGATGCGTCAGGTGCAGAAAAAGCGGTATCTTGAAAATAAGAATAGTGAGCAGAAGTTGGATTATATGTGTTGATATACATTCTTTGCCCTCTATTCAAGAGGTAACATTAAGTAGTTGGTTAACTACTTTTGATAGTGCTTCCTTCTTGCGCGCCTGTATGCGCTCCCTTTGGATCTTCTTTCGATGCTCTGCGTAATCGGGATTATTCCGGTAGCGCTCCCTTTCTCGTTTCCGTACTCGCTCTATGTAAGCGGGATCTTTGCGAAGCTGCTTTTGGCGCTCCCTTTGGCGCTCCCTTTCGCGCGCTACGTAAGCAGGGTCTTGGCGAAGTTCCCTTTTCTGCTCTCTTTGGCGCCGTGCGTAATTGGGGTCATTCTTGTAGAACAGCCTTCGGCGCTCCCTTTCGCGCTCTGCGTAGTCTGGATCATCCCGGTAGCGCTCCCTTCTGCGCTTGTTTTTGCGCTCCCTTTGGCTTTCTGCATAAGCGGGATCTTTACAAAGCTTCCTGTGCTTCCTGTTGCGCTTAATTGGTAAGGTGCAAATTTCATCAGGCACCTCAACTCTTGCCTGGACTAAAGCGCCTGATGAATCAATTTCTACAGGGTGATGAGGGTTGCGATCAACAGACGAGCTTGTTGAGATTGATTGACCTAAACCTAAAATAGACTGGATCGAAAAATGTTCATTATCAGGAATATATATAGGGGCATGATCATTAGTCTGTAGTTCTATGCTGACTGGTAAGTAATGTAAATGGCTATTAACCATAACAATCGCTCTTTTTTCAAACCGGGGATCATCAAATGGATTATGAAAAGGTATCGCTGACTGTTGAAGGTAGTTTTTAGTAGTTTTATCAGTACGCATAGCGCACAGAGCAGTAGCTGATTCTGCAACGTCACGGGAGAAGGCCTGAACAGATGCAGAAAAAGCCCTATCCTGAAAATAAGAATAGCGATCATAAGCTACATTTAATTGGGTGGGAAAATCAGGTATATACATTGAATTATTTAATTATTGAATTGTATCTTATGACCCTCCTTTCCAATAAAAGTTCCTTTGCGACAAGAATCTTAAAGAGTGATTACCAACCCATCATGGCCAGCTTCAATATTTTTTGGTAAGGGATTGGTATTCATCCAGTTATCAAGCTCATGACCAATATGGGTAAGAATAGTGCGTGATGGTTGTATCCTCTGGTGCAGCTCTATGACATCGTTCAGGCTGTTGTGAGCCCCGGGAGGATTTGACATGTCCGGAGCGTAGCTGCAGTCAATGATCATGATATTTACCGGATTGCTGGTAAAAAAGGTGAGGGTTTCCTTTGGTAGTCCCAGAGTATCCGTCAAATAGGCCAGTGTCCTGCCATTACGATGAAAAACATAGCCCATTGTTGGGCGAGAATGACTGAGGGGAACAGGGGTTATCCTGACACTGTTTACTGTAAAGGGAGCGAAGGGAGTCACTGTCTGGGAAAAATCAAGAATGCCGGAATGTTTCAGCAGCTCTGTCGGGGCATCCGACGTGTCTGGCCCGGTCACGGATATTTTCAGGGCACTTCCCCAGCGAAGGCTAAATAAACCGGCAATATGATCCATATGGTAATGGGTCAGAATAATATGTTTCAGGGAGCCTGCAGGAAAACGATCTTCAATATCCGTGAGACCTGCATCAATAAGAATCACTTCACCGTCGAACTCCAGGGTAGCGGAAGCAGGTCGGCGAGTGAGAAAAGGGTCCATGATGGCTCTAATGCAGGCGGGGCAGTCACAACCATAAACCGGGCATCCTTTCACGCTGCCTGTGCCGGTGAGGGTAAACTTCATCGGGAACTCCATAAAACACTCTATAAGCTGAGGGGCAGTACCGTGGTGGATTTAATGGCAGAGAGAGCCAGGGCCGTTTTAATCTGGCTGACGCCGGGAATCTTCATCAGCTCTTCCAACAGGAAAAAAGAGAGTGCATGCTGATTTTTGGCGACCACCTTTAATAGGTAATCGCCATCACTGCCAGTGATGGCGTGACACTCCATAACCGGAGACATGGCCAGAATGGCCTCTTTGAAATGGGTTGCAGAATCCGGGGTATGATTATCCAGAGAAACAGTGATAAAGGCTTCTACATCCAAACCAACAGCCTTTGGATTCAGTAAAGTCACCTGTTTCTGTATGTAGCCTTTTGCTTTCAGCCGACTGATACGGCGGGAGCATTGTGATGCAGAGAGGCTGACCAGCTCTGCAAGACATTGCAGGGATAGCGCATCGTTCTTCTGGAGTGCAGACAAAAGCCTTATGTCGTAGGTATCCAATACATTCCTGCTTGCCATCCGATCCCTCGCTATTTTTTGACCGCACTTCTCATCAATACAGAAATACGCAGATAAGTCATCTTCTCTAACCGGGATAATGTGCTTCTTTCATTAACAACCCCCGGCAATCATGGCTTCTGCCGAATGCATTGACAGGAACCATACAAAACGGGTGGGCTGACTGATTATGTCAAGTAGTTTAAGCCCAGTTTGATGGCTCCGCCAATTCATTTGATGCAAACCTTTTGTATCATCTTGCGTAAGGTGGCTTTAGAACGCAAGGCTTTTGCATCAGGCCAATCGTATACTTTTTCTATACTGTGGCTGGAATGTAATAGAGGACGAAGCATGACAACGAACAGAATATCAAAGATTACCAGCACGAACCCGATGGGAACCGATGGGTTTGAATTTGTCGAATACGCAGCGCCTGATGCGTTTGTACTGGAGAGTCTCTTCAAACAGTTTGGATTTGTTCCGGTAGCGCGCCACCGATCCAAAGAGGTGACATTATATCGCCAGGGGGGAATTAACTTTATCGTTAATAGCGAGCCTGATTCATTTGCACGGAAATTTGCCCGTGAGCATGGTCCCTGTGCCTGCGCATTTGCCATTCGGGTAGAAGATGCCGCTTTTGCCTATGAGAGAGCCCTTCAATTGGGCTGTAAACCCGGACCAACCCAGAGTGGATCCATGGAGCTGAATATCCCATCCATTGTGGGCATTGGAGGCAGCCTGATTTATCTGGTTGACCGATATGGTGACAAAGGTTCAATTTATGATGTGGACTTCGTTCCTATTGAGGGCGTTGATCAGGAACCTGAAGGTGTCGGCCTGACCTTTATTGATCATCTTACCCACAATGTTCAGCGGGGGAATATGGACAAGTGGGCATCTTACTACGAGGATATTTTTAACTTCCGTGAGATTCGATATTTTGATATTGAAGGAAAGTTGACCGGGCTGAAATCCAGGGCAATGACCAGTCCCTGTGGGAAGATCAGAATTCCTATCAATGAGTCTTCTGATGACAAGAGCCAGATTGAAGAGTATCTGCACCAGTATAATGGTGAGGGCATCCAGCATATTGCATTGTACTCCAAGGATATCTATCAATCTGTACCGGCGATGCGAACCAATGGCGCCGCCTTTCTGACCCCACCACCTGACACCTATTATGAGATGCTTGCAGAGAGACTGCCCTGGCATCATGAAGATGTTGATAAGCTGAAGGCCAATGCCATCCTTATGGATGGGGCACCTACAGAGGAGGGTGGGTTGCTGTTACAGATTTTCACTGAAACCGCCATTGGCCCGATTTTCTTTGAGATCATCCAGCGCAAAGGGGATGAAGGGTTTGGTGAAGGCAACTTTACCGCGCTGTTTGAAAGTATGGAACGGGATCAGATGAGAAGAGGGGTGTTGTAGCATTTTCTCTGAGCTAACTGACTGATAGTCAATCAGTCTGATTCACTTAAGTGGCCAGCATTATAGCTGGTTTTATTAAAGGGCTTTTCAGGGAATAAACCTTCAATCTGGTGGGGTAGTGGGTAATTTATTACCTTGCCTGAAAGGTCGGGGAGAGTTTTTATGAAGTCATCCAAATATCAGGCCAGAAAGCCTGATGAGTCAGGCTTTATTGAATATACGGAAGAGGAGCATGAAACCTGGAGCATTCTGTATCACCGACAGATTGAGCTATTGAAAGGTCGGGCATGTGATGAATACATGAACGGCATTGAAGAACTGGCCATGCCGTCAGAGCGGATTCCACAACTGGATGAAATAAGCCGTGTGCTTAACGGTAAAACCGGCTGGGGGGTTGCCAGGGTGCCTGCGCTGATCTCCTTTGATCGTTTTTTCAAGCTTTTAGCCGACAAACAATTCCCTGTTGCTACCTTTATCCGGGTCAGAGAAGAGCTGGATTATCTTCAGGAGCCGGACATTTTTCATGAAATATTTGGTCACTGTCCTTTACTGACCAATCAGGATTTTGCTGACTTTACGGAAACCTATGGCAGACTCGGTCTGGCTGCCAGCAAAGAAGAGCGGGTTTACCTTGCCCGGCTTTATTGGATGACTGTTGAGTTTGGCTTATTGAATACTTCGCAGGGGTTGCGTATCTATGGCGGTGGAATTCTCTCCAGCTATGGTGAAACGGCCTATGCCCTGGAGAGTGATATTCCCGTCAGAACAGCCTTTGATCCACTGGAAGCCCTCAGAACACCCTACCGGATCGATATTTTGCAGCCATTGTATTATGTACTGGACAATATTGCGGTTCTTCATCGCCTTTGTGAAATGGATATTATGTCGCTGGTACATCAGGCTATGACGATGCCTTTGCTTCCTCCTATGTTTGAGCCAAAGCCTGAGGATGGTGCTGCGTGAGATAAGCTTTCTACCACTTCAAAGTGGTAGAATTCAACGCTTTTCAATTTTATGTTTGCATAGGATAGGTATTAGCGGTTTTAAGAACTAGAAGATGCTAACCATTCCAGTTGGTTGTTTATGCATCCTATCCAGCGATCAAGCATAGAAATTTTATTTTTCAACTCTTCAATGTTGATGCGAACATACCCTACCCAAAGGGCTTCCGTTATATCTGCAGGGCTCATTGTTTCCATTTCTTTCTCATAATTATCAACACTTTGCTGCCGCTGGCTCAATCTTTGTCTTGTTTCTTCAAGCTTTATCGTTAAATTTTCCAAATCTTTATTCCGTTCATCTATCATTTTGCTTTTAAGTTCCATTTGTTCCTCTGGTTTAGAAAGTCGGAATAATACTTGCCGGTAGATCGGATCTGAGGTTGATTGCCCTTTTTTCTCCAGTATCTCTTTTAATGTATTCAACTGACTACTGGATAAACGATCAACCATTTTGACCGAGTTGAAATACTCAGGTAGAAAATCAGAATCACCTGATTCATACAGGTGTACATTTAAGGAATCTTGATAGTCAGATTTTTTTGCCAAGTGCTCCACTATTTTTTCTGTTAACCACTGGGATGCCAAATCTATTGCTGGTAAATCTTTTCTGTCGATATTGTTAATCAGTTTGTCGATTTCACCCAGCATATCAGTAGGAGTTTGAGATTCAGAAGCAAGTTTTTGTTCCAGATAGTGCGTAAACAGCTTTCGGCCTGCAGCAGTTCCAATATTGAACCGACCTTCAGCCAGAGATTGAATAAACTCTTCGTCAGACTTCGGCGGATTTAACTGAAGTTGAGCTTGTCCTACAGTTATTTCTCTTGCTTCCAATTTTATTTCAGAGCGCTGGTTCATGAAATCAACAGCGGCTTGCTTCTGTTGTATATACTCGCTTTCGGAACGTTCAGGATTTGAACAACAGACCAAACTGTTTAACCAATTACCTTTAGGGAGACCGGTTTTGAGTTCTCCGTTATTCAGGCGGATAGATGCATTAACACCATCAGTCTTTGAAAATTGGTCAAGTGTGTGTTGAATTGAAATTATTGGGGTCATTTTAAAAATAGCCTATTTGAAAGATCAAAGGTACGACACGTAAATGATATTGAAAGTTCCTTATTTAAAGCAAAAAAGCGAAAGACCAGAAATTATACCAATTCCGCCTTCTAAATATGATAACGAGCAAACCATGTTGATACTCTGTCATAGTCGTTTTCATTAATGCATATCCTGATTTTTCATATTTGAACCCTGTCTTCTTTTTTAACATCGACACCAATGGTCGCTATTCTTTCCGGTTATCTCAAGTATTGGTGAGAAGAAGACGAAAAGCCGGAACGGTAACGAGGAGAACACATAGCAAGGTGTGGGCCATAATGGATTACCACCAGGCCAAACCCCTGCATACAAAGGTGAATAAAGAGCCGACCAGACTTGGCAGTTCCAGAGCGCGTTCCAGCAGTATTAACGGAATAACAATGGCCAAAGGTATAAGGGGTAACCCGCCTGCCAGTTGGCACTGCTCCTTCTTTAAATGGTTTCATCATTGTTATCCGGTAAAATACTTGCTGTTGAAGCTTATTTTTTTGTTGCTTCCCTGTGTTAATATTCATGGGTTTTTGTGAGATTGGCTGTGATTTCAATGGTCAGCCATTCGGCGTTACTTCTTTCCTGAATAAGTCAATACCTTGAATTGCAAGGAGTCTACAATGCAGCCGAGGGAGCTGAGCATTCAAACATCGCATTTAACATTTGCTGCGTTGGAGTGGGGGGATCCTCTGGGTATTCCGGTTATTGCTCTTCATGGGTGGCTTGATAATGCGGCCAGTTTCACGCCAATGGCCACAAAGTTAGAGGGTATCAGGCTGATTGCCGTGGACCAGGCCGGTCATGGTCTTTCTGAACATCGTCCGGCGTGGTTCAGTTATGATGTTTGGCACTACGTTGAAGATCTGGTTTATCTTGCTGAGTCATTGCAACTTGAACGATTTGGTTTGCTGGGGCATTCCATGGGTGGTGTGGTCAGTGCCATGGCAGCGGGTTCAGTTCTGAAAGATCAGGTTGCCGGCTTGGTAGCTATTGATGGGCTTTTCCCCTGGCCAAGAAATCCTGAAGATGCCCCTAAAGCTCTGGCCAACTATATCAATCAACGCAGAACACCTGCAGATCAGCTGCCAGTGACCCGCTATCGATCGAAGCAACAGGCAGTTCGGGCCAGGGCCATGAGCCAGTTCAAAGTTTCCAGGCAATCTTCAGAACTGCTGGTGGATCGATCCATTATTCAGGATGGAGATGACTGGATCTGGACGGTTGATCCCCGGTTAAAGCAGGGTTCTCCTACCCGTTTTTCCCTTGAGCAGACTCTGGCATTTCCCCGGCAGATAACCTGTCCTGCCCATATGGTCTATGTTGACAGTGGTGCGATCAGTGATGCTATTACCCAGCATCACCAGCAGCTGCCAAATATTCATTTTCACCCGATGAGCGGAAGCCACCACCTTCATATGGATGATCAGGTGGAAGCTATTGCCAATATAGTTAACTCTGTTTTAGGCAGTAAATTATGATAGTCTGAATCGTCGTTGGGGGAAGACTTGGATTGTGTTTCATGAATAAAGTGATTGTGGATATCCCGGGTCTACTGAAGACTCTTCAATCGTGTTCTCTAACCATTACCTGCAAGATACTCAGTACCCTGCTTTGCCTGGTAATTGTTCCTTCAACTTATGCATCGGGAATTCCAACGTATCCTAATGCCCGTATAGAGCTTTCCATTGATGAGAACCGTCAGAACCATCCGATCATTACCAACCGGATGAAGCGGGTCAACGGTGTTGTTACCTCTGACGGCGCTCAGTGGCTTGACGGGCATCTGATCAGGGAACTCTACTTTCTGCCGCCCGGGCACAGCAGCAACCAGGGCTTTGAGTTTTATGTCAGTCTGTTCCGTGGGGAGGGTGTTGAGACGCTGTTCGAATGTCGCAGCTTTTCCTGTGGTGCCAGTAATTTCTGGGCTAACGATATCTTTGATATTTCCACTCTCTATGGTCAGGATAAAGAACAAGCATTTTACATTGGCAAAAAGCTGAGCACTTTTTATACGGTCTATGCGGTTCGACGGGGGAATGGTCGTATTTATACATTGGTGGATATCTTTAAGCCCCATGACTATGAGATGGAACGGGCAACGGAACAGAGTGCTGGCAGCAGTATCTTCAGGCTTGAACCCGGTAAATCCGGGATCGAAAAAAGTTCTGACCTGACCTCATTTGTCGCAAACATGAACATTGAGCCATCAATGAATGCACTGCTTATCATCCACAGCCCGATACCCGATACCCTGGCAGAGCTGGATGCATGGCAAAACAAAATGGAAGCACTGCAAGAGAATATTGTTCAGTATTTAAATGAGCAGGGGATCAGCGAATCCCGACTACGCTTCAGTATTTCCATTGGCACTGATGATAATTCGCTGGACCCGGAAGTATCGCCATCTTTCTGGCTTGAAATTGTGCCTTTAAATTAAAGGTTGAATGTCAATGTACGGATTCCATGGGCTTATTCTCATATAAATAGTGTGGGTTTCAGTTAACAATACTCTGACTAATGTAATTAAAAAGTCGTATATATTCGTATAGGTTGACCGCCTGATCACCGTTCTGAATGCCTCTGTGTGAAACAGCAGTGAATGCGCTGTGGTGGCCACTCAATTCAGCTATGTTCATGGAGTGTATGTGGTTTGAAAAGTGGGCTTTTTATGACTTCGAGATCAACATCCATCAGATCATACCCTTCAAACATTGATAAACTGAGTCGGGTAAAGGGCGGGGTGGCTGGCTTGCTCATTGGTGATGCCCTGGGTGTCGGTACCCATTGGTATTATGACCTTGATCAACTGGCACAGGATTATGGCCCCTGGATTGATACTTACCAGGACCCTGCGGTTAATGGTAGCCATGGTTTTGCCAATATCAGTCACTTCCGTTATCAGCAGGGGGTCAGGGCCGGTGATCTTTCCCAGACGGGCCAGGTGATCCTACTGCTGCTTGAATCTCTGGCCAGTTGTGATGGCTTTGTCCTGACAGATTTTCTTGCCCGGCTTGATGATTTTTTTGCGCCTTTGTCCGGTGAGTCCTTTTCAGGGCGGTATACGGATGAATTGATGGTAGACCTGATCAGGGCGCGCCGAACGGGTTTGCACTGGGGTGATCCCCAGATTGCTTCGGGTTGTGACACAACTGAGGGAGCACAGTTTGTATCTTTGTTGGCCCTGGTGATTGATGACCCGGTTGAGCTGGTAGAGGCTGCTGGTAAACTGTTGCAGACATTCTATCGTGAGCCTTTTATACGGCAGAATACGCTGGTATTTGCCCTGGTTGTTCAGGCCATGGTCAACAGCATTCCTCTGGCCGAATTGCCAGCCTGTTTAACGGCTATGGCAAAACGCCCAGACGTGATGCCGGCAATACAGCGTTACGACCATCTCCTGACTCCGGGTAATGGGCAGGTGGCCTGGCAACCGGAGACAGTTCGTATAGAACCTGCCCTGCATATCAGTCAGGTCTATGGTATGGATTGCCAGCTTGCTCACGTACTTCCCTGTGCTTACTACCTGATGCACCGCTACCCTGATCAATTTGAACAGGGGGTATTGTCTGCCATCAACGGAGGCGGCAACAATATGGCCAGGGCCGCTTTAACCGGCGTTCTCCTGGGAACCATGAATGGGTTGGAGGCGATACCGGACCGTTTGGTGAGTGGACTCCATGACAGTGACCGCTATTTGAAGCTGGCAGACATGATGAGAGAGCAGTGATGTTTTGGCAAGCTATGTTGAGAACGTTTGTAGGTTAGTGTCGAGTAGAGTCACATTGAATTTTCCCGCGTATAACCCTGTCGATGGTAGTGGCCGTTTATTCGCTACTACTAAACCCAAGACTGATGTTTGCCTTATTTCCCAATAAACCGGGCAATCATTACCGCCGGACTCATTACACCCACGTACCCTGCGAGCAGATCCGGGGGTACAAAAACTGTTCATTTTTACGCCATCGGTCGATGTTTGTTTTTTGTATGCGAAAGGATGCAGGATTGTCCGCAGTTAAGGGCTCGTGTTATCTTCTCAGGTTAAACTACTGTGTTTATAGTCAGTGATCTCAGGGAGCCGAATGGCAGGGTCGGTTAGCAAAAAGAGTCCTCAACTGGATAAGAGTCCTCAACTGGATAAGAGTCCTCAACTGGATA
>NZ_JAHHPM010000275.1 GCF_024606345.1 Endozoicomonas sp. YOMI1
AGACTATAGATGATCAGCTTATTTTTTTCCTTGCCTTGAGCTTTCTCACCTTGCAATAGTCATACAAGGTGGTCGCCGGGCAACCAACGATCTTGGCAATGGCCGCTTTACTCACGCCCATATCCAGGTATTTCTGGATCTCGACCCGCTTGGCGTCCAGCTTCAGGGTTTTCGCCTTGCCCTGGGGACGACCCAGCTTGACCCCGGCAGCCTTGCGGGCGGCCAGGGCTTCCCTGGTGCGGCTGCTGATAAATTCCCGTTCGATCTCGGCGGCCAGCCCCAGCACGGTGGCGGTGATTTTGCTTTGCAGGGAGTTATCAAACACCATGCCGTTCTTGGCGATGTGCAGGTTGACCTGGTTTTCGGTGCACTGTTTCAGGATCTCCAGCACTTCCAGGGTGGACCTGGCCAGCCGGGAGATTTCTGCCGCCATGATGGTATCGCCTTCACCGGCCTGGCTGAGCAAGTCACCGATGCCCCGCTCTTTCCAGTGTTTCTTGCTGGTGACGGTATCTTCCACGTAGTGCAGGTTGGTGATGCCCTGCTGGTTGGCGTATTCGAGCACGCCGTGTTTCTGGTTCTGGACGTCCTGGGCATCGGTGGAGACCCGCAGGTAAGCGTAGTTCGGCACGGTGACCTCCTGTTATCGCCAGTCAACGACGGCGGTGGTGATGCCCAGCTCTTTCAGAAGCTTGATGGCGCTGTCGACGCTGGCGAAATGGCGGATGTTGTCACGGCGGGCGGTGAGCGTGAAGGACTGGCCGTTGCCCCGCTTAAAGCTGATGATCCATTTTCCGGCTTGCATTACCGCCGGGGTGACGATGACGAGCTTGATGTCGTTGGCTTCCAACAACAGGGAGACCTGGTTTAGCTGCATGTACTGGTACCACTGGGTTTCAGATTGGTTGAAATACCAAGATAGGATGTTTTGGTATGCCAAAAATATAATTTTTTGTCGGCAGCCGCGGCGCATGCAATAGCTAAAGTGAGTAACCAATATAGGGTGTTTTGGCGGG
>NZ_JAHHPM010000276.1 GCF_024606345.1 Endozoicomonas sp. YOMI1
CCGGACACCACCTGCACAGCATTCGGAATTCACTTGCAGATTTATCCCGGAAGTTCTTGAGGCCTCCGGTTTTGATGTCAAAAGGTAGTTTGAAGCCGACTTCCGACAGTAGACTTCGGTGGACCTACCACCATCTCCTCCATAGCTTTTTTGTTCCAGCTCTACATCAATATGATACTGCACACTGCGAAAAGCCGAGCCTCGCCGGGCTGTACTTTAGCTTTTAAAGCCGCATAATCAGTCTCTTCATCTGCTTCAGGCTCAACAACCCCATAATAGGGCTGCTCAGAGACCAGCTCTACTTTAACGGGTTTCTTCTTTTTGGCCGCTGGCTTGGAATAGGCTTGGGAATTTATTTCAGACATAGAAAAGATTGTTTTAGTGGGCAGAAAAGGAAAAAAGGCAGTGGGCAGAAAAAGCACTCCTCTTATCTTTTTCTGCCCACTGCCACTGCCAACTTTTTTAAAACGGAAAGTTGATGGCTAGTCCCACCCGATCCACATCAATGATGACACCATACTGTGGCCCTGTTTGTACCGGACCCTGAATCAGATCTGACAGAACAGCTCCGGCAAAGCTACCCAAGGCGTCTGCCACCAGGTCTTGTGTATCGAATTTGTTGTCTTCATCCCTGCTGTCCGAGATTTCTTTAAGCACTCCCGGAACCATGCCAATCCCAGTGGCCAGGGCGATGCGCCCCCAGCGGGAATCATTGGCAATATCCAGCTGTCGCAGGCCGAATTCACTGGCAGCCCCCAGGGCAATGGAGACTCCGAAGTGCTGTTTCTTGTCTTTATCAATACTGCTGCTGGTCATGGCGGCGGCGCTGGCTGCACCGATGCCGACAATCCACCAGGCACTGTGGCTGTAGCGAGGTGATGGATCGTCATTGCCGCTCATGTATGAGTCACCTTCCTGCCCATGGTCGGCATGGCTTGATACGTAGGGTGAAGCATAATTGTCCCGGGGCTCAGCATAAGATTCGGCGTAAATGGCGGGAGAACAAGCCAGAGAAGATATTAGCAGGGCTTTGCTTACTGTTTTCCGGATATGCCAGGGTGAAAGCGTTTTCCTTGTGGTTTGAGGCTTCATGGGTGACATCCTTGTTTACGGCGGAACAACTTGAATCCAGTCAACCCCGGCTCAGGCCTTCCTGACAATCAGGCCAGAGGTTCAATGCACTGGATTTACGGTAGGCGGGACAACACAATCCGCAGTAAGAGAAAGGACAGCACAATCTTTATCCACTTGAGGAAAAGCTTAGGAAGAGAAAACGGAGCGTTTGGGAAGGTTAAATAGAAAAAGCAGGCTTTCCGGATAAGCTGCCTTGTTTTATTACCTGGCGGTCATTGGATGATCAGTTTTCTCAAGTTTTATATCGGATAGCTGCGGGAATGGCTTATTGACTGTTTTTTTGACATTGCCGACAGCCACAACAATGGTTACTGTTGACAGAACTTGCCTCCCTTTTTCTATTATTTCCCTTTCTTGTTGTTTCTAGGAGGCTGTCCGAGAATAGCGCCCGTAGCGAGGATGGCAGAAAATTGAGGA
>NZ_JAHHPM010000277.1 GCF_024606345.1 Endozoicomonas sp. YOMI1
CTAATCCAAGAGGCTAATCCAAGAGGCTAATCCAAGAGGCTAATCCAAGAGGCTATGGCTGACTGTCTCGACAGTGGCAGTTAGCCTGATTTTCACACTGTATGCTTCATTTACCCTACTGGCTGATAATTCGCAGTGACTTTACGTCTATTTCAACGCCGGATATCCCATCAACAAACATCCACCTCTCCAATACTCTCTAAGCAGTAGGTAATCAACAGCTTATTTTTTATCAATCCGATAAAGACCACAGATACCAACATGTTCGCCCAAGCCTTTAAATATCTCAGGAGTAAAACCCGGTATAACAGGGTTCATGGCCATTCCCATTCTTGTTAATGCTTTGGAAGAGAAAAGCAACTCTTGATTACTGGCCTCAGAAATGACCAGCAAATTCTTACCTCCCCGATCAAACCAGAACTTAATGACCTTGGGAAGAAATTCATCAGCATCCATCCAACCCCCATTAGCCATGAAAATGGGCTGCGGCGCATCGAGTACCAATGCTGACAAGCCGATGTTGCCACCAGTCAAAGCAAGTATTTTGACAAACTTGTCAACGCTGACAAAAACATCCGCTTTATTTACTCTGGTAAAGGTTTTTTCAGGTGGATTGATATCAAAGCAGGTTGAGGGCATGCCTGCGTCAATCATACTTTTAGAAAAATAACCGGATCCCGCCATAGGGAAAAACAATCGGTCAATATTATTCGTTCTTAGATAATCATTAAGATACTTTGCCGAGGCTTTAGAAATGTTGGAATAAATACGGAGTTCAGTTTCACGATAATAAGCAATCATCGATATCACATTGATTACACGAGGATCATCAGGAATCCAATTACGCCTTAGACCTACTTGCTCTTTGTGATGAGATGGCTCTGCCACATGGCCATAGAGCTGACGAAGGTTCAGGGTGTCAAGAGAATAAATAGAGTCAGGAAAGATCATATTGATATAGCGTATTATTGAAAGCGATTCCGTACACAGCTCTCCGTTTAAAAGCGTTGACAAGTCCGTCAACTGACTATACAAAGCGTCCAGAATGCCAACATTTAACATTAAGCTACGCTTATCAATATTACCGTTGTCGCACAAAAACTGATCACTTTTATTGATCAGACTAAATGCTTGCCCTACAAAGTTAGTTCTATTTGATAAATCCTTAAGAAGAGGAAATGCATTCATTAAATTTGATCTATGTTTACGTTCAACCGCTTCCTGTAACTTTTCAGATAAAGATGATTTTTCATGATCTGATGTGGCATGGGATAGTTGCTCGATGAGGGCTGAATAGTCCGGATCATTATTTAACCCTTCAACAACATGATGTTTGCGTAAATACTCCAACCGTAAGCCCGTATCTGCCGGTGAATAAGCAAACCCACTATCTGACGGCATAGAGACTGATCTGGCGACTACTGAAACATCACGGGGAGATGAGTCCAAAACCCTGGCAAGGTCAGTTTGTGAAGTCGTCTCAGGTATTAATCCATCTGTTGTAACCCTGGTTTCACGATGATTGAATAAAACCTCCCCGAAAAGCCCGGTTAATTCATCAACAGCCTGACTACTATCAAATTGAGCACCAGATTGAGCAACAGATTGAGGCTTGGCGATTGCGTCCAAAATAAAGCTTCCAATAACTAACAGTTGTTTCACTTTTCAGACAGCTTTATTCCAGCATTGTTCCCTGAGAAATTGCGGATTCATCTGCTGGTTTGCTGTTCTGCTACAACGATAGACGACTATTTTGCACCTTATAAAAGTAGAAAACCCTCATAGATGTTTATCCCCAACACCCTCACTATAAGTAGTTAACCAAATGAAATCGTATTTTCTGACTAAATTGACAGTCACTCTGCGGCGTTACAACTCCGGTCACATAGCTAAGGCTATGCTCGCTTCGTTGTGCCTTGCATAGTAACTGTCCACTTAGCCAGAAATATACGATTCCATTTG
>NZ_JAHHPM010000026.1 GCF_024606345.1 Endozoicomonas sp. YOMI1
GCTGTCCGAGAATAGCGCCCGTAGCGAGGATGGCAGAAAATTGAGGATAAAAATTATAATCTTTCCCAAAATAACAAGTTATTTAACCGATACTGCGTCAGTCAGCGAGTGAGAATATCCGTCTGGCATTTTCTGTGGTAGCAGCGGCAATCTCTTCTCCATCCACACCCAGTACCTGGCTCAGCGTATGGATCACATAAGGTAAATTAGCCGGTTCATTATCATTTTCTCTTTTGCCACGACCACCAGGGCGGTGATCCAACTGCGGTGGCATTACCAGGTAAGGTTTTAAAAACGGTGCATCGGTCTCAACCATCAGGCGGTCACGCAGAGCCTCCCAACCGACAGAGCGCAATGCAGCCACCAGAGCTTTATTACGAGTGCTGCCGATCCAACCGGTAATCCCGATGGAACAACCCAGATCAAGATAGGCCTGCAGCTCCTCAATGTTACCAGTGAAGCAGTGGACGCAGGCCATGGCTGGAGAAGGCAACTGATTTATGTGGTCTGCCAGAATTTCAATGAAGTGCTCATGAGCACCCCGCTCATGCAAAAACAGTGGTTTTTGCAACTGTGCAGCAAGCACCAACTGTTCCCTGAACACTTCTCTTTGCACGTTTTTAGGAGAAGACCACTCTCGCACGTAATCCAATCCACACTCACCCACCGCAATGCAGCGGCTGTCACCTCGTTCAAGTATTTTTTTCATTTCCGGTATGCCACCATCTTTCTTAAAATCCCTGGCTTTGTGTGGATGGCATCCCACTGTGTAGTACAAAGAGCACCGGGAGGAATCGGTAGACGCACAGGCTTCAGTGGCTTTGGTAGAATGCGGAGATTGCAGCAGCCACCGATCCACCTCTTTCTGAGCCTTTTTTGATACAGGAATAGAGGTGCCCGTTATCATGATACTACCAACCCCTGCCCGGGAAGCATCTGCAATAACCCGGGGCAAGTCTTCAAATCTGTGTCCGACAAGGTTGGCTCCAATGTCAACCAATGGCACCTTATATCGAGGCCTGGATTCCGGGGGCGTCAAATACACCTTGCTCAACCCAGGCCGGGCAGCTAGCTGAAAACCAGAAGAATCACGCCCCCTGGCGGGAGCATCAGATGATGCAGCTGCCCCGGTTGAGCTTTGGCAAAATCGCGACTTCAGGCCCTTATCGGACATGGCCTGCTGCCCCTGAACGGCATTGCAGTCCGGGTTGCCAAGGTATCGGGATGCAACGGGAGAAACTCCTGAAGAAGGCTTTGCCGAAGAACCTGAACGTCTCTTCTTTTTTTTAATTTTCCGTGCTTTTGACGAACTGCCTTCTTGCCAGACTTCCAGATCCGATTCGCCGACAGCCACTTGCGTACCTTTGCTGTTAACGTCATGAGAGGAAACTGAATTGGATGACGTGATATTGGCCGGAATCATATTAGTCAGCTCGCTTCTGTCTTGCATCCTTGCATCATTCGAAATTACCGTCAGCATTTTCACTGCGCACAAGCACTATCAATCTGAACGGTCAGGCTAGTGAACAAATACGGCAATTGCCACTGTACACGACAATTTTCATGGTGTTTTCTCCCAACTGGCCAACTTGAGAAACCGACAGCGAAAGTCTGATCCTGGTCAAGATTGATAATGATTAAAGCGGTGTTTATAAGTAGTTAACCAAATGAAATCATATTTTCTGACTAAGTGATCAGTCACTCT
>NZ_JAHHPM010000027.1 GCF_024606345.1 Endozoicomonas sp. YOMI1
GATAGTGGAACATGGTGATATTCCAGCGTTGGCCCAGTTTACTCAGGAAGTTTAAGGCTTGAAACCAGACACCCGCTTGACGGTTTCCGAGTGGGCTGACCAGAAAAGGATTTTGCCAGCCAAGGCCACCAAAGAGGCTGGCCGATGGCGAACTTCCCGCACACCGTACCTAAAAGAGATCATGGATTGTCTGTCACCATCGTCGCCTGTTGAGCAGGTGGTGTTTATGAAGGGTGCCCAGGTGGGCGGCACGGAATGTGGTAACAACTGGTTGGGCTATGTGATTGACCATACGCCGGGTCCAATGATGTATGTGCTGCCCACGCTGGATATGGCCAAGCGAACCTCCAAGCAACGCATTGCGCCAATGATCGATGAAATGCCGGATCTGCGGGAGAAAGTGAAAGATCCCCGAAGCCGGGATAGCGGCAATACTTTGCTGACCAAGGAGTTTCCCAATGGTGTGCTGATCTTTACCGGAGACAATTCAGCAGCAGGCCTTCGCTTAATGCCTGCCCGTTTTCTGTTTATGGATGAAGTGGATGCCTACGACGATGATGTGGATGGTGAGGGTAGTCCCATCAATCTGGCCATCAAGCGAACGGCCACCTTCAGCCGTAACCGTAAAATCCTGATGGTCAGCACGCCGAACATTGCTGAAACCAGCAAGATTGAAGCGGCTTATGAGAGCAGTGATAAACGACGCTATCTGGTTCCCTGCAATAGCTGTGGACACTACCAGCCGATTGTCTGGGCTCAGATCATTTTTGATAACCATGACCCGGCAACCACCCGGTTTGAGTGTGTGCAGTGTGGCCATAAGCACTATGAAAAAGACAAACCGAAACTGCTCACTAATGGCCATTGGCAGGCTGAAAAGGAAAAGAGCAACAAGGTAGCGGGTTTTCATCTGAGTTCACTCTACAGCCCTAACGGTTGGTACAGCTGGCAAAATGCAGTAGAGGACTTTCTCGCCGCCAAAAGTAACCCGGTACAGTTCAAGGATTGGACCAATACCGTTCTCGGTGAGACATGGACGGAACAAGGTGAGACTGTTGAGCATAGTTTGCTCTACCAGCGACGGGAACATTATCCGGCAGAGGTGCCGTGGTGGGTGGAAATACTGACCGTTGGGTGTGATGTCCAGGATGACCGCTTTGAGTTTGAAGTAACTGGCTGGGGAGCTGGTGAGGAAAGCTGGTCTATTGATTATGTCCGTTTATACGGAGACCTCTCCCGACAAGGTATCTGGGATGCTTTGGCAGATATGCTCCACAAAACTTATACCCGTCAGGATGGCACCAAAATATCAGAGATAACCTCCATGATTACCGAGACAGAATACCAGGCTCTGAAACGGGCAGTGC
>NZ_JAHHPM010000278.1 GCF_024606345.1 Endozoicomonas sp. YOMI1
TTGAACACATTCAAGATTCAAAACCTGTCACTGCTTCTTTCTTCTTTCTTCTTTCTTTCTTTCCTTCTTTCCTTCTTTCCTGTTTCTTTCCGAACTGGAAATATCCGGGTTAACAAAGGGATTATCTGGAATTTTTATTCAATTAACGAGTCCAATAAAAAAATCAGGCCAACGAAAAGCAATGTTCCCATGAATAATTTTCCAACTCAATCACATGCTCCAATCCTGTCACCCCGAGAGGCCCGTTCGCCTGAATCTGACAGTACCATACCATCCAATCAAGCATGCCCTGTCAGGCCGGTCTCTGAGATAACAGTCCCACAGATCCCGCAAGGTACTTCAGCTCTGCATCCACACGCCACCACATCGTCAGTTACATCAAGAAATATTTCACAAGCACCCACATACGGTAGCCGGGTACCGATGACAGACGCCGTCAAAAATGCCCTGAAATACCTGAAAGATGCTGGTATAGACGCACAACAGTGGCAGGGGCTCGGGTTAGTACTGGAGGTTCCCTATGACATGATAAAAAGCATTGATACAAACCTTGCATTGAGCAACCCCGAGAGCAAGTTGTGTGAATTACTCACCTGCGCCGAAACATCAAACCTTTTGCTACCAGAAAGGTTGGCTCAGGGGGTCAGCGAACTCATGGAGATGGCGCTGCGTGAAGAATTCCTAAATAACATACGCGCCTTTATTATATTCTCTTCCCATCATGAATACGTTTTCAATAGAAAACAGGAAATTGTCACCAGAGCAAAAAGCTTTTTTGACTGCGGATCTCTCTCCCCGGCGGAGCCTGACTGCTATAACAATGACAATCGGTCGTGGTACGACAGGATTTCACCCAGAGATGCTTACCTGATCGTTAATAAGCACTTGGATGAAGAACAAGGTTATTCTCTTGCCGCCAGATTAGATCTGCCTGACGCTGACCGGGAAGCCTTATTGCCACTACTGGTCGGAGAATGGAATGTCTATGTCGCAGAGCTGTTATGGCGGGCAGACGAACAGCAACTGCTAACCTTCGCCAATCTGTGTGCTGTTATTTGTGAAAGTGGCAGTCGCTGGTTAGTTGAGACGGAAGTTTGTCCCAAACTGGGTCTGGATTATCATCAGCTTCCAGAATACCAATCCAAAAGGATGTTATCAGAAAATAACGGCGAGCCCGATCGGTTGTTAAGTATACGGGATTTGGTTTCCGTTTTTTGTAATCAAATGCAAATCCTCCCAGAATATCTGGCACAGGTCTGTGGTTATTCCGAGCTACTTAAACACCCCCTGTTTATGACGATGCAGAAAAAAATCAAGTTTTTTCCTGATACGGTTAAAAGAATGATTTTGCTGGAACTGATTTACCAGCAAAACCGTGGAAATAGCAAAGGCGGTTTATCCATTACTGACGTTGTCCGCATCCTTAATAAACCGGAGGTGATGGAGTTCAGAGTAGCCAACCGGTTATTGAGTAACATGACCGCTGGTGGTTCTGAACATGCAAGCCCGGTATTTACGGCATCACAACGGTACTACCTGGCGGACATGCTGATTCAGGTTCCGGATTTTAAGGCAGAACCTCTGGCAAAAATGCTGGGTCTACCTGACCATAAAAGAAAATTGATTATTTCCGGGGAGTATGCAAAAAA
>NZ_JAHHPM010000279.1 GCF_024606345.1 Endozoicomonas sp. YOMI1
CAAGGCACAACGAAGGGAGCATAGCCGTAGCTATGTGACCGGAGTTGTAACGCCGTAGAGTGACTGATCACTTAGTCATAAAATATGATTTCATTTGGTTAACTACTTACCCTGTATTTCAGGGTTTGCCCTTGTGGCAATTGCTTACACCGGAATCAACGTTCACTGCGGGCGGCTTATGGCTGGCATCTCTGGTGATATTTTTTGTACAATTTTTGCTCTGGCGAACAAGAATTAAAACAGTGATTACCTTGTCACGGCATCCCGCCCCTTAAATTGACTATTTTACAACCATCACAAACTATTCTTCTTGCCGAATGTCTAATCTGTTCAAGATTTAAAGATTCCTGAATCTCCAGTTAGGGGTGAATTGTAAAGGAAGTGTGATGTATGTCTCAGGCTGAAATTGTCCAGCACTCAAACAACAATGAAAAAGTCAGGGCTTTTTTTAAAGGTGCTGCAGCCATTATTCCGCTGACTGTCGCCGTCCTGCCCTGGGGTATCCTGACGGGATCTCTGGCCATTGAGTCGGGTTTTGACCCTGTTCAGAGTCAGGCATTATCAGGCGTTATCTTCGCCGGTGCCGTTCAGCTGGCCATTATGGGCATGATTCAGGCCGGAGTTGGTTTGGGCAGCATCCTGATTTCAGCCCTGCTCATCACCTCCCGCCACTTCCTTTATTCCATGGTGATGCGGAAGAACATCAGCCCGCTGCCTCTCAGATGGCGTCTGGCCCTGGGCTTCCTGTTAACCGATGAACTGTTTGCCATTGCCAACCCCGGCCAGCTGAAACGCTTTGACCGCTGGTACGCACTGGGTGGTGGGCTGTGCTTTTATCTGGGCTGGAATCTCGCCACCCTTGGCGGCATCATCGCTGGAGAGAGCATGGACAGTCTGGATGCCCTCGGATTGGATTTCGCCATTGCCGCCACATTCATCGCGCTGGTTATCCCGACCATCAAAAATGCCCCGGTACTGGTCTGTGTGCTCACTGCGCTGGTAACATCGGTCATTTGTCAGGTAATGCATATTCAGGCTGGCCTGCTGATCTCAGCCCCCCTGGCAATGGTGGCTGGTTTTGCCTATGCCAAAGCCACCACCAAAGGAGAAAGTTAATGGATACCTGGGTTACTCTGTTCGCCGTAGCGGCCCTGGTTTTTGGCAGCCGCTTTCTCCTGATGGAACCCTGGTTACCGCTCAAACTCAGTGAAACTGTTCAGCAGGTATTGAGTTTTTCAGCACCCGCGGTGCTAACCGCAATTGCTGCACCGATTGTCTTTATTCGCGAGGATCAGTTCAGCCTGTCCATGGGAAATCACTACCTGATTGCCGGCATTATCGTGGTGTTTCTTGCTCTGATGACAAGAAACATATTACTGACCGTAATCCTGGGCATGCTGTCATTTCTGCTGTTAAGACATGTCATTTAAATGCGGGTAGCCATGGATCTTTTGGCCTTAATCCTCACTTGAGAATTCTCCTTGAATAACTTAGCAAAATCGTCGTAGTGGAAATCGTGTTGCAGGTGAATGCGGAGTTGCGGGGGCTTCTCGCAATATTATTCGCTGGCCAATAATGCGAAAACGGAGTTGGCGGTAATTGTAGACCTTGGCAGGTTAAGCGTGCTCAAAACATTGGCCTCGAAGCATAAGTGTAGTGTGAAGATGATCAGTAGAAGGCTTTGGGCAGACAACCGACGAGGAGTAAAAGCCGCAGACAGATTCTATCCACTATGGACACTCAAAGATCTCAGAAGCGAGAAATCGCAAAACTCTTGTACTCTGCGTTGAATGCCATTACCTGCTGCACACTGGCAAGCTGCCAGACAACAGGTACAGTCCTCGTAACAGCATGGAGAGCCGTGT
>NZ_JAHHPM010000280.1 GCF_024606345.1 Endozoicomonas sp. YOMI1
CCAATTCCACCTTCTAAATATGAACTGCGCAGCCATTTTGAACCGCTGGATCTTCGTTGGAATTCCTCGCAATAGTCCTGCTATTACTCATCATTCCGCCTTGCCTAGCGGTCCAAAATGACTTACTCGATATCATATTTAGAAGGCGGAATTGGTATAATCACAGACAACCCAAACGCCATTATGCAGCAGCTACGCTGACATACTTGCGCTTTTTAGGACCTTTCACTTCAAACACGACTTTACCGTCGGCCTTGGCGAACAGGGTGTGGTCCCTACCGATACCTACGTTAGCACCCGCGTGGAACTTGGTACCACGCTGACGAACGATGATGGCACCCGCCTGGATAGCCTGACCACCAAAGATTTTGACACCAAGGCGTTTACTTTCTGAATCGCGACCGTTGCGGGTACTACCGCCAGCTTTTTTGTGAGCCATCTTGCTCTCCTTTTATCCCGGACCTGTCGTCGGCTACCACACCAGAGACTGCCCTTAGAAGTATTCAACAGGTTTGATACAAACCTGTCAGCAATAATTAACCGGCAATTCCGGTGATCTTCAGCTCAGTGAACCACTGACGGTGGCCCATCTGCTTGCGGTGATGCTTACGACGCTTGAACTTGATGATCTTGATCTTTGGACCACGGCCATGGCTGATAACTTCAGCAGTAACCCTGGCACCTTCAACCACTGGAGCACCAACTTTCAGCTCTTCACCATTGGCGATCAGCAGAACGTCGTTGATTTCCAGACTTTCGCCAGCGGCGTTGCTCAGTTTTTCTACCTTCAGGATTTCTCCTTCGGTAACGCGGTACTGTTTACCACCAGTTCTGATAACTGCGTACATGATTTGATCTCCGAAAATCCTTAAGAGCCTCTTTGTCAAAGGCATCCACCGAACCTGGAAAGGCATGGTGGAATTTTTAGCTATCTAAAAACCACTTCTAAAGAAGCTGAAGGCTCCTACGGGCTGAACAGACCATATCGGTCTTGCAGGCACCATCAGGGATGGGCGGCACCTCATGAGCTGAAGGGCAGCTGAAACCAGCTATTTATCATTATCAGCAATCCATGACAAAATGGCGCACCGCACCGGATTCTCAGATAGGGGCGCAAATTTTAAGGGACTCAAGCCCCACTGGCAAGACCTGTTGGTATTTAATCCAGCCCTGCCCGGTGAAAGGGATCAGGAAGCCTGCAGCTTGTTTCACAGGAATAACTGACACTCCCCGCCCTATCGGGCGAGGGTTCTTGATCGATCAAGAAC
>NZ_JAHHPM010000281.1 GCF_024606345.1 Endozoicomonas sp. YOMI1
GCTCAGGTTTAGATAACTTTGAGTAGGTTTGAGCAAGTTTTTAGGAGCGGTTCAAGGGAATATCGTAAAAATATTGGTTGGTTATTACGTGTACTGAAACTGATGGTGTATAGCGTGATAGCTTATTAGAAAATACAGGTATATCACTAGCGGACAGTGCCTGTGTACGGGGTGAGGTTTGGCTCACAGATAGTCCCTGCAACCTGCATTTCAGTTATCAGGCTGATAGGATAGGAGACAATATTTATATCGCAGTATCCTGCTTGTTTATTGCTCGATCAGTGTCCTAATTTGTCGGAATTTCATCCATGGAACCCCAAAACCCTGACGCTCAAACTAATCCACAAGGGTTTGCCTATGACTCTCTTGAGTCTGTACGCAAAAAGTTACTGGATCTCACTAGCCGCAACACCCTTCTGAATTACAGACACCCCAAAGCCACTAGCGTCAGGGTCATTGAGACCAATCCAGATAATGCTGCAAAAGCTTTGCTTGATGAAAAATCATTGATCTTTATGCCAGTGCCTGAACCTACAGAGTCAGAACTTATAGATGCTGGTTATTTTGAAGAAGATCCAGCTAAAGGCCATAAAGTTGTTGCCGGATTTCCAAGCGCAGAGCAGTGGGCGAAACATCTTGGTCATTATACGTCCTATGAGCTGAAAGACTTTGATGCATCCCTTCAGAAGAGTGACAACTTTCAAACCCTTTCTTATGCTTCCGAGCTGGAAGCAAGACTGAGAGGCTTAAGAGGTAAGGCTGAAACCGCTATCGAAGAAAGTGGAGCCAATATTTTATACCTTGGTATCGGATTTCTTGAATGGTATGAGAGTAGGGATTCTGATAAAGCAAGACAGGCTCCTCTTTTCACGATCCCAGTCAAACTGGAAAAATCAGCAAAGGTTGGTAAGGATGGAGTTTACCGCTACTCCCTGTCCCTCAAAGATGAGGGGCTTTTAACCAACATCTCCCTGAGAGAAAAACTTGCCAACGACTTTGGTTTGTTCCTTCCAGGGATTGAAGAAGACACTGTACCTTCTGTCTATTTTGAGCGAATCCGTCAGTCTATTCTTAAGGAGCAGCCACGCTGGAAAGTAAAGCAGCATATCTCGCTTATACTGCTGAACTTCACTAAGCAAGCGATGTATCTGGATCTTGATCCAGAAAATTGGCCTGAAAACGCAAACATCAAAGACCACCCCACCATTGCACAGTTTTTCAGTGCTGCCGGACAAGAGAATCCAAACGATTCCGCTACATACGAAGACGAGCACAACATTGACACGGTTGAGGATATTCACCTTCACTACCCTTTAGTGTTCGATGCGGACAGTTCACAACATAGTGCTGTAATTGATGCTGCAAAAGGTGAAAATCTGGTCATCGAAGGGCCACCGGGTTCAGGGAAGTCTCAGACGATTACAAATATCATTGCGGCATGTATTGGTAACGGGAAAAAAGTGCTTTTCTTTGCAGAAAAAATGGCTGCTCTCAATGTCGTAAAAGACCGTCTTGATAGAGCCGGTTTGGGGGATTTTTGTCTAGAACTACATAGCCATAAAACCAACAAGCAGAAAGTTCTGGGTGATCTTGGTCATCGTCTGAACAAAAAAGGTTCTTATAGGGAGCCCAAAGAGATTGAGGCTGAGGTTGCACGGTTTGAGGATTTGAAGTCAAAACTGGCAGATTATGTCAGCTTGATCAACAGTTACTGGAGTGAGACTGGGCTGACACTTCACCAGATACTGAATAAAGCTACCCGATATCGAGAACAGCTCCATATATCTCCTGAGCTATTGGCAATAGAGGGTATTGATGGCAAAAGCTTTACCCCGGTGAAGCAAAGAGAACTGCTTGATCAAGCTGAGATGCTAACCAATGTCTACGAGAGCGTGTCTAACCAAGCACAGGAGGGAAAAATAGCCAACCACCACTGGTATGGCGTTAACAATACTGAGCTGCAAGGCTATCAGATTGATGAGGTGGCTGATTTACTTCGGCAGTGGACTGAGAAGCTAACTGCATTGAAGGTAAATTGGGAGTCTTTTAGCGTTGCTTTTGATTTGCACAATTCAGTGGATAGCTCTTTTGAGGCGATTGAGCGAGCGACACAAGATATAAATAAACTCCCAATGCTAATGGGGGAAGAACCCTTGGGTGCTGTTTATGGGGTTGTTAACCTGCTTCTCCAGTCAGAGCAGATGTTGGATCAGTATAAGAAAATCCATGGAGCCTATGACGCTATTTTCAAACACCTCAAACCGGAGGCTTTTGAAAAGGAAATAGGTCGTGAAGCACATTTGGATAAAACTCTGACATTATTTCAGAGATTAGGAGTCAATGTTGATAAAAACTTAAACGACATTGCTCTAAGCCTCAATGATTTAGCTAGCGCAGAAGAAAATCTGGCAGTCATCAACAGCAGCTTTTCCCCTGTCTACAATAATGTTTCTCCTCCGCTTCAACGCTGTTTTGTTGACACCAGCGAGGGTCTCAAAGAATTCGCTATCCTTGCTCAATTGATCGGGCAGTTGCCTTCTGATCTGTGGCGACATAGGGATGACCTTTATGATAACCCTGACCTTGACCCCTTGCTTGAGCAAATGACAAGCAGGCTTAGCCAGCTAACACCTCTCTATCACGAGCTGCATGAGGCATTTAGCCTTCACAGGTTACCAGACACTGCAACACTAAAAGTTTGGCAATCACTTATTGAGAGTGGTGGACTCTTTAAGTGGTTTTCTGGGGAGTGGCGTTCTGCAAGAAAGTCCGTTTTGAGCCTGTCAGCGTTGCCAAAACCTGATGCAAATCAACTTTTGTCTTTGCTTCCTAAGCTGATTCAATATTCAGAAGGACTGGAGCAGATGGATCAGCTTAATCGAGGGGAGCAAATTCTTGATACAGAGTATTGCGGTATAGAAACCCCGATAGATCGGTTGGTTGAGATTAGAAAGTGGTATAAAGCAGTTCGAAATGAATACGGGGCTGGATTTGGAAAGCGGGTTGCGATAGGTAATGCGCTGTTGTCATTAGACCGCAATCAGGCTATGGCGATAAAGGAATTGGCAGATAGAGAGGTATCTGGATTACTTGGTCGTGTACAACAAGACATCCGTAAATTATCTGAGCTTTACTCTGGATACATTCAGTTTCAGGACTCTGGAGCCTGCCTTAGTCAGTCAATGACTGAGCTTTCACAAACTATAGAAGCTGAGGTGGAGATCCTAAACGATGTATTGACTGGTGATAATGTCACAATTGGTGACTTAAATACTGTGAAAACTCTGCTCACTGAGCAGGCGACGAGATTATCCGCTTGGCAAACAAACCAGCTTGTTCAGCACTTTGTAGATCATGGTCTGGCTTTATCTGAACAATATCGATGTTACTCTGAAAGGGATTTTCAACTCGTACAGAATACACTGGATGTTGCGAGCGTTATGAATGGCGCACCTTATTTGCTGTCTGGATTTCAGTCAGATTTTAGTGCAAAAAGGTATGAGGGGTTGCAGGAAGGTAACCGCAACTTGTGTGAAGACATTCAAGATGTGCTTCAGTCACGAGCTGAATTTGCAGAAGTCAGTCAGGTTAATCTTCAAGAATGGTTTGAAGCTAGCAGTGATGACTTGCAGGGCAATATAGAGCGAAATGAAAAAGCGTTAACTAATCCGGTATGGCTAACCACTTGGCTAAAATACATTAAGTCACGAAAAAGACTTTCTTCTGGCGGTCTGGAGAAAGTGGTTCAGCAACTTGAGTTACAGAATATTTCCTCTGAGATGCTGAACGATGTTGTGCACATGGTCTCCAGTCATCAGCTTTCCAGAGAAATCCTTCAGCAGCACCCATCACTTGGCAACTTTTCTGGTTCCGAGCAAATGGCGGTCAGGAAAAAGTTTCAGGAATATGATCGTAAGCTGATGAAGCTTCAGCAAGAGCTTATTGCCCACAAAACATCCATAGTTTCAACTCCCAAAGGTATAGCAAGTGGAAAGGTTAAAGACTACACGGAGTTGAGCCTGATTAAGTACAACCTGAATCTCAAGAAACCCCGCATAGCCATACGTTCTTTGTTGAAGAGAGCGCCAATGTCAATACAGGCTTTAAAGCCCTGCTTTCTCATGAGTCCAATGTCTGTAGCACAATATCTGGAGCCGGGTAACTACGATTTTGATATGATTATCATGGATGAGGCTTCACAAATTCGTCCAGAAGATGCCTTGGGTGCTATTGCCAGAGGAACCAGCTTAGTCGTTGTTGGAGACCCTAAACAGCTTCCACCCACATCCTTTTTCCAGAAGACGGTAGATAGTGAAGATAATGACGATAAGGTAGCTCTTGAAGATTCTGAGAGTATTCTGGATTCAGTCATTCCACTGTTTAAAAGCAGACGTTTACGCTGGCACTACCGCTCTCGACATGAGTCACTGATCGCTTTCTCTAATCAGAATTTCTACGATTCAAATCTGATTTTGTTCCCATCACCTTTCAGTAGCAGTGATGAATTTGGCATTCGTTATCAGCCAATACAGGGACGCTTTGTTAATAGAAGAAATGAGGAAGAAGCTCGGATTCTGGTGCAGGGTGTGGCAGACCAACTGATCAATAAGCCTGAAGAGTCTGTCGGTATTGTTGCCATGAACTCAGAGCAAAGTGATGAAATTGAAAAACAGCTCGAACAGAAGATTAAGGATGATCCAGCTCTGCAACTAGCATTTGAAAAGAATCAAGAGCTGGATGAGCCTCTGTTTGTCAAAAATCTGGAAAATGTGCAGGGTGATGAGCGAGATGTCATAGTTATCTCAATGACCTATGGGCCAGAAACAATTGGTGCGAACGCCATGCACCAACGCTTTGGGCCAATAAACTCAAATGTCGGCTGGCGTCGCTTGAATGTACTGTTCACTCGATCCAAAAAGCGCATGCACATTTACTCATCCATGCGTTCTGGGCATGTACGCACATCTGATAATAGCTCCAGAGGAGTAAAAGCACTTAAAGCTTTTCTAGAGTATTGTGAAACTGGACGCCTTCAACATTATCAGCACACAGGGAAAGAACCAGATAGTGATTTTGAAGTGGCTGTAATGCAAATGCTTGCTGAGCATGGCTACGAGTGTGAACCCCAACTTGGCGTTGCCGGATATTTCCTGGATTTGGCAGTGAAAGACCCCGGTATGCCGGGGCGTTTCCTTATGGGTATTGAGTGTGACGGTGCAAGCTACCACTCTGCTAAGTCAACAAGAGATAGAGACCGCCTGCGACAAGAAATTCTTGAAAATTTGGGCTGGAAAATTAGGCGGATCTGGTCAACTGATTGGTTTGACAATCCTCAAGCTCCATTGCGGGAAATTTTAACAGAGTTGGACAGCTTGAAGACGCCATTGTCACAAGCCCCAGCTACAAATGATCAAACACTGAGCAGTGTTAAAGGGGATTCTCAACCGGAACCTATCCAAGATCAGATGTTTGAGGATAGCGGCGACGTTAATGCAGAGAAGGATCTACAAACTATTCTTGTCGAATATGATCAAACAGTAATCAGACAAGAGTTGCCAGACACGGATGAATAGCGGCGGTTGCTCAGACCAACTATGCTCGAAGCTTTAATGCATGAACTCCCTTGCTCTCTGGCTGAGTTTCAGGAAAAAATTCCTGTGTTTTTGCGTAATGGCACTGAACCAGCAGAAGGTAGGTATCTGGAAACAATTCTCCACTTAATATCAGTGCATGGCGATGGTTAAGGCTGTCTTGTCTCATGCAAGAAAAAGGTCGTTTTACAAGAAATTGTTGGGTGCTGAAGTCGCTCATGGGTATCTTTTTTACCCGTATTGAGAAAATGTCAGCTAATAGTCGCCTGCCAGCTGTTGTTTATTGGAGAAATTCAGGGTATCCAGATCCTGTTTTAAGCATATAGAATGGAGCATCGGTATAAAGAAAATCTGTTATATTTTCACTGTATCTTTAATAGTTATTCGTGACACTCGACCCATAGCCACTCGGGCTTGGAATGTAGATGATAATGCTAATTGAAACTGTCAGAAATCAGTGAACCATTTGCTGTTGTATAAATAACTAATCGGTTAGTTGGTATTCTGCCAATAATTGCAAGTTTCAGGAAAATGTGTTAATGAATTTTCCCCAATCCGATTATGGCTCACATCAACCAACGGCCAGCACGCAGGCTCCCGCAGATCAGTCAAAGGGAGCGGTGGAAGCCCTGGCCGGAGCATCGGGTGATCAGGCATTATTTTCTCAATACAATGTCTCTCTTTCTGCCACCCAGCCAGAACAAAGCCGGGTGATTCAGCAAAAAAAAGAGGCCTTGGGCACACTTGCAGAGGCTCTTCCCTCCCCGCTCGACTCCAGGTTAATCACTGCCATAGAACCGGCGGGTACCGATAATACGCCGACTCCTGATACTGCTGTAGAGGGGGTTGTTGCAGAAATAAGGCAACTGGCGATTGCCACAGGCTCATCCCCCATTGACCAGCAGATAGAAGACAGCCGGTTCAACAAGATACGCAGTCATTTAAAGCCGGTATCAGTCGATGTGGAAAAATTCCATCAATTAACTGCCAGCGGACTCAGTGAAACGACGGGGATGATCCAGTTCCTGGGTACACAGGGAGAGTTGGAAGCTATACACAATCTTGAAGACCCAAATATGCTAGAGCACATCAGGGAGGCCTACGATAAGGGGGATCAATGGTTGTGTTCCCGGCAGCCTCCCTACTTTTGGTTTGAATTTGCCGACCATGACAGCGCAATGCTTTCTATTGAAGAAAAAGACTGGTTTTTTATAGATTTTCCGGAAACGCAGGAACAATTGCCGAGCTTGATCCATTTGGCAATAATGTCATTTTATAGTGCGATCCCTGATTAGTTGCAGGGAAGCACTAATACCCGTACACCCCGTTCATCCTGGTCAAAGCAGTTACCATGAGCAGAATCAGAATCAGGCATCAAAGGGGAGCGCCCACGCACCTTGGGAATTGAACTGATGGCGACAACTATGCTGGCATAGCGGGATAGTAGATTGATTAATGGCCAGCACTTTGCTGGTCATCGTTACTGCTGTCTTCCGGCACTTCTTGTTCTGCTTTAAATGCTTCCATCTCTTTTTCCAGCGCTTCAAGGCGCTCACGGGTGTGTTTCAGAACAGCAACCTGGGTATCAAACTCATCACGGGTGACCAGCTCCAGTTTCGACAGTGCACTGCCTACCAGTGCCTTGATATTTTTTTCGATATCTTCCCGGGTCTGACTTTTGTCACCGTTAAAGAGTTCACCGGCTTTGCTGGCGATGGAATTAATCAGGGCGGCTTTATCGATCATGGTTATCGCCTGGCTGGTAGTCAGAAAAGGAAAGGATACCGCAAGAGCAGCAAAGTAACGATCGGTAATTATTGGTCAAATAATGTCGTAATCTTCCCGGGTTTGATCACAATAAAGTCATGATCGGCAACGCCATGCTGCTGTTTGGCACGCTGCAGGTCTTCCGGCGGTTGCAATATCGGCTCATTGGTCAGCATAAAGCTGCCCCAGTGCATCGCCAGTGATAGGCGTGAGCCAACATCGATGTGGATATGCACGGCTTCTTCCGGATTGACATGGATTTCTTTCATAAACCAGCGTGGTTCGTAGGCACCAATCGGCACCATGGCCATATCCATGTAGCCGAAGTGCTTCCCAATGGCTTTAAAATCGGAACTGTAGCCAGTATCCCCGGCAAAATAAAAGCGTTTACCCGATACAGATGCTTCAGCCGCCGTTTCAAATACCCAGCCACACCAGAGTGTTCGATCCGGAAATATTGAACGGCCACTGAAGTGCTGACAAGGCACTGCAGTATATGTCCAGCCTCGATGGGTATGGGATTCCCACCAGTCCAGCTCGATCCAGTTAGCCAGGCCATGTTTGCTGAACCATTGGCCTAAACCCAGGGGCAACATAAACAAGGGTGGGTTGTCTTTTTGCTTTTTCTGGATGGCTAATACCGAGTTACGATCCAGGTGGTCGTAGTGGTCGTGAGAAATCACCACCACATCCACATGGGGTAAGGCATCAATATCTATCGCCGGTGGCGAGTAACGCTTGGGGCCAGCCCACTGTACAGGAGACGCTCGTTCAGAAAAGTGTGGGTCGGTAATAATATTCATACCCTGGTGGCGAATTAAAAAGGTCGCATGACCAATCCAGCAGGCCAGGGATTTATCTGAATTCTCAAAGACCGAATAATCATCGTCCTCCACCGGAATAGCAAATTTCTCCGGCAAGGCCTCGGTGATTTTCCATTTTAAGATGTTCCATAACGAGCGATGATGCATTTGCATAACATCGTTATTGCGAAAGCCACCGTTTGGTAAATGATGTTTTTTTGAGCGATTCACCGCAGCTACCCAATTTTTTTTGTTAATCAATTTAGACTCATTTGGTGCGGTTTTTTGGTGAGGGATAAGGTTTTAGTGCATCAAATGGGTGCGTATGCCTGCTTCGGTACTTGTTTGAGTCTATGAAACCTTCAATCATGCCCATTTATGGGGATAGGTGAAAAACTGGCACAGAGCCTGCTTAGACAGGAGTAACCATTTAACCAGCGCCGGGCGGGATCGCCTGAAACCAATACTGGCAGTGTTGGTTTTTCCTTTTTCAGGCTCAGGAAATAAACAGGCTGTTGTAACACAAAGGGAAAAGCGTAGACTTTGGAAGCTGTATCGCATCCAGGTCACCCCTCCCGGATGAATATTAAGCAAAGCCAGGAGAATAATGCATGAAGTTAGTATCAGCCATTATCAAGCCATTCAAGCTTGATGACGTGCGGGAAGCGCTTTCTGATATCGGCGTTCAGGGTATCACTGTGACGGAGGTCAAGGGCTTTGGTCGCCAGAAAGGCCATACCGAGCTGTATCGCGGTGCAGAGTATGTTGTGGACTTTCTGCCAAAGGTAAAGATTGAAGTGGCTATCTCAGATGACCTGCTGGATCAGGTGATTGAAGCGGTTTCCAATGCGGCCAATACCGGCAAAATCGGTGACGGGAAAATTTTCGTGACCTCTCTGGAACAGGCCATTCGGATCCGTACCGGAGAGACTGGGGTCGACGCCATCTAGACGCCATCTAAAAGCCATTACCCATCAGCAGCCACTGATGACATTGCTGAGCAGTAATAGCGATTTGAGCTCTGTAGCCTTGAGCTGAAAAGAAAGATAAAAAGATGTGAATTTTACTGGGAGGGGTCCCGTGGAAGATATAATTCAGCTGTCGTATGCGCTCGACACTTTTTATTTCCTGATGTGTGGTGCACTGGTCATGTGGATGGCCGCCGGCTTTGCCATGCTGGAAGCCGGTCTGGTGCGCTCAAAGAACACTGTTGAAATTCTGACCAAGAATATTGCCCTGTTTGCCATTGCCTGCACCATGTACCTGCTCTGTGGTTACCAGATCATGTATCCGGGTGCTAACGAAGGCGGCATCATGCCTTTGTTCGGCACGCTGCTGGGCACCGAGAACAGCGTCGAGTCGGTGCTTGCCGGTGGTGAAGATGCACCTTACTACTCTCTGCGTTCTGACTTCTTCTTCCAGGTGGTCTTCGTAGCCACTGCCATGTCCATCGTTTCCGGTGCGGTTGCTGAGCGTATGAAGCTGTGGGCCTTCCTGCTGTTTGCGGTCTTTATGACGGGCTTCATCTATCCGGTGCAGGGCTTCTGGAAGTGGGGCGGTGGCTTCCTGAACGAAGCTGGTTTCCAGGATTTTGCCGGTTCCGGTGTGGTTCACATGGCGGGTGCTTCTGCTGCCCTGGCTGGTGTGCTGCTGCTGGGTGCCCGTAAAGGCAAGTACGCGTCTAACGGTGCCGTTAATGCCATGCCTGGTGCTAACCTGCCTCTGGCCACTCTGGGTACCTTTATCCTCTGGCTGGGCTGGTTCGGTTTCAACGGTGGTTCTCAGCTGAAAATTGCCGATGTGGAAAATGCCAACGCTGTTGCCCAGATCTTTGTCAACACCAACGCTGGCGCAGCCGGTGGTGTTATTGCTGCCCTGATCGTTGCCAGACTGTTGTTTGGTAAGGCTGACCTGACCATGGCCCTGAACGGAGCCCTGGCTGGTCTGGTAGCTATTACCGCTGAACCGCTGACGCCAAACGCCCTGGTTGCAACTCTGATCGGTGCTGTTGGTGGTGCCCTGGTTGTCTTCTCTATCCTGGCGCTGGACAAGCTGCGTATCGATGATCCGGTGGGTGCCATCTCTGTCCACGGTGTTGTAGGTATCTGGGGTCTGCTGGCTGTGCCTCTGACCAACAGCGACGCTACCCTGGGTGCTCAACTGCTGGGTATTGGCAGTATCTTCGCCTGGGTGTTCGGTGCTTCTCTGGTAGTCTGGGGTGTGATCAAGGTGATCATGGGTCTGCGCATCTCTGAAGAAGAAGAGTATGAAGGTGCTGACCTCACTGAATGTGGTATGGAAGCGTACCCGGAGTTCACCAGCAAGTCTTAAGTTGGCGGCTATAGAATTTTTTGCCTTTCTATCAAATGTCGGTACTTTGATATTTTGGAAGTACCGACATCAAAAATGTCGGACACA
>NZ_JAHHPM010000282.1 GCF_024606345.1 Endozoicomonas sp. YOMI1
AATCAGAAATTTTTATCCTCAATTTCTCGCAATCCTCGCTACGGGCGCTATTCTCAGACAGCCTCCTAGGAGGCTTTTCAAGAATACCCTCCCACTGAAACAGTAATAAGATGCATCGACGCGTATTTATAAAAAATGCACTGACTCTGTCGGCTATCGGTTTGATCGGTACCGGATGTACATCGCACTCTCGTCAAGTACTGGTCTCTGCGGCCATGGACTCATCGGGTAATCACAGTATTCGTCTGATCGATCCTTACAGGGATCAGTCGAACATCATTCCGGTACCTGAGCGACTGCACGATGCCACCCTTAGACCGGGTACAACAGAGGTTGTTGTTTTCCAGCGACGCCCGGGCTATCACTTTTATGCCGTTGATATTGACAAGGCTTATATTTGCAAAAGCATAGCGACAGCACATCAGAGGCATTTATACGGTCATGGTATTTTTAGTCCGAATGGCAAATGGCTCTACACCACTGAAAACAACCTGAGTTCTTTACAGGGTGTTATGTTATTGGCATTTACGACACTGAACAGGGATACAAAAGAGCAGGTGAGTGGCTACTCCCTTTTCCCGGCCCCCATGAAATCCAAATGATGCCGGATGGAGAAACACTGGTTATTGCCATTGGCGGCATCAGAACTCATCCGGACTCGGGAAGGCAAAGCCTGAACCCGGACTCACTGGCACCCTCACTGATTTATCTGAACCGTCACTCTGGTCAAATGATCGATCAGCGAGATTGCGCAGGCATTGCATCACTCTCATCAAACAAGCTGGCAGTAAGCAATGGTCCTGGCGAGATTCAGGTACTGCAATGCTTCCGGGGAATGGCAAAGAGCATCCATCGGGTTAAACACGCTGACTGCCGTTGGGATAACCATATGTTGAGCATTCAGCCGCCTGCATAAACTATGAGTGGCTTGGCAACAGCCCTGTTGGCATATAAACGCTCAGCTCACCACTGGCCACCAGCTCGGATACCTTTTGGATATCAGGAAAGAAATACCGGTCCTGGTCATAGAACGGAATATCCTTTCTCACCGTTTTCATCACCATCTGCAACGTTTCCGATGTTTTGCAGGGTTTCCTCATATCCACCCCCTGTGCCGCCGCCAGCAATTCAATACCCACAATAGACGCCGTATTACTGTTCATCTCCCGTAAACGACGGGCCCCATAAGTGGCCATGGATACATGGTCTTCCTGGTTGGCAGAAGTGGGCAGGCTATCGGCTACCGAAGGATGACAGAGGCAACGATTTTCACTGGCCAGGGCAGCCGCCGTGTTATGAGCAATCATAAAACCGGAATTAACGCCACTGTTCTTCACCAGAAATGGCGGCAATCCACTCAGGTGTTGATCCACCAGCAGCGCGATGCGTCGTTCGCTGATGGCGCCGATTTCTGCAATGGCCAGAGCCAATGCTTCGGCAGCCATGCCGGTGGGCTCTGCGTGGAAGTTACCACCGGAGAGTATTTCATTCTGTTCAGCAAAGACCAGGGGGTTATCGGTAACCCCATTGGCTTCCACTGCAAGCAGTCCGGCGGCATAGCGCATCTGTTCAAGGCAGGCCCCCATCACCTGAGGCTGGCATCTCAATGAGTACGGATCCTGAACCTTGTCACAGTCTATGTGCGCCTGCTCAATGTCACTGTGGTCCAGCATGGTGCGGTAGGCATGGGCAATATCAATTTGCCCTTTTAACCCCCGTGCCTCGTGAATGCGAGGATCAAAAGGACGACGACTGGCCATGGCTGCTTCAATGGAGAGGCTTCCGGCGATAATGGCTGATGCCATTAAATCCTCAGCACCAAACAGTCCCTGCAAGGCAAAGGCGGTACTGGCCTGAGTGCCATTCAACAGTGCCAGCCCTTCCTTCGGTGCCAACTTCATTGGCTGCATACCGGCGTGGGTCAGGGCTTCCATGGCCGTCACCTGCTGACCATCCACCAGGGCATGGCCTTCACCCAGTAATAAACAGCTCATATGAGCCAGCGGCGCAAGGTCTCCACTGGCCCCCACCGACCCCTTCTCGGGTACGCAGGGATAAACCCCCAGGTTAATCAGTTGAATCAGTGCTTCAATCAATTCCAGCCTCACTCCCGACAGTCCCCGGGCAAGGCTGTTGATTTTTAATACCATCATCAGGCGGACAGTACTTTCTTCCATAAACTGCCCCACACCGGTGGCATGAGAAAGTACAATACTTCTCTGCAAAGCCTCCAGTTCCCGGTCTGGAATTCGAGTGTTGGCCAGAAGGCCAAACCCGGTATTGATGCCATATACGACCCGGTTCTCAGCCAGTGCCTGATTGACACAGGCAACACTGTTATTAATGGCTGGATAACAGGCCGGGTCCAGCTTGATCTGAACCTCATGGCGGCTAACCTTGCGCAGGTCACTCAGCGATAATTTTCCGGGGGAAATCACTACCTCATTCATACTTGGCTCTCCTTGGGCTCTCGAGACTGCATGGGCAGGTCCAAACCACTCTCCTGTGCGCACTCACGGGCAATGTCATACCCTGCATCCGCATGGCGCATCACCCCGGTTCCCGGGTCATTCCACAGCACTCTTCCGAGCTTTTCCCGGGCTTCATCGGTACCATCAGCAACAATCACCACACCCGAATGCTGGCTGTAACCAATACCAACACCACCACCATGATGAATACTCACCCAGGTTGCCCCCGAAGCAGTATTCAGCAGCGCATTCAGCAGCGGCCAGTCAGAGACCGCATCACTGCCATCGTGCATACCTTCGGTTTCCCGGTTAGGGCTGGCAACCGAGCCAGAATCCAGATGATCACGGCCAATCACCACTGGCGCACTCAACTCACCACTGGCCACCATATCGTTAAAGGCCTGCCCCAGGCGGGCCCGGTCTTGCAAACCTACCCAGCAGATACGGGCTGGCAGTCCCTGGAAAGCGATACGCTCTCTGGCCATATCCAGCCAGTTATGAAGGTGCGCATCGTTAGGAATCAGCTCTTTGACTTTCTGATCAGTCTTGTAGATATCTTCAGGGTCACCGGACAGGGCTGCCCAGCGGAAAGGACCGATACCCTGGCAAAAGAGTGGACGAATGTAGGCGGGCACAAAACCGGGGAAGTCAAAGGCGTTTTCAACCCCAACCTCTTTCGCCATCTGTCTTATATTGTTGCCATAATCGACGGTTGCCGCCCCGCGCTTCTGCAGTTCCAGCATAGCCCGCACCTGAACAGCCATAGACTCTCGTGCAGCACGGGTAACAGCAGCTTCATCCACCTGACGACGTTCGCTGGCCTTTGCCAACGTCCACCCTTTGGGCAGATAACCATTCAATGGGTCATGGGCAGATGTCTGATCCGTCACCACATCCGGCGTAATATTGCGTTCAACCAGCTCGGGAAATATATCCGCCGCATTCGCCAGCAAACCCACCGAAATCGCTTTGCCTTCCGATTTGGCCTGTTCAATCATCGCCAGCGCTTCATCCAGCGTCGCCGCTTTTTTATCCAGGTAACGGGTTTTCAGGCGAAAGTCGATTCGCGACTCATCCACTTCACAGGCCAGCATGGAAAAACCGGCCATGGTCGCCGCCAGAGGCTGCGCGCCCCCCATGCCGCCAAGACCACCGGTGAGAATCCACTTGCCCGAAGCATCGCCATTGAAGTGGGTTTTGGCCATGGCCACAAAGGTTTCGTAGGTCCCCTGCACAATGCCCTGGGAACCGATGTAAATCCAGGAGCCTGCGGTCATCTGGCCGTACATCATCAGGCCTTGTTTATCCAACTCATGGAAGTACTCCCAGCTTGCCCAGTAAGGCACAATGTTCGAGTTGGCAATCAACACCCGGGGAGCCCCGGGGTGGGTCTTGAATACCCCAACCGGTTTTCCGGACTGGACCAGCAATGTTTGATCGGTTTGCAGACGTTTCAGAGTTGCCACTATCTGGTCGTAGCAATCCCAATCCCGGGCTGCCCGGCCAATACCGCCGTAAACCACCAGCTGTTCAGGATGCTCTGCCACCTCCGGATCCAGATTATTCATCAACATACGCAGAGGGGCTTCTACCTGCCAGCTGCAGGTATTCAGCTCAGAGCCTCTGGGAGCCCGAATGATTCGGTCAGGATCCAATCGTTGATGCCCTTTACTGCCGACTTTGCCAACGGGTTCTTTAACACCGGTTGTATGCATCTTCGCCTGTTCACTTGCCATATTCACCGTCCTCTACGTTACGCTTTTTTATTGTGAAACTATCACCTGCACAGTCGTTGTCATTGCCCTGGGTGTTACTCCTGTGATCCGACATGTCGGCAGGTCATCAGGAAAACTGTAAGTGGTCTCCAAGGCGGTATCGGTCACCCGGGTGCATCAGCTTGGCCAGACTGACCACACCATGGCGACACCAGCTTCTTCTCATGATTCTCAGGCATGGAGCACCGGCCTCCATAGCCAGTGCTTCGGCCATTTCTTTCGAAGGCAATGTCGCTTCCACGACATGTGTCGCTTCTGTAAGCGCAGCGACCCGATTCAGATAGACATTGGGCGTTTCCCGGGAAAAATCCTGCGTCAGGTATTCCGGAGCAAACCGCGGGTTAATATGACGGTCTTCCCACTGCAGCGGCAGGCCATTTTCGTAGTGAACAATAATGGAATGAAAAATGGTCGCTGACTCCGGTAATTCCAGAGAAACCGCAATGGCCTCGGATGCCTTTTCTTCAGACAGAAGCAATACCCGGTTGCTGTAACCATGCCCTCGCTCCCTGATCTCGTCGGCGATGTTCTTCACCGTCAGTATTGACGATTGTGGCTTAAGGGGAGCCACAAACGTACCCAGCCCCTGCTGGCGCATCAGCACGCCGGAAGCCGTCAGCTCCTGCAGCGCCTTCCTGGCGGTCATCCGGCTCACGGAAAATTGCTGGCAGAGCTCATTCTCAGAAGGCACCTTGCGGGATTCTGTCCACTCACCGCACTCAATCTTGTCCAGAATAAAGTGCTTAATCTGTTGATAACGGGGTAACAGGCTATGATTCATAATTTATTTGTGTCAATTGGTGCTTTTCACACGATCTGGCGACCCTGAGGGACCGCAGCTTGCTTACGCAATCCTATTGTATATAGTTGTATATACAATAGGATAATATAATTTGTACGATTCTGCTAGAAAAGCACTGGGATTCTCACGAGGTTAAGATGAACAATGTTACTGACGATCAATGCAGTATTTGTCTGAACGATTATAATAATTCCACACACAATCGGGTTTTAATGAGTTGTGGACATATCTTTGGACGCTCATGCATTACCCAGTGGGTAAAGCGAGTACCGAACTGTCCTTTATGTCGACATGAATGCTCTCCCTTTGAAATATGCAGAATAAGTAGCAGGAGCATAATGGACAGGGTTGTGTATGAGCGGAATATTGCCGCGATTTCTTTACTGACGATTGTTTCTACAATTTCGGTTACCCCCTGGGACAATACCAGAACCTTTTTGAGAGCCATGGAGCTTCTCTCCATCAATTTTTTGTTTAAAGCCGCTTACTTTATACTCAACGACCTTCCTCACACGGATTTTGCCAGATTGGTCAGAGAAGTGTTCAGGTATGAGATGGGCTCTTTTCTTGCCCTGTTTGCAGACGTACTCTGTGGCATTGCATTAGGCAATATGATTGGCACCTTAATCAGAAGATAATTTAACATGGCTCTTTATCCCAAGAATTTTTCCAGGAATGGCCGGACACCATGAACAACAGTAACGCTGACGCATCACTGACCTCCTGCGATCTACTCATCCGGAATATTCACCTTGCCACCATGGATCCGGCTCGCACGTCAACCTGCCCCTATAACAGCATCAGTCAGGGCGCCATTCTGGTTCAGGACGGAAAGATTATATGGGCAGGGGCAGAACCGGAATTACCACCAGGCAGCAAGGCCAAAGAGACCATTGATGGACAAGGGCAATGGTTAACACCTGGCCTGATCGACTGCCATACGCACCTGGTCTATGCCGGAGACCGCTCCAGAGAGTTTGAACAGCGACTTGAAGGCGTCAGCTACGAAACCATCGCCAATCAGGGAGGGGGCATTCTCTCCACCGTCAAAGCCACCCGGGCAGCCACGGTTGAAGAACTGGTTGACGACTCCCGTCCCCGACTTGAGGCATTACTGGCAGAAGGGGTGACCACACTGGAAATCAAATCCGGCTATGGTCTGGCTACGGAAACCGAAACCAAAATGCTCCGGGCCGCAAGCCTGCTGGCCAGCGAGTACCCTGTCACTGTGGTCCGTACTTTCCTGGGTGCTCACGCCTTGCCGCCAGAATACAAAAACCGGGCAGATGATTACATTGAGCACGTTTGCACTGAGATGATCCCTGCGGTGGCCAGAGAGCCACTGGCCGATGCTGTGGATGTGTTCTGCGAAAACATTGCCTTCTCACTCAAACAGACAGAACGGGTATTCAAAGCCGCCAAAGCCCATGGGTTGAACATCAAACTCCATGGCGAGCAACTCTCCGACAGTGGTGGCACCCAACTGGCGGTAAAGTATCAGGCACTTTCTGTGGATCATCTGGAATACCTCAGCCAGTCCGGTATTGAGGCGTTAAAAAACAGCAACACGGTGGCCACTCTGCTGCCCGGCGCCTTCTACTTCCTCCGGGAAACCAAACTGCCACCTATTGAAGCATTAAGAGAGGCTGGCGTTCCCATTGCCATTGCCACTGACCTGAACCCCGGCACATCCCCTTTCGCCTCCATACGGCTGATGATGAACATGGCCTGCACCCTGTTTCGTATGACACCTTCCGAGGCACTGGCCGGTTGTACCCGCCATGGGGCACAGGCACTGGGTCTTCAACACAAAACCGGCAGAATCCGAGCAGGATTGGCTGCCGACCTGTTACTCTGGCCTGTCAGCCATCCTGCCTCTCTGGCGGCCGGACTCACGGGTGTCTCCCCTTCCCTGATCATAAAAAATGGCCAAATTGTGCAATCAACCATCTCCAGAAACCCACCATTCTCCTGGTCTGGCCGTATTGACCAGGAAACCGATCCACAGGCTGCACAGCGCTGGCATCAGAAAGTTCGACCTTATGCACCGGATGGCGAACCAGGGGTTGCTTTACTGGGGCTGGAGTCTGATGAAGGTGTCCGGAGAAATCAGGGCCGACCCGGTGCAGCCAAAGGGCCAGACCATATTCGACAGGCACTGACTAACCTTCCCTGGAATCGCACTGCCCCGGTTTGGGATGCAGGCAACATTCGCTGTAAAGGCACCGATCTGGAACAGGCACAGCAAGACTATGCCAGGCAGATGTGCCAACTATTAGACAATGGTCAATTAGTGATGGGTTTGGGAGGAGGCCATGAAATTGGCTGGGCTTCTTACCAGGGACTTATGATGCATCTGGAAAAACAGGGGAAGGGTAAAGACAGTCACCCGGTCAATGTCGGCATCATCAACTTTGATGCCCACTTTGACCTTCGTTTACCCGAAGTAGGCCCCAGCTCAGGAACCCCATTCTGGCAGGCTTCTGAATACGCCCGGGAGCACAGCATCCCGTTTAACTACCTTTGTTTTGGCATCAGTGAAAGCAGCAATACTCAGGCACTTTTTAATCGAGCGGATGAACTGGGTGTCACCTATCGACTCGATAAAGCAATGACATTGTTGAACCTGCCATCGTTACAGCAAGATCTCCAGCGGTTTATCGACAAAGTGGATCATATTTACCTGACCATCGACATTGATGCCTTCCCTGCCGCTCTGGCCCCCGGCGTCAGCGCACCCGCTGCCAGAGGTATTCCACTGGAGGTTGTGGAACCTTTGCTGGATACCATCAAACACAGCGGCAAGCTGAAACTCTCTGATATCGCTGAAACTTGCCCGAAACATGATATTGATGCACACACGGCCCGGCTGGCGGCGCGGTTAATTCATCAGCTGGCTGGACAAACCCGGTAGAGGGTGACAGAAATTAATATTTGCAACACTGGACTTTTTTCACAAATCTTTTTTATTCAGGATGCATCATCGCCAGCAGTGCTTTGGCAAATTCCTTACTATTGATCTGGTAATCATTCACATACTGAGCTGTCGGAAACCAGGCGTTAACTCTTTGCTCAAAATCATTTCGGCAAACATGGTTATGCAATTTCATTTTAAGGTTTTCAGAAAGTGTCTGAAGGCGGTGTTGTTCTTCTTGAAGCTGTTTAGTCCAGCAGTCAGATTTTTCGGGCTTTCCTTGAGAGTACAGTGCGATAAACTGTCTGGCCTTATTCAGGGTAAGCAGAGAGCGCATAAGCAAACCATAAATACGCTCATCAGGGGTTTGAGGAAAATTAAAAAGAATGGTTCGTGGTATGTAAAGTGCGGCTCCTTTTTGCAATTGCTCGGTCAGCGGATCCAGGTTCTCAGCGAAGTATTCCAGCGTATCGTTCAATAATCTGATTTCTTCAGTAAACGGCAAACACCATACCGGCCTCTCAACCCCGGAAACGGGAATAGCCAATCGTGCTGCATCGGTTACTCTAGCGTCAACACTGACTTGAAGCCCCATCGCTTTAATACCCAAATCACCGTCTTTAAGATCAATATTGTAGGCGTTTGGCAGTTTAATCGCCTGACATCCCTGGACTGGCCAAATGACGATGTTTTTGGGGATTTCGGAATCCCTGTCGGTGTTCAGTTCCTGCAGCTTGGCAAAGAGTTTGCTCGCAGACTCTTCTGTCGTGCAAATAATGTCAATATCATTAAATACTGGGCAGAGGTCCTGTAAAAAACGCGAGCATGAACCGGTAATCAGAAAGGGGGGATAGGTATAAGCATCATTGACTTCCTGAATAATCTCCAGTGTTTTCAGCGTTAGCGCATTTAACCGTGGAACCGTCTTGTCCGGGAAGCCCGGTCCGCCTGTTTTTGATGTTTCATTCCAGCATTCCACGGTATGACAAGGGAGTGAGCCTTCCTTGCCAGAACAGGCAACGGATACCTCTACCGATTTTGCGCTGAGGCCAGAATTTTCTATAACGGGGATCACGTCGGGGAGATGGTATTTATGCCCATGTCCGGGGTTATTGACACGATTGGCTGAATGCCTGTTTCCATCAATGAGCAAACAGTCCGACCAGGAGATGTCGGTAAACTTTTCTTGGGGGTATTCTGCACCAAGGGTAACAGAAGCCACATGCTGACTGGCAGAGGCTGCGTATCCGTACAGACTATCACTCCCGACGCCCCTCTCTCGTTTAAACAGTAGCTGATCCATTATATTGGCTTCGAAGCTGTATTGTTCAAACCAGCAACCTAAGGCATGACGCATCTTGCTTCCTTCAGGAAAACGCTGAAGACACGCCAAAACCTGATCCTTTTGGATTTGTCGCCCATTAACAGACTGACTCGTGATATAGCAGTGTGCCAGGAAGAAGAATTGCAAGCGTGAGTTATGAAATGAGCGCCTCAGTGTTTTGATAGATTGCAATAACTGTTCTGCTGACACTCTCTGGTGATCAATGGTCAATTCATTCTTCATAGCCATGAATTTCAATATGCATTGCAGTCGATGATGCTCATCTTTGACCAATACGCCGTTTGAGATATGCCAGGCCTGTTGAATGATATCCTGAGCATCGTTGCTATCATCGTACCACTGAGGTTGTTTCAACCTTTGCATCAGGTATTCAGCTTGCCTTAAAGAATGATCTCCGGGTACTTCATCGAACGCTGCCAATACTTCATTGTCATCCAGATAGTTGCCATTCAATACGCATGCATTCAATGCCAGCTGAGAATAAAAAACAGCTTTTTCGAGCAACCAGCCACCGCGTTCATAATCCTTAACCACCTCATCCGGTACGACCTGCCGACCATTTAACATCAGGCCCCTCAGGAAACATTGTTCCTTAAAGCGCGCCAGCTCCAGTGTTGCTTTGGCTGCCTGATACTCCTTAACGACCTCATCCGTTGTAACCCGCTGGCCACTTAACGTCAGCCCCCTCAGACAACATTCCGCTTTGAAGCGTGCCAACGCCAATTTGCCTTCCGAACTATCCGTGAAATCCTTAACCACCGCATCCGGTGTAACCTGCTGGTCATTCAACACCAGGCCCGCCAGGCAACATTTTTCCTTAAAGCGCGCTATCCCCAGTTTGCCTTCCGGATTATCCGGGAAATCCTTAACCACTGCATCCGGTGTGACCTTCAGCCCATTCCACATTAAGCCCCTCAGGCAACATTCCGCTTTGAAGCGTGCTATCTCCAGCGTTGCTCTGGCTGCCTGATAATCCTTAACCACCGCATCTGGTGTGACCTGCTGGCCATTCAACACCAGCCCCTTCAGGCAGCATGTGGCTTTGAAGCGCCCCAGCTCCAGTGTTGAATTGGCTGCCTGATAATCCTGAACCACCGTATCCGGCGTGACCCGCTGGCCATTCAACGTCAGGCCATTCAGGCAACATTCCGCT
>NZ_JAHHPM010000283.1 GCF_024606345.1 Endozoicomonas sp. YOMI1
GACTCCGCTCAGGACGAACGGAGTTTGGAGGTCAATGATAGATGGAACCCATCAATTGCATTGAAGAAACTGTGTACTAGATTTTTAACCGAACACCAGTGCTCTGCATTATTAAAAAAACGTCTAAACAACGTCGTTCAGTAATGAATCAGGTGTGCGTATGATTCCCGTGATTTCCTTAAAGGAGAGTCCATATGTTGTACCCACGCTGGTTGTTATTGTCTTTCCCCATCCTGCTATTGCTCAGCGGTTGTGCTACCGATACTGGGCAATGCAGAAAACCTGCGCTGAAAACGCTGAATTTCACGGTCATTCACACCAATGATAACCACGGAAAATTCTGGAGAAACCGTGACGGTGAAGTGGGCATGGCGGCCCGCAAAACATTGATTGATCGTATTCGTGCAGAAGTAGAAGCTGAAGGCGGCAAGTCTCTGGTATTGTCTGCAGGCGATATAAATACCGGTGTGCCCGAGTCCGATATTCAGGAAGCTAAGCCTGATTTTATCGGGATGAACCTTATTGGTTATGATGCCATGACCGTGGGTAACCATGAGTTTGATAACCCGCTGCCTGTTTTGCTGAAACAGGAAAAGTGGGCAGACTTCCCTTTCCTGTCAGCCAACATCTTTTACAAAGATACCGGTAAACCAGTGTTTAAGCCTTGGGTAATGAAAGAGCTGGAAGGTGTGCGGGTCGCCATTCTTGGCTTAACTACAGAAGACACAGAATCACAGACGCTCAAGGAAAACATTAAAGATATTCGTTTTGATGATGCCGTAGATACAGGAAAAGTCTGGGTACCAAAACTGATTCGGGATGACCAGGCTGATATTGTTATTGCGCTCACCCACATGGGGCATTATCCAAACGCCAGACATGGACACAACGCTCCGGGTGATGTCAGCCTGGCTAAAGAAGTGGATGGTGTCGATATCATTGTCGGTGGCCATTCACAAAGTAAACTACTCCGGCCTGATATTAAAAACAGTACCTATGTACTACAGGCTTGGGAGTGGGGCAAATATGTTGGCCGGGCTGATTTTATCTATCAATATCTGGACAATGGCAGAGGACACAGCCATGGCTTGCTGAAAATGGTGAATTACCGCCTGATTCCGGTGAATCTCAAGACAGAGAAAATCATCAATGGTAAGAAAGAGCTGGTCACTATAGAGCCTGAGATTCCAGAAGATCCGGCAGTGCTGAAGGCATTAAAGCCTTATCAGGATAAAGCGAGTGAACTAATGAATCGGGTTGTCGGTGCCATCGATCAGTCCCTGGATGGTTCACGGGAAAAAGTTCGCTCAAGCCCAGCGGCCATAGGCAATCTGATTGCCCGGGCACAGATGGAAAAAACCAAAGCCGATCTGGCTGTAATGAACGGCGGTGGTATTCGCACTGGCTTGAAAGCAGGTAAGATTACCGAAAAAGATCTTCTCAAGATTCAGCCTTTTGGCAATATGGTGTGCTATCTGGAAATGACAGGCCGTGAGCTGCGGAACTACATTGAAGACGTTGCCGCTATTCAACCCGTCAGTGGCGGCTTGGTGCACTTTGCCAACGTCAGGCTGACCATGGCCGGCGATAAATTAATGTCTCTGGACATTGGCGGAAAGCCTGTGGATAAAAACAAGAAGTATCGCATGGCAATTAATGCCTTTTCTGCTGGCGGGGGTGATAACTGGCCTGTGGTGGATGAGAATCCAACGTTTGTTAATACCGGTTATACAGACGCTGTCGTATTGAGTGATTACGTTAAGAGATACTCACCTCTGAAGAGAAATGAGTATCTGCCAAAAGGGAAGATTGTGCGGAAATAGCCAACATGATTCTGGTTCCCTTAATAGGAAGCTGTCCGAGAATAGACTGCCCTACTGCGGCGGCAGCAAATTGGTCTAAAAATCCGCTTTTGTTCGGCAAA
>NZ_JAHHPM010000284.1 GCF_024606345.1 Endozoicomonas sp. YOMI1
TTGATGGGTTCCATCTATCATTGACCTCCAAACTCCGTTCGTCCTGAGCGGAGTCGAAGGGCGTAAGCTCCATACCCTAAATAAAGACTGTGCCAATCACCCTTCGACTCCGCTCAGGGTGAACGGAGATTACACACCTCAAACTCATTGAAATGGTGTACCAGGAGGCTGTCCGAGAATATGATGTCTCAAATATTATTAACGGCCTGGCAATTTACCGCAGTCGTGTCGGTAACCGTTCCTTCAGTCTGATATCCTGCCCTTGATTTCACTGGTCGGCGTGAGAGGATTCGAACCTCCAACCCTTTCGTCCCGAACGAAACGAGCATTCCAGTAAAATCAACTGGTTAAGTGGTTATTTTGGTTCTCACCGGGTTCTGTAATCCTTTGATTTCTTTATGCTGCGAAATGATTTTGTTCTCACTGTTTTTTGCACGACATACAGCTTATATTCAAATTATATTCAAAACAGACACCCTACCGGCAAAGCCACCAGTTTATCCGAAAAGGGCAGCACCTTATCACCGTTGTAAACAATTACCCCCCGCTGAATACTGCCAGTTGCAATTAGCATTTCCTGAGTAGCGAACATCTCTTTTTTGATCGTCATGCCTGCCTTGACCTCAATGCCTGTGGCCTGGCCATTATGCCCTGACAGAATAAAGTCCACTTCTCGCTGACTCTTGTCACGATAGTGAAAAAGCTGGCAGTCCTGATCACTTATGGCGATAGACTTCAGTAGCTCGGAGCAGACCCAGGTTTCCATCAACGACCCCATAAGATTTCTGTCAGCTTTAATAGCCGCTGCATTTATGCCTCTCAGGGAACACAGCAGTCCAGTGTCCACAAAATGAACCTTTGCCTGCTTAATTGCCCGTTTGAGTTCATTCCGATGCCACCCGGGAATTCGCTTTACCAGATAAAGGTTTTCAAGGGCTGAAACGTATTTTTGAACAGACTTGCTATCCATCTTTATCGCTTTACCAAGACTTGCATAGTTCAGCGCCCCAGAAGAAATAGAAGACAGTGATTTAAGCAGCTGCGCCATTTCATCCAGCTTTTGTAGCTGAAAAACTTCTCTTATATCCCGCCGGATAATCGCATCGGTATAAGATCTGTACCAGCGTGTCCTGCGATTTGAAGAACGCTGTATTGCTTCTGGATAACCACCACAAGCTATGGCCGAAATAACCTGGTCAAGCTCAAGCAGCGACCCACGCGGGGGAGTAAAATCCGGAGACAATAGCTGGTTGATAATATCATGCTCTTCCTGCCTGCCAGCAGGCCGCTGCTTCAACTCACTCTGACTGAATGGGTACAGGGTAATAAATTCTGCCCGGCCAGCCAGTGAATCAGCCAACGCCGGCAACGTCATCAGATCAGCGGAACCGGTCAGGATAAAAGCCCCGGGTTGACGATCTTCATCGACCAGCAGTTTGATAGTGCGAATCAATTCCGGAGCCCGCTGAATTTCATCAATAATGACCGGACGCGGTTGATTACGCAGCAAACCAATAGGGTCATTGCGGGCAACCATCAGGATATTTTCATCATCCAGGGTCAGATAACTTCCGGAGCCCTCAGGCTTGAGCGTCTCCAGCAGATGTCGCGCCAGGGTCGTTTTGCCAGATTGCCGGGGACCGGTGGTAATGGCTACCGGCGTATCCTTCAAGCATTCCCGCAAATTACGCTCAATGGCTCTTGGTATGTAGTCCATAGCAATCCAGTCATGACTAATATGGATTTTAGTTTAGACTAATATAGATTATGAACTCGACCATTATGGATTTATAATCCGACTAAAATGGATTTCATTAATGACTAATCTGGAATAATAACGCTATGCAAGGCTCTATTTAAACGATGAACGAAGTGAACTTCTGACTGGAAATCCAGCAACACAAAGAAGCAGAAAATGAAACTATAAGCTCTTTATTAAAACCAAAATGAAAATATAGTTTCAAAATAGTATTAATTCCAGTAACTGCTGTTCCTGACGATTAATGCCAATTTCATTCGCGTATTGTTGCCAGTTGTCGGTCACACTACGAAGTTCTGTCAATATCTCTTTGGACTGTGTCGCTGACAATTGAAAATAAGGGGCTACTTCTGCACCCCGAACCAGATCAACCTCTAATATGCCTACCAGTTCGGGCTGTTCCATCGAATGCCAATGGGCGTAAACCCAAACAGACTTGCTCATAACTGGCACCTTCCCTTTAAAAGGAATCTGAATTACGTTCGTTATTTTTGCGCCGGGATGTTAGCAGCTCAATATCCTGTAACTTACGGCCAAACTCATCATCTAATGCCACTTTCGCTAAATCTTCAGCCAACCCTAATGCAGATAACACCACCAGGTAGTGACCAATGGAAACACCGGGTTCACCCCGGATGATATTACGAAGCGTCGGCATAGAAAGCCCGGTACGCTCAGACAATCGGGTTTGGGTGATTTTTCGGCGTTTCATCGCCAGGGCAATATTCTCGCCCAGTGTTTTCAACAGGCGCAGATCCTTGGGAAAAACTTGAATGATCGTCCATTGTCTTTCCTTCAAACCGACCACACGTTGTTCCTGATTATTGACCGTTAATACACTAACCCTTTGAA
>NZ_JAHHPM010000285.1 GCF_024606345.1 Endozoicomonas sp. YOMI1
GCGCCCGTCTAGGCGACCCCGTAGCGAGGACGGCAGAAAATTGAGGATAAAAATTTCGTTTTGTGAGGTGAATAGTGGTGCTATTTACCGAAAAAAACGGAATTTTTAGACCAATTTGCTGCTGCTGCTGCTGCTGCTGCCGCCGCATTAGGGCAGCCTATTCTCGGACAACCTCCTATACGGGTTTACGACTATTGTGCCGCTGTGAAGTTAAGAATGCATCAGATAGATGATCAATTGCAGATTCAGAGTCTAATCAGCAACCGCTATCAAGGCTTGCGCATTGAGCCCTCTACACTATTTTCATTTAAGCGATTTGCTGTTCTTTGTATATCTTGAACGGGAAAACATCCATGTTATCAAGCCTCAGGACGGTGCATGACCATTCGCAGGAAATGGTAGCCGATGCCCGCGTGGAATCCCCATCTGCAGCAGCGTCCTCCACACTGACCGATAACACGACAGAAGTCGATCATTCAGAATCTGAAGTTGCTATTTCAGGTAGCAGGCAGTTGTCGGCAACGACGGCTCATTTAGCAGAGCTGATGAAATCAGCAATCCTGCGTGATGACCTGGCCACTGTCAACCATTTGCTGGACCAGGGCGTTGACCCCAATATCCGCGATGTGTGTGGCTCTACCCCTCTGTACTGGGCCATCCACAGACTGGAAGATGAAGATATTGTCAAGACGCTGCTGGATCGCAGTGCAGATCCTAACCTTCCTTTCACCACCTATTTGTTGGGAAAACAAACTACGCCTTTGCTGCAAGCTGCAAAACTGGGCAACTATAAGGCCCTCAATTTGTTGCTGGACAGAGGAGCTGAGCTGAACGCCAGTGACGATGATGGTTGCACAGCGCTGCATCTGGCCACTTTACCTGACAACGCGACAGCGACCACCAAGATCCTGAATTGCTTGCTTGACAGAGGTGCCTATATCAATGCTCTTGAGCATTTGGGCCATACTCCGCTGCTCTATGCGGTACTTGAATGCAATATTGCGGGCGTTAACACTTTACTGCAAGGAGGTGCCAATCCAGATATTCCTGACCAGTGGGGTCAGACTCCACTTAACTGGGCTCTGCATTACTACCTCCATTTCAAAATCAACAGTATGTTCAATAGCTTGCTGGCCAATGGAGCCAATCCCAATAAACCCGGCAGGTTAGGCAATACCCCACTGCATCTGGCGCTTCAACAAGAATGGCCAGAGGTCGTTGACATTCTGCTGGCCAATGGTGCCCATACCAATATTCCCAATGCATCTGGCAAAACCGCGCTGGACATTGCTGCAGCCAAAGGCGTTGTTGATGCCCTGCACAATTACATTCCTGCTTATCAACCCAGGAAGCTAATGGCCTGCGCCCGAACCTGCATTCGTTCACGGCTGGTAGAGAACCGGGTGCCTTTGGCAAAAGCCCTGGCACCAAACTCTGACTGCCTGCCGCTGCCGAAATCCATGAAGGCCTATTTATACCAGCCGCTGACTCTCTGGGAGGCTGTCCCGAAAGCAGGTTATTAAGATTCAGGCTTGCGCAGCGAGCCTTGTTCAGTGACACTCCCCGCCTTATCAGGCGAGGCTTCTTTCTGACTTCGCAGGCTTTTGC
>NZ_JAHHPM010000028.1 GCF_024606345.1 Endozoicomonas sp. YOMI1
TGAATCCCTGATGCTTCATGCCTGCCGTACCGGGGATCTGAAAACGCTGATCATGATGCTGGTCGATGATGCCAGTCTGGCAAGGCGGACGTACCGCTCGGTGCTCACCGGTCAGCCTGCACACCCTTTAGCCATCGCCATTGATTCCGGCCATATGGATTGCGCCCAAACGCTGATCGACCATCAGGCCGATGTCAATGCTGCTGACCAGGATGGTCAGACGCCTCTGCACATCGCAGCTGAGAACGGCCTCGTCCAGTGCCTGAAACAGTTGATTACCCACGGAGCGAATGTCAATGCCACCAATAAGAACGGCGAAACGCCCCTGCATATGGCCAACAAAACCGGCACATTCGAGCATCATCAACAATGGACTGCCACGAGCAGAAATATTTATGAAGGCTTCGATGATTACCGCAGAATGCGCCAACACTATCACAGCAAAAAAGAAAACGACACCGGATGTCTTAAAGAGCTGCTTGCTAACAGCGAAGTGAATATCAATGCCATTGATAACGCGGGCGTCACGCCCCTGATGATCGCCGCATTATGGGGCAGATCCGAGCATCTGAAATGGCTGCTCGACGCAGGAGCAGATATCTATGTCACCGATGACCTGGGCTGGACAGCACTCCACTTCGTTGCCTTAGGCAACTGCGCAGAGTCCGTCGACGTGTTACTTGTTCCCGGCATCGAGGTCAGTAAGGCGGATAATTATGGCTGGACGGCTCTCCACATCGCTGCCGGAGACGACTGTGCAGAGTCCCTCAAAGTGTTGCTGAACACTCCCGGTATCCGGGTCAATAAGAAGAATGGCAAGGGCTTGACCGCTCTCCACATCGCTGCCAAAGAAGATAATACAGATTCCGTCAAGGCATTACTGGTCGCTGATGGCATCCGGATCAATAAGAAGAGTAACAAGGGCTGGACCGCTCTCCACACCGCTGCTAAATACAATAGTGCAGAGTCCGTCGAGATATTACTGGACACTCCGGACATCCGGGTCAATAAGAAGACCACCAAGGGCTGGAGCGCTCTTCACATCGCTGCCAAATACAATAGTACAGAGTCCGTCAAGACACTACTGGCCCATCCAAACATCCGGGTCAATAAGAAGACTGACAAGGGCTGGACTGCTCTCCACATCGCGGCCAAATACGGCAATATAGAGTCCGCCAAGATGTTACTGGCTACTGTCGGCATCCTGGTCAATGAGAAAGTTGATGGCAAGACGGCTCTTCACCTGGCGGCAATATACGGCGAAACAGAGTGTGTCGAAGCGTTGCTGACCACTGGGGGCATCTTGATCAATGAGCAGACTGACGATGGCTTGACGGCTCTGAGCTTAGCTACCAGACATGGCCACAGCGCTTGCATAGAACTCCTGAGGGCCGCCTGCCAATAAATTAGTGGGGCTTTAGTATTAACACTGGCATTGCATTCAATAAGCATTGGTTGCGACAGAAAAATGAAGATGACCGGGGACCAAAAAGCATAACGCAAGTTGATTCAAGTCAGATAAAGAACAGCACATCACTATCATCAGACAATGTTAGCAATACTTAACAGAAGGTCAGTTTAAAATCTCAAAAAGTATAATAGTTTAGAAAACAATAAATTAACTAAAAAGGAAAATCACCATGTTGAACTTTATCAAGTTAAAATCTACTGCCCTGGTCCTTCTCAATACCTTTGCTCTGGTCAGTATCAGTTTCGCATCAGAGCCAATCTTTCACGGACAAAGCCCTAAAACTGAAACCTTCGCTGCAAAGCTTGGTATTGAACGTCAAGTGTATTATCCATCTGAATCCCAGCTATTTGCCTACTACGCCCATGTTGAAGCTGAATCCATGATAAAAGTGGACAGCACCGAAGCAAAACAGCTCCATAATCAAATCAACAAATTGATTTCCGGTTTTACCCCTCGGGAACCGGATGCAATACATTTGCACCTCGACCATAAACACAAGGATAACGGCAGGTTTGATGAGTTATATGATGTATTGCAGGCAAAAGCAGAGGAATTGGGACTTACTGTGTCTGCACGGGAAAATTCCAATGCCAGTCCTTCCCAATACCCCCCCATACAGCGCACCAGTGTTCTGGAAATCATGCTGGGAAAACCTGAAACAATGAACACATTGATCAATTACGCGGCCGACATCTATCAGAAGTACCTGACAACAGAACAACTGAATCCGGCAGATTCATGCCTGTTTGTTCACCCCCAGTACACTCCGGACGAAAGTAATCCCGCAGAACAATACTTGTTCCATTATAAAGGGGATATCATGTTGAGTAATCCACTCAACTGCGCTGTTTCCCACAACTATGCAATCAATCTGCTGAATCGACTACAGAACATGCAAGGTAGATAAAGCGCATGTCATTATGAATGAAAAATCAGCACTATTTTAACAGACATGCCAGTCCAGACTCCTGGGCTGTCATATCTTCAGGTCTACACAATGTTCATTTCCATGCCAGGGGAGATATTTTTAAAACGGCTATTCAGTTTATCTGTACTTGGGATAGGAGAAAAGGTCCGGTGCGGTTTTCGGTGTGGGCATGAATTCTTGGGTGCTGTGATGAAAAACTTCCCCGTCAGTCTACTCACCAGGTGCCTGTATATGTATATCAGAGCTTAGCTGCACCAGGAGGCTGACCGCGAATAGTCTGCCCTGCGCGGCAATTCGTGACTGCTTTCTATACGACTAAAACGTTTATCCGGAAACGCCTTATTCATGAATGCTGTTTTATGGAATTTTCCCTGCTATTTTCAGTCTTACCCAACATCTGTATCAAAACAGCTTAAAGCGATGAATAGTGCCAGCAACCACACAGATTTCTCATTTACCTGTCCTATCTGCCTTGATGACGACGGGATCACCACAGGGCAATCTGCCGGGTACACACTGGTCGGAACTTCCTGCCAGCCAAAACCTCATGTTTTCCACCTGGGATGCATCACCAAATGGCTTGACGGTGAGCAGCAACAGGGAAAGAGACTCGATCAACGCCAATGCTGTGAATGCAGGCAACCGGCACTACCACTG
>NZ_JAHHPM010000286.1 GCF_024606345.1 Endozoicomonas sp. YOMI1
GCCCTTCGACAGGCTCAGGACGAACGTAGTTTTGAAACTCAGAAATGTGCAAATTTGTTACGGGTCAATTCCTAAAGTGGCTAAGGCATGGGCAATAGCATTAGCCCCTTCATGCTGCCAGTTTAACTGTCTGTCCCGGTATCTGCCTATCCGGCCATAGAGGATATCGGAGTCAACAACGACCAGTTGATCCTGCATTGAATCCAGGGCTGGATGGCAGCTGAGTTCTATGGTTTGTTGCATTAAGTGCCTGAACTGCCCCGGTTGAAATAAAGATGGTGTCAGTACTGGCATAGAACGTTGTATAAACAGGGCGCACTGGTCTGTTACCAGGTAGTAATGCAGAGCCCTGGAATTAAATCCGTGGCCACTTAAACCATACATCACATAATCCGACGGCCATTGTTTCAACAACTGATCGAGATGGGCTTCAAGGTTATACAGGGGTATATCCGTCAGGCATGAACCAAAGGCACACTCTGAAAGTGGCATTAACTGCTCAGTGAGTGCTTTAGGCACCGGAGGGAAAGGAACGCCGAGTTCTTCCAGGTTAACTGCAATATCACCAAGTGAGATGGCATTCATCGCCATTGGGTTTTGTGTATTCATGGATGATCCCTGTCTTTCATGGATACTGCCTTAAATATGGTCGTGGAAAAATAGCTTGGGCTGATAGCATATCTCTGATTAACTTCGTCATTACTCAGTAGTTTTTTTTTCCATAAATAATCTTGGACTTCAGTGCGTTCCTGATCAGACAGGGTTAAATTTGAATGATAATTACTGAGAAAAGCCTGGATACGAATCTCTTCTTCCTTAAGGGCTATTCGCTCCTGTTTGACAATGTTAGCCATTGACATAGTGAGAAACTTGGTAGCGGGTTCTTTTGTCGTTCGGTCACGCCACGATTCCCAATCATCAACAATCCGCCCTGCACAAGATAATGCCCAACTGTGTTCCTGAAGCAGGAATATTCTCTCCTTCAGCGCGCTTTTGACATTCCGATCGAAGCAGGCTGGCAATGATTCACACAACAATTCTACATCAAGCTCCTGTAAACGATCATAAGACTTTCGGGTCATCAGTCGGGGATAACCAACACGGCATCCTTTACGCCATGCGGCCCTGCCACTGTCAGCGGATGGCGCAATGATGTCTCTGAACGGGTAAAGACAGGTATCGTTATCAATACCCGTTACCTTGCCAGTTTCATAGTCTATAAAGAAGTTAGCACCATGTCGGTCTGGTTGGGCACAAATGGCATCTAACAGCTCAAGGTCAGCCAGGCCACTGAATATTTTGTTCTTGATCTCCCAGTTGCCCTCCTCATCAACCAGTTCTTGATAGCCCAGCTTTTCCTCTTTTGTAGGATCAGTGCTGGAAGATACCATGGTATTGGCTGATTCACCTGAAGCCAGTTCCATCTCCAGTCCAATCTGGTGGTTATGCTCGCAAAATGACATATCGGGCATCACGTTCATGCCCAGCAAGCGGGCAATCTCGCCGGTGGCCAGATTTCTGGCCGTAAGATTTGGATGATATCTATCGTGATACAACTCCGGCGAGATGATGCTTCTGTAGCCTGACTTGTCAACGGCCGGTTCAGGTTTGAAAACCCGTTTTACTGTGTCATTTCCGGTTTTATAGGATAACAGGTATACCGTATTCTCCTTCCCTTCACCCAGCTTCCGGGGAGGGTTGTCAGGGTCCAGAAATTGGTCGGTCCACCGGCCAGGAAGGGTTAGTTCATCGTTCAGATCATAGCCAACCCGCTTGAACTCCATCGCCGCCTGCCAGCTGATTTTTCCGGCAATAGACGTTAATGCCGGTGAATCCAATACCTGAAATAGCAGCAGTTGGTCGTATCTGAGTTCGGAGATTTTATTCTCTAAACTATTAATTTTTGATTTGTCCGGATGATCAGTGTGCTCACGGATTATTTTGCTTAATTCTTTCTGGAGTTTTTCATTACTGGTCAGAATAAGTTTTGCTGTTTGTTCTGCCGCTTCCTGTCCAATGGGTATTTCTTTGGCTAACTGCTGCTCATAGTTACTGATCATCCTGGAAGCTTGAAGCGCCCTAATACCTTTTCCCATCTTTCCGGGTAATGGTTTGGATCCTTGAGTATGGGTTGATAAAGAACGCAGTTGTTGCTGAGTAGCACCGGGTTGGTTGAAGCGTTTCGTGACCCGTTGCGCAATAGCCTGTTTTCGTGCCGCCAGCTGATCTGGTGTTAACTGGGCAGGGCTTAATGACTGGTTATAGACTGACAGTTGCTCCCGTGCATGGATGATTTCCTGGCGTATGCAATCCGGTTTTATCAGTTCCAGTTCCCCACGCTTTTGCAGATTTCTGATCTGGCTATGAAGCAGGGCAACATCTTTGGGAACCCCTCTGGCGATATCAGCCTGTGCCTGATGCCATTCTTTTTTGACCAGTGCCTCCAGGCGGTTCGCATATTCTGTACTCTTTGAGTCGTTGCCGCGTTCCAGAATAACCGTTACACCCTGACCAAACGGATTTTCCAGTACCCTGGTAACCAGACCGGGAAATAACTCAGCAGAGCCAATTCTGGGGTCCAGGGTCGATGGGAATTCAAGGGCTGCTGCAGGTCTTTTTCCCTGATATACACTAAGCGCCTGCTGCTCCGGGGATTTCAGTGCGGAACGATCAAACCATTGGTAATTGCAGTTTTTCGAAACCGGGTGCTTTGTCTGTTTTGCAATGATTGTTTGATAAGCCTGGCTGGGTCTCAGGACCGTTGTGAATTCTTGCAGGGGATCCAGCCCGGGCGTTTGCCCCATAACCCAGGGATAAGCCTTACCTTCTTGAATTAATACTACATCAACCCACTGTTGATCCTCTTTGCTCAGGAATTGATCGAGCCACGCGGTATCATTCAATGCATCGGGAGCGATCTTTATTTCTGATGGCAGCGGCTTGAGGCAGCCGCCTTTAAATGCCTGACTAAGTCTTAACTGGACAACGGTTTGATCTATGATTTTGTTTGCCGCTGTGGGGGGGGATTTAGAGGAACCCGGAGAGGCTTCTCCAACGGATTCAATCCCGGAATCTGGCGACGGTGGCTGATCGGAGCTTGCCGATGGTTTCGCCAGATAGTTATCTGTTGCCACTTGATCAATATTGCGATCTGCAAGACTGGTGTAGGCAACACGCTCAGCGACACTGGAGCTGCGCGTTTGCGGCACAACCGGAGGCGACTTTACAAAGTCTTTCTTAAACTCCCTGACCGGGGGCTGATTTCCTGAAGGGTATCCTGAAGGTATCACAGGTGCCTCCCTGACCTGTAACTGACAATCCATCTATCGGCTATTCAGACGGGAAGTTCAAAAATGCAGTTTCATGTTCTGAGGTATTATTTCCAGATGCCACGCAGGGTGTTATCCCTAATGCCGAGTACTGTTTTATGAAAATGATCAATAACTGCTTAGTCAGTCGGTCGTTCATCGCTGCTATAAACAAATCGTAACAAACAGACCTATAACGCTACCGACTTACTACGCACCATCTCTTTCCCGGACTGTGGCTTTTGGATAAGCTACTCCGTTATTTATACAGACGGGCTTATGGCTGCTATTTAGCCCCTGGTCTTCGAACCGAATTTCACCTGTTGGGGACAACGATGATCATTAAACCAAGGATTCGTGGATTTATCTGCACAACCACTCACCCGGTAGGTTGTGAAGCCAATGTGAAGGAGCAGATTGCTTACACCCGGTCACTGGGTACCGTAGCCAATGGCCCCAAAAAAGTGCTGGTGATCGGTTCTTCCAGTGGTTATGGACTGGCTTCCCGTATCACCGCAGCTTTTGGTTCCGGCGCGGCGACCATTGGTGTGTTCTTTGAGAAGCCGGCTACTGAAACCAGGCCGGGTACTGCTGGCTGGCACAATTCTGCGGCCTTTGACCAGCTGGCCCATGACGTTGGCCTCTATGCAAAAAGCCTGAATGGCGACGCCTTCAGCCACGCAGCAAAAGAAAAGACCATTGAGTTGATCAGGCAGGATCTCGGTCAGGTGGATATGGTGGTTTACTCGCTGGCATCACCCGTGCGAAAACTGCCGGATACTGGTGAGGTGATTCGCTCGGTACTGAAGCCGATGGGTGGGCCATATCGCGCTACCGCAGTGGATACCAACAAAGATGTATTGTTTGAAGCGACGGTGGAACCTGCCACTGATGCGGAGGTGACAGCAACGGTCACGGTAATGGGGGGGCAGGATTGGGAACTCTGGATGAACGCGCTGTCTGCCGCGGGGGTACTGGCAGAAGGCTGTAAGACAGTGGCCTACAGCTATATTGGCACTGAGCTGACCTGGCCGATCTATTGGGATGGTGCCCTGGGTGAAGCCAAGAAAGACCTGGACCGTACAGCCCATGCCATCGATGATTCGATGAAATCGGTTCATGGTTCAGCCAATATCGCGGTACTTAAGAGTGTGGTCACTCAGGCCAGTTCTGCGATTCCTGTTATGCCGCTCTATATCTCCATGGTTTTCAAAAAAATGCGGGAAGAGGGGGTACACGAAGGTTGTATTGAGCAAATCAACCGTATGTTCCGTGAGCGCCTTTACCGTAGTGATGGTGCGGCTCCGGAAGTGGATGACAATAACCGTCTTCGCCTTGATGACCTGGAGCTTAGAGAAGATATTCAAAAGCATTGTCAGGATATCTGGCCACAGCTGACCAATGACAATCTGGCGGAGCTGACCGATTACGCCCTCTATAAAGAGGAGTTTCTGAAGTTATTTGGTTTCGGTGTTGAGGGTGTGGATTACGATGCCGACGTTAATCCCCTGGTGCCTTTTGAGGTGATTGATATCTGACAGGGTTTATCAGGGGCAGGGATGACGCAGTTAGCGCCGATAGAGAGTGCCGGGAGAACGGATTTACCCGGTTCTTTAGTCTTCTCATTGACCTTGATGCCGCCAGCGCCCAGTAACGCCATGACGGTCTCTGCACTGGCGTATCTGGCGGCTAAGTGGAGAGCCGTCCAGCCGAATTTATCAGCGATATTGATATTTACTCCACCGGTTTTAATGAGCTTTTTAAGGCATTTGGTACGGCTCTTGGCAGCGGCGATATGCAGTGGTGTTCTGCCTTTCTTATCGGTGGTATTGGCATCAGCATGGCTGTCGATCAGGGCTTGAACGCAATCAGTATGGCCGTAAATGATGGCGACAGCTAACGGGTGTACAGGATGATCGGTGAGCGCCGAACGGTAAGTCCGTTTTGCCAAAGCCTCGTCTTCGCGCAGCATTTTCAGGTTGCCGAGATTCCCGGTACGGCAGGCATGAAGCATCATGGATTCACAATAAGGTGATTCGTCGTCAAGGACGCTTTCCCCCAGACGAATCAATGGCAGTGCCGGTTGCAGGCATTGAGTGCATTGGCGTCGGTCAAGATTTATTGCGGCCTTCATTGCTTTGGCCTACTTCATGACTCAAGACTGTGAGTAGGACAAGAATCAGTTGAGTTGGGAAAATTCCATAATCGTTTTCTGTTACCAATAAAGCTATTATGCACAGAGACAGTTGCGAGAAAAACACAGGACACAGTCCTGCAAACCAGAAAGAATAAATTACAGAAAAAGCGAGTTTCACTATGTCTTCTGCAACCAACCCGTCACAGGAAAACATTGTTATTGTTTCCGCTGCCCGTACCCCAATGGGTGGATTTCAGGGTAACCTGTCGTCTATAACAGCGGTTGACCTGGGTACTATTGCGATCCAATCAGCATTGGAGCGGGCAGGCGTTGCTCCAGAGAACGTATCAGAAGTACTGATGGGCTGTGTATTGCCAGCGGGTACCGGCCAGGGGCCTGCTCGTCAGTCAGCGCTGCATGCCGGTATTCCCGTCCATGTACCGGCCACTACAGTGAACAAAATCTGTGGTTCTGGTATGAAAACGGTGATGCTGGGAGCAACCCAGCTGAAAACCGGTGAAGCCGATCTGGTGGTGGCCGGGGGTATGGAAAGTATGACCAATGCCCCTTACCTGCTGGATAAAGCCAGGGGGGGGATGCGACTGGGTCATGGCCAGGTCAAGGATCATATGTTCACCGATGGTCTGGAGGATGCTTACCAGGGCGTGGCCATGGGGGGCTTTGCCCAGGAAACCGCTGATCGCTTTGGCCTGAGCCGCGAGGCTATGGACGACTATGCCCTTGCTTCTCTGGAGCGGGCCAACAAAGCGATCAGTTCTGGTGCTTTTGCTGAAGAAATTGTGCCTGTAGAAACCCGTAAAGGGTTGGTTGACATTGATGAGCAGCCGGGCAAAGCCAGGCCGGAGAAAATCCGTCAGTTGCGTCCGGCCTTTAGTAAAGATGGCACGGTTACAGCGGCAAACTCCAGCTCTATTTCTGATGGTGCAGCGGCGCTCGTGTTAATGCGTGAAAGTGATGCAAAAGACCAGGGCTTACAACCTCTGGCAAGAATTCTTGGCTACCAAAGCCATGCCCGGAAACCTGAAGAATTTACTATTGCTCCGGTAGACTGCATCCGTAAGCTACTGGAAAAAATTAACTGGCAGGCCTGCGAGGTAGACCTGTTTGAGGTGAATGAGGCGTTTGCCGTAGTGGCCATGATGGCCATTCGTGAACTGCATCTGGATCATGATAAGGTCAACATTCATGGTGGTGCCTGCGCACTTGGTCATCCCCTGGGTGCCAGCGGTGCCCGCATTCTGGTGACGCTGTTGCATGCCCTGAAAAAGACCGGCGGCACCAAAGGTATTGCTTCACTGTGTATTGGTGGAGGAGAAGCTACCGCTATTGCAGTTGAGATGTTATAAAAAATACTTGTCGATACCTTTCATGTGCATCAACCTGGCGAGCAATGCGTTGACCATTAATAAAAATCCCGCATGCCCCCAGGCCTCAAAAATAATAAAAAAACAAGAGGCGGCATTTTTATATGGATTACAACCTTTCTGAACAGCAGACCGCTTTTCGTGATCTGGCCCGGCAATTTGCCGATGCCGAATTGGCTCCCCATGCAGCGCAGTGGGATCTTGATTGTCATTTCCCGGTTGATGTGATCAAGGCAGCCGGTGACCTTGGGTTCTGTGCCCTGTATACCCATGAGTCCATGGGAGGGCTGGGCCTGTCCAGGCTGGATTCCCATATTGTCTTTGAACAGCTGGCCATGGGGTGTACGGCTACGACCGCCTATATCACCATTCATAATATGGTTACCTGGATGATCAGTGAGTTTGCCACAGATCGGGTAAAGTCAGATTGGGGGGAAGGGCTGGTCAGTGGCAGCAAGCTGTCTTCCTATTGCCTCACCGAACCCGGAGCGGGCAGTGATGCTGCATCGTTGACAACCAGAGCTACCCGGGATGGCGATGAGTATGTGCTCAATGGCTCGAAAATGTTTATTTCCGGGGCTGGAAGTACCGATCTGCTGCTGGTTATGGCAAGAACCGGCGAAGATGGTCCAAAAGGCATTTCGGCCTTTGCCGTTCCAGCCAATCTGGCAGGTATCCAGTACGGTAAGAAAGAGGAAAAGATGGGCTGGAATGCCCAGCCAACCCGGCTGATTTCATTTGATAATGTTCGTATACCCACAGACCACCTGCTGGGAGCGGAAGGTCAGGGCTTCTCTTTCGCTATGAAGGGACTGGATGGTGGTCGGATTAATATTGCCACCTGCTCTGTTGGTACAGCGCAGCAGGCACTGAACACGGCACGTGCCTATATGAAAGAGCGTAAGCAGTTTGGTCGCGAGCTGGCCGACTTCCAAGCCTTGCAGTTCAAGCTGGCGGATATGAATACGGAGCTGGTGGCCGCCCGGCAGATGGTTCGACTGGCGGCCTTCAAGCTGGATCATCAGGATCCTGAAGCGACGGCATACTGTGCCATGGCTAAACGTTTTGCTACGGATATCGGGTTCCGGGTCTGTAACGAAGCCCTGCAGATTCATGGCGGTTATGGTTATATCAAGGAGTACCCTCTGGAGCGACATGTGCGGGATAACCGGGTCCACCAGATTCTTGAGGGAACCAATGAAATTATGCGTTTGATTGTCGCGCGTCGTTTGCTCTGTGAGAGCATTTCCCAAACGGGTATGGAGTTACAATGATTATGTCTGAGCTTATGTCTGAAAAGCTACATCTCACCTATGAAGAACGTACCGCCATTCTCACCCTGGACAATCCTCCGGCGAATACCTGGACACCAGAAAGCCTGGATGAGCTGGAGCAGATTATTCACCAGTTGAACCGTAAGTCTGATGTGATTGCCCTGGTTATCACTTCGGCTTCAGAGAAGTTTTTCAGTGCAGGCGCTGATTTAAAGCGCTTTGATAACCTGACCCCGGAGGAAGCTCGTCCATTTGCTGAGAGTTTTGGCAGGGCTTTTGAAGCCCTCAGTGACTTTTCAGGGCTCAGCATTGCGGCCATCAACGGTTATGCCATGGGAGGAGGGTTGGAAGTGGCGCTGGCCTGTGACCTTCGTATTGCTGAACAGAGTGCCATTATGGCCCTGCCTGAAGCAGCGGTGGGGTTATTACCCTGTGCTGGCGGAACTCAGAACCTCACCCTGCTGGTGGGAGAAGCCTGGGCCAAGCGTATGATTCTCTGCGGCGAGAAAGTGGTTGCAGAAAAAGCATTGGAGATTGGACTGGTAGAGGAAATGGTGGGCAGTGGTGAGAGTCTTGAACGGGCCAAAGCGCTTGCGGCCAATGCAGGAAACCAGAGTCCGGATGCCTTGAGGGCCTGTAAAAAGCTGATCCAGATGGGACGTTCCGGATTTTCCAGAGATGCCCTGGCAGCGGAGAGAGAGCTGTTCCTGACGTTGTTTAATGGCAGGAATCAGCAGGAAGGTGTTAGTGCATTTCTTGAGAAACGTAAGCCTGATTGGTATTTCGAGTAATCAAAAAACAGAGGCGCTTCCCGCAGGGCCTTTCGTCAGATTGCTTTGAATCCGGCTGTTTTTAATAAGGGTAATAATAGTGACAAAAATTGCATTTATCGGCCTTGGCAATATGGGTGGTCCCATGGCTCAGAATCTGGTGAAAGCCGGGTATGATGTCTGTGGTTTTGATCTGGTTCCTGAGGCGCTCAATCAATTGGAACAAGCAGGAGGCTCAAAGGCCGAATCCGTGACTGAGGCTGCACAGGGTGCCAGTGTGGTGATCAGTATGTTACCGGCTGGCAAACAGGTTGAATCACTTTATCTTGGGGATGATGGACTGTTGAAAACGGTGGGCAGCCGTTGTCTGATGATTGATTGCAGCACCATAGAGGCTGAAGTTGCCAAAAAAGTCGGGCAGCAGGCAAAAGAGCAGGGTATCGACTTTATTGATGCACCTGTGTCCGGTGGTACCGCCGGTGCTGCGGCTGGAACACTGACGTTTATGGTGGGAGGCAGTGCTGAGACCGTAGAGCAGGCCAGACCCTATCTTGAGGTAATGGGGCAGACTATTTTTCACGCTGGAGGTGCTGGTGCGGGGCAACTGGCCAAGATCTGCAACAATATGCTGCTGGCTATTCTTATGACTGGCACATCGGAAGCACTTAAGCTGGGTATTGATAATGGCCTTGATCCGGCAGTACTCTCGGAAATCATGACTAACAGTTCAGGCGGGAACTGGGTACTGGAAAAGTACAACCCGGTGCCGGGTGTTATGCCCGAGGCTCCGGCCAGTAATGGTTACCAGGGCGGTTTTATGGTGGCACTTATGGCCAAGGATCTTGGTTTGGCTCTGAATACTGCTGCCAGCAGCAATACCGCAACGCCCATGGCTTCGCTGGCTGACAATTTGTATAAAATGCATGCAATTCGCTCCGGCAGTAACCAGGACTTTTCAAGCATTATTCAGCTGTATGATTCAGCAGACTAACCAGTGCAGAAAAGCGCTAATACCCATAATACCCTCGTTCTGCGTAGGAATGAGGCATTGCTGAGATTTTTTTGTTATGTGGTGAGTGTCGTTGTTATGCTTGTTGGTCTTGGCAGCTATTTATTTGGATGCACGATCAATTTCATTATTCAATAGATAGTTGCCGATCATCGTTCAGTTTATTTTTCTTCTGTTGATTTGGCTCAATGTTTTGCTCTGAAACTGTTCTAATTTTGAACAGTTGTGTCAGATAACTGTTCTGTTTTTGTAAATCAGGTTATACAATTCCCCCGGTTTATCTATAGTTCTGATCGGGTAACCGGTCGGTACCGATCATCCATCTGAGGTAACCTGTTCCCATGCAAATACTTATGAGTCTGGTGGGTATTGCCAGCCTTCTGGCACTTGCCTTTTTACTGTCCGATAATCGAAAAGCGATCAACCTGCGAACGGTGGGTGGTGCCTTTGCCATTCAGGCCGGGCTGGGAGCATTGGTTCTTTATGTTCCCCTGGGCCAGGAAATTCTTGGTGGTGTCTCCAGCGCGGTAAGTAATGTGATCAGTTACGCCAATCAGGGTATTGGCTTCCTGTTTGGTGACCTGGGTAACTTCAAGGTCGGCTTTATTTTTGCCATCAACGTACTGCCGATTATCATTTTCTTTTCCTCTCTGGTGGCTGTTCTTTACTACCTGGGCGTTATGCAGCAGGTTGTTACCTTCCTGGGTGGTGCGTTACAGAAAGTACTGGGTACCAGTCGTACAGAGTCTCTGTCGGCAACGGCGAACATCTTCGTTGGCCAGACTGAAGCTCCGCTGGTGGTAAGACCCTATATTGGTCGTATGACCAATTCTGAGCTGTTTGCCATTATGGTGGGTGGTCTGGCTTCTGTTGCAGGCTCTGTTCTGGCCGGCTATGCAGGTATGGGGGTCGAGCTTAAGTATCTGATCGCAGCAAGCTTCATGGCGGCACCTGGTGGTCTGCTGATGGCCAAGATGATCAAGCCGGAAACCGATACTCCAGATGATTCTGAGCTGGTTGATGACGAAGGTGACAGTGAAAAGCCTGCCAACGTGATAGACGCAGCTGCTTCTGGCGCTTCTTCCGGTATGAAGCTGGCTGCTAACGTTGGTGCTATGCTGCTGGCTTTCATTGCCCTGATCGCCATGGTTAACGGTATCATGGGCTGGATTGGTGGCTTCTTTGATTACCCTGACCTGAGCCTTGAAATCATTCTGGGCTATCTGTTCAGTCCTCTGGCCTTCCTGATTGGTGTGCCAATGAATGAAATCGTGACGGCGGGCAGTTTCATTGGTCAGAAGTTGGTGGTGAACGAATTCGTTGCCTACATGGATTTCGTCAATTACCTGAACCCTGAAGCGGCTGCGGCGGCGGGTGTTGAAGTGCTGTCACAGCGTACTCAGATCATCATCACCTTCGCGCTGTGTGGTTTTGCGAACCTGTCTTCCATTGCTATTCTCCTGGGTGGTCTGGGCGTTATGGCACCACAGCGTCGTCAGGATATTGCCCGCATGGGTATCAAGGCAGTTGCCGCTGGTACTCTGTCTAATCTCATGAGTGCAACAATCGCTGGTCTGATGCTGTCTCTGTAATGTTTTTTCAGGTCATGGTCTAACCGTGGCCTGCTTTCCTTCCTGTATTTTCCCTTCATCAGCTGAATCTAACGCTTTTCAGGAAATGGCCGAATGACATAGTGCAATAATTATCTGTGTTTTGCTGGCATGGATATCTTTCTGAACCTGTCGTGAGTGTGCAAGGATGAACCTGACAACAAGGATTTTATGCTCCCGTAAAGACAAGAAATTTTCGCAGCAGGCCCTGGCCGATTTGATTGGTGTATCCAGAAGTGCGCTGGCCCAGTGGGAAACCAGTATGAGTAGCCCCAGCCTTGATAATCTGCGGAAAATGGCGGAAATTCTTGAGGTGTCTTTCGAGTGGCTGGCCACCGGGCGTGGAAATCAGTACCTGGTCAGTTCTGATGAGGTAATCAGTGACTCTGAGGTGGATGGGGAGATTATCGGTCAGTTGCATCGAATGAATCTTATGAAGAAAAGAGCCATTCTCAATGTGATGAGAGCGATGGCATAGAGAGCCCGATAAAATATTCAGAAAAAGCGCCTTACCGGCGCTTTTTCGCTTTTTACAGAAAAGTTTCAGAAAATTCAGAGAAAATCTATTTGATCATTTCCCGGAACTTATTGCCCGGCTTGAACTGAGGTAGCTTGCAGGCGGGGATATGAATTTCTTCACCGGTTTGTGGATTGCGCCCCTTTCTGGCCGCCCGGTCTGCTACTGAAAATGTGCCAAAACCAATAAGTTGAATGATGTCGCCGCTTGCCAGTGTCTCCTGGGTGTTGCTGATAAAGGTATTGACAACCAGCTCGGCCTTGCTTCGGGGCAGGTTAGCTTGTTCAGCGACTTGCTCAACCAGTTCTTTCTTGTTCATATCCAGTCTCAGGGAATTACCAGTTATGTGGAAAGAAAATACCAGACGACGGATGATCCGCCTCTGGCTTCGCTCGGCTCAGGGAAAACCTGGGCAGGTGGTGAAACACAATCAGCCTGAAGTGTATCTCTTACTGGAAAAATAGGTGATGGGAGAAAAACCTTGTTAGAACAATATAGAAGTTTTTAGGCGCTTTATCCGGTTTCGTGACTGAATTATTTTGAGGCAGCTGCCAGTTAGACTGGCAGCTACCGTGTCGGCTTATTTACCCAGTTCGCGCTCCAGCGGGATCATGTGGTGTTTCGGCTGCAATACCAGAATATCGGTTTTGACCTCGGAGATCAGCTGTTCGGCGGTATTGCCAATCGCAAGGGCGCTGATACCGGTTCTTGCGTGAGTGCCAAGAATCAACAGTTTGGCATCGGTTTCTTTCAGCAGCGCAGGGATCATGGTCTCGGTTGGGCCTGGTTCAATATGGAAGTAGTCTTTATTCAGATTGAATTCACGGGCATATTCCTGACAATGCTTTTCGTAATGGTCCTTCTCGGTCAGTCCATCACCATGATCCTGAATCGCCAGCATCGTTGTCGGGTAAGTGGTGGCCAGGTGAAGCTCTGCTGAGAACTCACTGGCAATGTCCGTCGCGTATTGCAGGATCGCCTGGTTAAGAATGCAGTGATAATGGTCTCTTGGATCGGCATTAATGGCCGCGAGGATTTTGCCTTTGGTCCAGTCGCTATTATCCTGAACCAGCAGCACAGGAACCCGGCAGCGGCGGAGGAGGCTCCAGTCCTCAGGCGTAGAAAAGGCTTTCTTAAGGGCGGTGATTAACCTGGCATCTTTGACGACCAGGTGGCAGCGTTCCATCTGACGCACATGGATAATGGTTTCTATAACAGAGCCATTCCAGGTTTCATGAAGATAAACCTCCTGACCCTCAGCCATCAGTGGCTCAGCCAGTGCTTCCAGGCGAACCATGGACTCACCATCCGCTTTAGGGTTTGGTGCAAGAATATGCAGGGCAGCGCCGGTTACCCGGCAGATTTGACTGGCCCGTTCAAGGGCAAGCTGCTGGTCCTTTCTGGTATCAACAACGGCCAGAACCTTGGTAATTCCACGCATAGTTTTTCCTCTCTTGCTGAATATTCTGTTTGTTATAGTTCCATCATGCATGAGCGTAACTGATGTTTTTATGACTTCGATCAATAAAATGCTGTGCAGTTAGGAGTATGCGGAATGTTATTCCATGAATATTAGTATTTATAAAAGAGATCTTATGGGAACCGTTGTGTTTTTTAAAGAATTGATCTGGGTCAATAAATGTGCTGGCGAATTTTATATTATAATAGCAACTTACATTTCCGGTGGATAAATCGCAAAAAGGGTAAGGAATGAAGATCAAATCGCTTTCTCTCGCTATTATCAGCGCAACTGCATTGCTATCTGGTGCCGCACAGGCCTATGAGGCTGGTGACTTTATTGTTCGTGGTGGTCTGGCCAGTGTAAATCCTGATGTGGATAGTGGAAATCTCTATGCAGCAGGGGTCGAACAGTCTGACTCAAAAGTGGATGTCAATAATGAGACTCAACTGGGATTATCATTGACTTATATGATTCAGGATAATATCGGTATTGAGTTGCTTGCAGCTACTCCATTCTCGCACAAGTTGCAGGGTAAGGGCGAGCTTTCTGGTCTTGGTGAGTTTGCTGAAGTGAAGCACCTGCCGCCAACGTTAAGTGTCCAATATTATCCAATGGATAACAGTTCTTTATTTCAGCCATATGTTGGTCTTGGCTTGAACTATACAACCTTCTTCAGTGAAAAGTTTATTAATGGTGCAGATGCCACCTTTAATAGTCTTGAACTTGACGACTCACTGGGGCTGGCTGCACAGGTCGGTTTTGATTACCAGCTTGCTGATAACTGGAGTCTTAATGCTGCCGTGTGGTATATGGACATAGATACAACGGGTACTTTCACAGATGGCTCAAATAACGATTACAAGATTGATGTATCTCTGGATCCCTGGGTATATATGGCCGGTGTAGCTTATCGCTTCTAAACCCCCTGACTAAAAGTTGAATATAAAACCGCTGTCGGTTACCTGGCAGCGGTTTTTTCTTACTTCTGTATTAAGCCTGACGTGAGCATAGGGTAAGAGGTAAAGTGCCTCCTCAGCTCCCCGTTAATCAGCCCACTGCTTTTAGACTCTGGCAGCTCTTGTGATCATTTCTGAGTTCTGATTGCTTTTCTCTTCCTTGACTGTGGCTTTTAACCACTCTGATTTTCCGCAATGAGCGAACGAAATATTTGATTGTCGTGGCTTTAGAATCTTTGGGTGTCCTTTTCTTTCCTTTGATTGTCGTGGCTTTAGAATCTTTGGGTGTCCTTTTCTTTCCCTTTTTTTCTTTTTAAATAAGCGCGTCCGGAGGATAAAAAAAGGAAAATAAATGTCCAATAAAAAATAAATGTCCAACAAGATTATCGAAAACTGAACTGGAATAACAAAATGAATGGTGCAGCTATTAATCCTGATGGTCAGATTGCATTCACCGGCACAACGGCTTCTCGCCTTGATGCCACGGATAAGTCGTCAGCTCCTGTTCTTCCTGCCTTGCCAAAAGAAACTTCCCTTGCTCACAACAGCTCTGCCCCCTCCACTGCCCTGACGGAAAGAACCATTGTGCCATCAGGCCATCATAACCCAGGGCCCTTGCCGGATAACTGGCAATGGCAATTGGTCGCCGGAATCCTGAATGGAGAAATCCACGCCATTTCAGGATTGCTGCAACAAGGTGCTGATGTTAATGGCAACCTCTACAGCCAGATTTCAAGATTGGATCAACAACCTGTCAACATTCACGGGGTGCACCCCTCTATTACAGCCCGCCTGGCCAAGACTGTTGAGCCAGGAACGCCGTGCACCCCACTCTGGCTGGCAGCCGGGGCTGGCAAGCTTGAAGTGGTCAAACTTCTGTTGTCTGAGGGGGCACTCCCTGACGCCGGGGACCCTCTCCATGCACCTCTCACGATGGCGGCCGTTTTAGGGCATCAGGAGATAGTCAAGGTCCTGCTGGAATATAATGCAGACATACAAGCTGGCAGTTCCACAGGTTTTAATTCGCCACTGTACTGGGCCATTCATGTTGGCCATCAGGATCTGGTGGCGTTTCTGGAAAAGAACGGTGGCCGTCTGCAAATCGGTTGCCCGGGCATGGATGCTCTGATTCATAAATCAGCCAAGCTGGGATCGACCAATGTAATAGAGTATCTGCTCAATCTGGGCGAGGACATTGATAACCACAGTACCGGACATCTTACCCCGGTTTATGCTGCGGCAATCAACGGCCATTTTGAGCTGGTCAAGTTACTGCTTGAGCGAGGCGCAAACAATAGCCATGGCGAAACCGGTTGCAATACTTTGATCTGGGCTGCCTGTCGCAGCGGCAACCGCCAAATGGTCAAATATCTGCTTGATCAAGGGGCGGACATCAACGCCGGCTTCGGTCATACATCCCCCTTGGCAGACCCACACCCCCTCGGGGCTGCAGCTTCTTCTGGCAATGTGCAACTGTTGGAGTACTTGCTGGAGCGCCTGAATCTGACTATTGACACCCCCGACCTCAGCGCTACTCTGTTCCGCCAAGCTGCTGAGGGTGGCAAAGTGGTGATGATGGATTACATTGCCAACAGGGCAACCATCGACATTAATCTGAAGGGCTACAATTCCCCGATCTCTGCAGCGGCCCGCAGTGGCTCCATCGACGCGGTGGCGTGGCTACTTGACCATGGCGCAGACATTGAAGCCAACAGCTCAGGCCAACAAACCCCACTTTATCACGCTTGCGCCCGGGGGCACTTTGAGCTGGTCAAATTCCTGGACAGCAAGGGCGCAAGACTTGACGGCAACACAGGGTTTAATTCGCCAATCTTTGGCGCGGCCAGCGCTGGCAGTATTGATACCGTGGCATACTTGCTTGACAGGGGGGGCAGCGTCAGTGCCGGTGCCACAGGCTTTTCTACCCCTATCTATATAGCAGCGCGGAAGGGTCTTGGGGAGATGGTGGAATACCTGCTGGAAAAAGGCGCGGATGTTAATGCCAACAGTACTGGTCGCCATACTCCTGTCGTTGAGGCAGCATCGAAGGGGCATCTAGAGCTGGTCAAGCGTCTGGTTCATAAATCCGCAAAAATTGATGCGCGTCAGTTGCTCAATGCCGCTGCCCGGGGAGGTCATAGCCCCGTATTGGAATACCTGTTTGAAGAGAACGTAATACTGCAGCGTATCAATCCGTCATACTTTTCAGTGGCACTCATTCAAGCGTCCCTTCAAGGCCAACTGAACGCAATAAAGTACCTGCTCGGCGCATTCGAGACCCATTTCAGTGCTGCCCCCAAGCCTGACATCTCTGAACCGCTCTGGATGGCGGCCCAAACAGGCCATATTGATGTGGTGAAGTATCTAGTTGAGCTGGGGGCTAACGTTAATGTGGAAAGCCGGAACTTTGGCAGCGCGGTCTGGACTGCATCCAAGTATGGTCATCTGGATACCGTTATGTACCTGCATCAACAGGGTGCCAACATTCACTACTCAAACCCTGACAACAATACGGATGTACTTTCCATAGCTAAGCAAGAGGGCCATCAGGATGTGGTTCGATTTCTGCAACAACAGCTTAATCATTTTCCTCCTGATCACCAGCAGTCTCTGTCGGAAAGTTCAAACATTTCATTTCCTGATTAAAGTTCAACCATAGTACTCATAAATATGAGACTTTCATCCAAAAGAAAGATGTTGATACCTCACTTTAACGCTCTCCTACCTGTGAATTGATCGTGTTACCATGCTGGCTCAGCCAGGTGAGCCAGTTATGTCCGATATTTCCCCCATTCTTGAATTCTTACCTTGTCCAACCCCTGAGACATGGATTGATGAAGCGCGCAAACCAGAAAATCTTGCGGTGATTCTGGTAGACCATGCCAATAATGAACTGAAGGCTGCTCAATCAGCGATGGCGATTATGAGCCGTTACCGTACCGGGAAGTTCGGCCGAGGCAATGGCCAGTGTGATGAACAGAAAGATGGGCCGCAACTCAGAATAGAAGATCAGTTAAGCCTGCTGAACAAAATGTCCAGACTGGCCCGTGAAGAGTTGCGGCACTACGAGCAGGTTCTGGCCATTATGGCACGCAGGGATATTCCCTATGTTCACCTGGGAGCCGGTCGCTATGCTGGTCAGTTAACTGCTGCCATCAGAAGGTTTGAACCATTCAGGCTGGTCGATACTCTGGTGATGGGGGCTTTTATTGAAGCCCGGTCCTGTGAGCGCTTTGCTGCGCTCTCTCCCTGGCTGGACGATGAACTGCATAAGTTCTATCTGTCATTACTGAAGTCCGAAAGTCGGCATTTTCGGGACTATCTGGCATTGGCAGAGACAATTAATGGGGCATCGATTGCTGATCGGGTGGCGGTATTTGGCGAGATTGAGCAAGATGCCATTGAGTCATCTGACCCGGTTTTCCGATTTCACAGTGGTGCCCCTGATTTCCCGTCAGACCATAGCTAAGTGTTTATTCGCGATGGTAATTTCTACAGCGGATTGACTGTGCGCAGGCTGGTTTTCAGTATTAGAGGGGGTAGGTGGAGCTGATGTTTGATTGGGGAACATTTTGTTCATAAACACATGGGCAGCAAATGTGATTGATCCTGAAATTACTGACTGGGCAAAGTAAGACAGATATTCATGTTCGTTACGTAGTTTATGGTAATTGTTCCATTGTCCAGTAGCGTTAGCAAAGCAGTGATCATCCAAAAAAACTTCGGCAGGTTGGTTGAAGTATAATTGAACACAATCGATCGCTAATATAGTCAAGCCTCCATAAAAAACCGACAAAATACCATACGTACCATACTTAAATGCCTTGGCAGCAGTTGAGGCTGAGGGGCGAGACTCTTGGGAATCAATTGGTCGTAATGTCTCAGGAGTATTGGTAATGGAACTGGAAAACATGATCAAATCCACTTAATTAATATGAGGTTGTTTCTATGGACAATATCAGGAGGTCATTTGTTCAATTTTTGAAAAAAATTATGGTTTTCATACCGATTCCCTGGCGTTAGGGGGCAGTGACATTTTTACTCGCGGATCATGGATGTTTAATCGGGAAGGCATCCAGCGTTATGCCATTGCTGTCCAGCTCAATCTCCCAGCCCTTATTGGTCCAGTCACCCAACACATAGCGTTTGCCGATCCCATGTTTTAAGGCAACTTCATGGATGTCCGGGCGGTGTGTATGGCCGTGGATCAGGGTATCTACCTGGTACCTTTCCATCGCATTAACAACTTCGGATAGCGTAACATCCATAATGTCCAGCGCTTTTCCGATTTTGGCCGCTTTGCTGTTTTGCCGGATTTTACGGCCCAGATTTTTGCGGTAAGACAAAGGGGTCATGCGCAGCAGGGCCATGACCAGGGGGTTGCGGATAATTTTTCGGTAGCGCTGATATTGCTTGTCATTAGTGCACAGTGAGTCACCGTGCATCAGCAGGATTTTTTGGTGATTAATCGTTATCAGTGTTGGGTCTTTCAGCCACTGAGCGCCGGTTGCTCGCAGGAAGGCTTTCCCGATGGCGAAATCCCGGTTGCCGGGCATCAGGTACAGGGGCTTGCCGCTGTTGGTATAATGTCTGAGTCGCTGGGCAATATCGTGTTGAAAGTCATCCATTGCATCATCCCCAACCCAGTACTCAAAGAAGTCACCCAGAATATAGAGGGCATCAGCCTGAGGGGCTCGATCGGTCAGATAATGGCAGAATGCCCGGGCAACCGCCGGGCATTCTGGTGACAGGTGAAGGTCTGAAATAAACAGCACCTTCATCAGGCAGTTTCCAAAGTCCCGGGGGCGTCAGCTGATTCAAGGATTTCAGCAGACTCAATAATGACGTCTTCTACCGGAACATCCTGGTGGCCAGCACGGAAAGTGGTTTTAACACCTTTGATCTTGTTGACGCTATCCATGCCTTCAGTCACTTTACCGAAGACACAGTAACCCCAGCCATCACTGGTTTTGGCGCTGTGGTTAAGGAAGTGGTTGTCTTTGACATTGATAAAGAACTGGGCTGATGCCGAGTGCGGGTCCATGGTTCTGGCCATGGCAATAGTGCCCGTTTCATTCTTCAGGCCGTTATCGGCCTCATTTTCGATGGGCATCCTGGTTGATTTTTGCACCATGCCAGGCTCAAAGCCGCCGCCCTGAATCATAAAACCATCGATAACACGGTGGAAAATGGTGCCATTAAAATGGCCGCTATTCGTATACTCAATGAAATTGGCAACGGTTTTGGGTGCTTTTTCAGCATCCAGGTCCAGTTTGATATCACCGAAATTTGTATGTAATACGACCATCATGTGGGCCACCACTCTTGTTAAATAACGTCCACAGACTCTAGGAGGCTGTCCGAGAATAGACTGCCCTGCTGCGGCGACAGCAAATTGGTCTA
>NZ_JAHHPM010000287.1 GCF_024606345.1 Endozoicomonas sp. YOMI1
CGAATTTTTAGACCAATTTATCGCAACCGCAGTAGGGCAGAGTATTCTCGGACAGCCTCCTGGCACCGGGAGCAAAGACAAGGTTCGATACCGTATTCAAGATTTTGTAGGCGCTTGGCGTCATTTTGAAAACTGCTCCTCAGCAATGAGGGGATGTTCAGCAGTTTATACAGTTATAATATAAAGGTTTTTTCAAAATAAACGGCAACGCACAATGAAAGACCTGATTTTGTTCTCACAGGCTTAGCCCGTCGCCAGATAGACGTGACCCCGGTTTTCGGCTAGGGTTGTACCCGGTTAAGTGCTATCTTTTGTGGACACAAAACATGCAAGGGGCAAGATTATGGAAACATTTGGGATCAGGGATTTAAGAGAGCGCAGTGGTGATCTCACCCGCACCGCTGAATCTGGCCAGATGGCATTGATTACCTGCAGGGATAAACCGTTACTGTTGGGCATTCCCTTTTCAGACGAACTGCTAGAGCAGGGGGTGGCACTAAATCTGGCCATTCATTTATTTCGAAATGACGTGGTAACCCTTGCTAAAGGGGCCAGGATAGCCCGGGTTTCCCTGGCTGATTTTATCCGGATGCTGGGTACACAAGGTATTCCTGTAGTTGATCATGATCCTGAGGATCTGGACAGTGACCTTGAAAACCTTGGATAAGCCTTCGGGCACTTCACAGATCATTGCCGATAGCAGCCCATTAATTGCATTGGCGATTTCAGGTCTGTTCACCCATTTGCCTGATCTGTGCGGTGAAGTGTGGGTGCCTCAACAGGTGTTAAATGAATGCCTTGCAAAAGAGGGTGTTCCGGGTTTTGCCGAGATACAAAAGTTAGCTAAAGACGGAATAATCCATGTGCACTCGGATTTTCCTGAATCCGATGAGATGATCAAGGGGTTGAGCCATTTGCTTGATCCTGGTGAGGCCCAAGCCATTAAGCTGGCTCTGATGTATCAGTCTGTTTTACTGATTGATGAGAAATCCGGTCGCTCAACAGCCAAAAGCTTTGGCATTTCTGTTACCGGCAGTCTGGCAGTGCTGCTGAAAGCTAAAAAAACCGGTGTTATTCCATCGGTAAAAAGTGTTGTTGAAAAGTTGCAGCTGCACAATTACCGGTATTCAAAAGCACTCACTGCTCAATTGCTTGAAAAGGCAGGTGAGTAGCTGTTACTCCTGCACCCGGTCGGGACACCAGGATGACATTATGACCTTCGATAATCACCAGATAAACACTTTCCACTGTTTGTAAAAGATCACAGCGATGTACCAAAGAATCCCACAACGACCCTCATAATCGACCAATACTGGCTGTGGCTTGATCTCCCCATAAGGCTAAAAAGGTAATCAAATATCTGCAGAAGGAGCCTCGTCTGCTGGGCATCCATATCTTGCCCGCTTATTCGCCAGAACTGAATCCCGATGAATATCTCTGGAGCTATTTGAAATCAGGCCAATTGGGAAGATTGGTGTTGCGAAACAAGGAGGCCTTCCTGAAGGCGGTTAAGAAAGGACTAATGCCACTCCAAAAACAACCGGATAAAATTTATGACCACAACCTGTACAATCCCTGAAGGTGTCGGTGATATTTTGGCCAATGGGGTGGAGATAGTGGGCTATCTTGAGTTGTACATGGCGTAGCAGGGCAGTATTTGATTCATCAAGGTACTGGCAAAGATCAGTGTTCACTGTTCATCACCGGCCAGTAATACGGTTGTTTACATGGCAAAAACAAAGAAGAAGACAAAGCAGGGCAAGTCGAAGAAGCAGCTGAAGAAAAAGCTGACGCCGGCGCAGAAAGCAAAGAGAAAAGCAGACAAAGCCGAACGACAGAAGAAGTATGAGTGGATTTTTATTAATGGCAAGCAGGTCAGGATAAAAAGGCCGTCGGCTGATGAAGATTGTCTAACCGAGGAAATGCTTCGCAACGCCGATCCAATCTGGCTGCACCAGAATCAACTCTGGGAGTATATACAGCCTCAAAGGGCTGTTTGGGATGATGATCTGCCGGAAGATGATCGGTATGACGAGCTTATTGGGGATTTTTGGGAATGTCCTGAGCCTGAGTGGTTGCCTTTTGAGGAATCGGAAGAGGAACTGTCTGCCAGGCTGGCTGGGCTTGATGAGCGGGAGCTTCCGTTTTGAGTAAGGAAGGCCTGCTCAATGAGTTGGTGTGATGGCCGTGTAATTTCTGACCTATGATTTTTTTATAGCCAGGGGGCCGGGGAGTTCCCGGCGGGAGAGCTTTCCCTGTGATTATAGTGGCCATATAAAACGGGTCTCAAAGAGCTGTATCCCCTGGAAAACAGCAACAGGGTGTTTTACCGGTTTGATTTGCTGAAGAGCTTCTTCGTGTTAGAGGACGGTGAGTGTTTCCGACAACCCCCGTTGTGAAATTATTGATCGCTAACGTCAACTCACAGGAGATTATCCCGGCGCCATTGCCGGGCAAGGCGTGAAGACAATTGGCAATTCCCCTCAGTTCCATGGCTTGCACCAGTCGCTGGCCCCTCTCATCATTCATGTTTTCTTATTAACCTGGATACCGAATTCAAGTCACAGCAGCCGTAAAAAATGCATTTTTTCCGCATCATGGAGATTGTGGAAACTTGGTCTGACTTTTTTGCAGTCTGATGCAGTTTTACCGGGTTGATCGTTACTTCTACAGCCACTTCTAAATCTACGTCCATTTGGTTTTGCCCGTGGTTTGTCGAAGGAAACTGCTTGTTGTTTTTTTGATGTTGTTATTGGGGGGCTCTAATAAATACACTCAAAGCACTTTTTTTTGCGCGGTAAAAAATGGGACATCAATGGAACGGATGTCATGGAAAGAACAGGTGGAAGAAATAGAGTTTTATATGTCACGCGCCAGGTACAATCTGGATGACTCTCAAAAGATGATCCTGACTAAGCTTATAAAGCAACTTCAGGTTGTGTATTCATAGAAAATTGGCGAAAAAACTGGTGGTTTCCTCAAAATATTAGTTTTTGAGTACACACCCGGTGCCACACCATCTTGCGTACATGAACAGAAGCCAAGTGAACTGTTTTGTTATCCTGTTTGACTTTTGTAATTTCTATAGACATAAAGCCTTACAATCGTACTACTAAAAAAATAATGTTCTGTGTATAGTGACTCTGACTCTGTGGGTATTGTCCTCCGCGTCCCTGATACGGATTTTGTTGGAACAAATCTATCAAGCCCTTGTGCAGCAATGAATTCAGAGGAGCTTCTGAAAAATGTTCCAACATGTTCCAACGACGTTGGCAATCATAGCAGATCGTTGGAACAATATTGGAACATACATATAAATACAACGAAGAAAGCCGGTAATTGGTTAGCCCAGAATAAAATAAGAAAAGAGGTAAATTTTATGGGTGAAAGCGGATTTTACTTTATCCAACAACTGCTTAACGGGCTGACGGTAGGTAGCACGTACGCTCTGATAGCCATCGGCTATACCATGGTCTATGGCATCATTGGAATGATCAACTTTGCCCACGGCGAGATATATATGATTGGCAGCTACGTTGCCTTTGCGGTGCTGGCCGGTCTTGCCTTGATGGGGGTTGATAGTATTGCCCTGATGCTGGCCGCTGCTTTTATCATCAGCATTATTATTACCAGTACTTACGGCTTTGCCGTTGAGCGGGTAGCCTATCGACCATTAAGAAACAGTAGTCGACTGATTGCCCTGATCTCGGCGATCGGTATGTCGATTTTTCTTCAGAATTATGTCCGTATTGCCCAGGGCTCGAGAGATATCGCAATGCCCAGCCTGATTACCGGTGGCTGGACGTTTGGGCCCGAGGATGAGTTTAATATTACTTTGTCGTACATGCAGGTGGTGATTTTTCTCGTTACTTTTATCACCATGACACTCCTGACGCTGTTTATTTCCAAATCAAGGATGGGGCGTGCATGCCGGGCATGTGCAGAAGATCTGGGCATGACCCGGCTTCTTGGTATCAATACCAACCAGGTTATCTCCCTGACCTTTATTATCGGTGCGGCACTGGCTGCGGTGGCCGGTGTTTTACTGGGGCTCTATTATGGAGTTATTAATCCCTATATTGGCTTTCTGGCGGGTTTGAAAGCATTTACAGCGGCGGTTCTTGGTGGCATCGGCAGTATTCCGGGAGCTGTACTTGGCGGCCTGATTCTTGGCGTTACCGAAGCGTTTACCGCAGGGTATTTCAGTACCGAATATAAAGACGTCGTCGCCTTTAGTCTGCTGGTTCTGATTCTGTTATTCCGACCCTCTGGTATTTTCGGCAAGCCGGAGGTAGAAAAGGTATGAATAGTCAGTCATCTACCACACTGCGCTGGTTTCCTGCTTTTATGGCAACAGGAGCGCTGTTGCTGCTTGCTGTGTTAATGCTTGGGGTTCAGCTATCAACTGAAAATACAGAGCTGGTCGTTTACTTTGCGGCCAGTGAACGGTGGAATCTGATTCTTTCCGGTGCTGTTCTGGTTTTCCTGGTTCAGTTATTCCGGAACCCGATATCTGCTTTCTGGCAGGGGGCAAAAAAATGCAACCCACTACCGCAGGTTCAGCTGCCATCACTGGCTGGCAATAAGCCTCTGAAGCCGCTGCTGATGAGTTTTGCTGTGGCTGGGCTGATGGTTTGGCCTTTCTTTGTTTCCCGTGGTGCAGTGGATCTGGCAACACTGGCGCTTATTTATGTCATGCTTGGCCTGGGCCTTAACGTGGTTGTTGGTCTGGCAGGTCTTCTGGATCTTGGTTATGTGGGTTTCTATGCCGTTGGAGCATACAGCTATGCGCTGTTGAGCCAATATTTTGGTCTCGATTTCTGGAGCTGTCTGTTGATCGGCGGGGTTATGGCGGCATTCTTTGGTTTTATCCTGGGGTTTCCGGTGTTAAGGCTTCGTGGGGACTACCTGGCCATTGTTACCCTGGGGTTTGGCGAGATTATTCGTATTTTGCTGAATAACTGGACCTCAATTACTGGAGGGCCGAACGGGATCAGTCAGATTCCAAAGCCAACGTTGTTTGGTCTGGAGTTTTCCCGACGAGCCAAAGAAGACGGCAATGTACCATTTCACGAGTTCTTTGGAATTGACTACAGCAGCGGCTATAAAGTGATTTTCCTTTATATCCTGGCTCTGCTTCTGGTGCTGTTAACGCTCTACATTATTAACCGCCTGTTGAGAATGCCCATTGGCCGGGCCTGGGAAGCGCTTCGGGAAGATGATATTGCCTGTCGCTCGCTGGGTTTGAATCCAACAGCCATCAAGCTGTCTGCCTTTACCATCGGTGCAGCGTTCGCAGGTTTTGCCGGTACTTTCTTTGCGGCCCGGCAGGGTTTTATAAGTCCAGAGTCTTTTACCTTTATTGAGTCAGCCATCATCCTTGCGATCGTGGTCCTGGGAGGCATGGGGTCTCAGATGGGCGTTATTCTTGCCGCCGTTATTATGACGGTACTGCCAGAGTTTGCCCGGGAGTTTCAGGAGTACCGTATGCTGATGTTTGGCCTGATGATGGTGTTGATGATGATGTGGCGCCCGGAAGGGTTGATGCCTATAAAGCGTTCACACCTGAAGTTGAAAGAGCATCAGTCGGATAAAGATGATGTGTCTGTTAATCGTCAGCCCATCGCTGAAAGCGTTTAATCTGCAGGGAGTGATAAGATGAGTCAGTGTTTGCTGGAAGCATCGGATCTCAGTATGCGCTTTGGTGGTCTGCTGGCCGTGGATCAGATGGCGCTCAAAGTTGGTAAAGGCGAAATTGTCTCCATGATTGGCCCGAACGGTGCCGGGAAAACGACAGTGTTTAATTGCCTGACCGGCTTCTATAAGCCAACTGTAGGGAAGATTCTTTTTCAGGGCCAGGCGGTAGAAAAGTTGCCGGGCTTTAAAATTGCCCGTTTAGGTGTGGTGCGAACTTTTCAGAATGTGCGTTTGTTTAAAGCCATGACGGTTCTGGAAAATCTGCTGGTGGCCCAGCACCGTCATTTGAACACAGGGTTGTTGGCCGGGCTCTTTAAAACGCCTTCGTTTCGCAAGAGTGAGGCACAAGCGATGGAGAGGGCTGCTTACTGGCTGGATAAAATTGGCCTGACTGAGTTTGCCAATCGTGAAGCCGGAAACCTGGCTTACGGTCAGCAGCGGCGACTGGAAATTGCCCGCTGTATGGTGACCGACCCGCAACTATTGATGCTGGATGAGCCCGCTGCAGGACTGAATCCTAATGAAACCTGGGAGCTGGATAAGTTGATTTCAGATCTCAGGAAAAATCATGGTGTATCAGTACTGCTTATTGAACACGATATGAAACTGGTGATGGAAATCTCGGATCGGATTTATGTTATTAATCAGGGGAGGCCTCTGGCATCCGGAACACCGGAAGCGGTGCGCAACCACCCTGGAGTGATCAAGGCTTATTTAGGGGAATCCTGAGGATGAATAACGATAAACCACTGCTAAGCCTTGAGCATGTTTCTACCTTTTATGGCCAGATTCAGGCGCTGGATGACGTGAGTGTAAAGATCCGGGCCGGTGAAATTGTGACGTTAATTGGTGCCAATGGTGCGGGAAAAACCTCTCTGCTTATGACGCTCTGTGGTGATCCACGGGCGAGCAGTGGACAGATCTTTTATGGTGGTCGGGAAATTACCCGGGAAGATACGGCGAATATCATGCGCTCCGGTATCGCTCTGGTGCCGGAAGGTCGGCGAGTCTTCTCCCGGCTCACCGTGGAAGAAAATCTCAGCATGGGTGGCTTTTTCACCGATGAGCAGGATTATCGTCAGCTGTATCGCCATGTTCTTGAGCTGTTTCCACGTCTTGAGGAGCGCCTAAACCAGCGGGCAGGCACCATGTCCGGAGGTGAACAACAGATGCTGGCCATCGCGAGGGCACTGATGAGTAAGCCCAGGTTATTACTGCTGGATGAACCCTCACTGGGCCTGGCTCCTATCGTGATTCAGCAGATTTTTGACACTATTGCCAAGCTGAGGGATGAAGGGATGACGATCTTTCTGGTTGAGCAAAATGCCAACCAGGCACTGAAGCTGGCAGATCGCGGCTATGTGCTTGAAAATGGAAAGATTGTTCTGCATGACTCCGGACAGGCTCTATTAGTGAATGAATCTGTTCAGGAGGCCTACCTGGGAGGGTGATTGCGGTATTTTTTCTTTGATTTCTAAAGGGTTTGCCATACGCGGCTTTGAGAGAACTTCCAGGGGCCGCGGTGGTATCGATAGGTTGACTGGGTGAACCTCCAGTATCAGCCATATTTTGGAATCAAAATAACAATTTAAATTTTTAATAGTAATTAAAATTGCCATTGTTTTTTATTTATTCATTTGAAATCAACCAGTAACTGGTATGGTAGTTCTGGTTAATAGGCCATGCTCTCAGTACTATACTTTTTCATAACTGAAGTAGCAGTACAGGAAGTGCAGCATGAAACCTGAATACGATAAGCTGACCACACCGGAAGTATTGATGTTAGCCAGCTCGCTGAGTGTTTTGGCAGGTTCACTGGTTACCCTTGGAATACTGATTCAGTAGTTTCCGGCAATATCAGGGTTAAGCCTACGGTTACAAAGACCCGGGGGGCTGGCCAGTGCTCCCCAAGGGTTTTACCAGTCCAAAAAACACTCTCCTCCAAATCATCAGCATAACCACTGGTGACCTTATCTTGATTCATAACCACCTGCAGCAGCCATCTCTGTAATGGGTTTTCTTTGGTTTTTATAGGACTGAACCCTAAGTTTTTTGTGCAATTTAACGATGATTAAGAGATGGAAAAGCCCCCAAACTCCATCCTTTGGTAAAGTACAGAGATTAGGCCATGAATTCAGAATCACCCAGTGAAAACAGTCAGCGAAAGACGGGTGGTCTGGCACTCACACTTTTTCTCTGGTTTATTGTTTTATCCATTGGGCCAGTTGTTATTGTTGGGCTGAATGAGTACAAGACGGGAAAAGAAGCAATTGTCAAAGATCGTTATGATCAACTTTCATCGATAAACTTTCAGTTGACTCAACGCATTAATGAATACTTTGATACGGTGTTAACCAATTTATTCATTATGGCATCATCCTCCGAAGCATTTATTACCGAATTGGTGAAGGCTCCCGGCTTTAAAACCCAGCCGGTTTCTGAGTTTATTAATTCCAGGGAATATGGGGATATCTATGAAAAGTACTCCATGGAGTATGTGGATTTCCTGCGATTCTATGATTACTCCGATGTGATTCTGGGCGATGCCGCAGGCAATATTCTGTACACAGTTAATGAATACAGTGATTTAGGAAAAAACCTGTTTTCTTCAGAACTGGAAAATACGTTTTTTTCCCGGGCTGTTAAAGCCAGCCTTGATGATCAGCAGCCAAAGTATGCCGATCTTGCTGCCTACCCGCCCATAGGCAATGAGAAAGTCGTCTTTTTAATATTGCCGCTGGCGGATTCCTTTCAGAAAGCGGTGGGTTTTATTGCGGTTCAGATTCACCCGAAGAATATTCAGGTTATGTTTGATAAAGGTGAGTCCAGTGATGTCGGCCTCTCGTCGTTTCTTGTCGGTAAGGATCGTAAAATTCGCTTTGGTACCCGGTTTGAAAATCAGGAACAGCTTAAATTTGCGGATGATAACCCGCTGATTAACCAATGGTTAACCCATCTTCAGGATGATGGGAGCTATAGAGAGGATGAAGATCATTTTGGAGTATTCTCTGCAGATGATGGCCATGCTCCTGAGCTTGTAGAAGGGCATGATCTTGAATCCATTTCAGAAGATCTTGACGCTTTAAATCTGGACGAGCAGGACGTATTAGGCCGGGCGACTAAAGGGAGCTTAAACCATATTCGAAGCTACATTCATGGTGAAGAAGTTCTGGGGATTTATCTGCCAATAAATATTGCTGGAACCCCTATGATAATCCTTTCAGAAGTAACGCACCGGCATGCTTTTGCATCAGTTCAGGACTTTCGAAAACGCCTTCTTGTTCTTATCGCCATCACTTTTGCCCTGGTAGTCGTGATTGCTCTATTTGTTACGCGACAACTGGTGAAGCCCATCCGTCTGATTACCCGGTGGGTCAATCGAGTCGCTGCGGGTGACTATGCTGAAGGGACTGTTCTGAACGGCAATAATGAGATCAGCGAACTCAGTCGTAGTTTTGCTCTGATGACCGATAGGTTGCGTACCGTCAGTTCTGAAAATACCCGGAAAAACTGGCTTCAGGAAGGTAAGGCCGGGTTGTATAACAGTGTTCGTGGTGAGCAGGCGATGGCAGAGTTGTGCCAAAACATTGTGACTTATATTGCCCGCTATCTGGATATGCATTCTGGCGCAATGTTTGTAAAAGATGATAACAACCAGCTGCAGTTGATGGGCAGCTATGCCTGGAGTAAACGCAATCAACATGCAAACTGTTTTGCCATGGGTGAAGGGCTGATTGGTCAGGCAGCACTGGAAAGAAAAACGATGGAGATAGCCAATGTACCCGATGGCTATATTGAAATTGAGTCCGGACTGGGCTCTGCCAGGCCGACTCATCTGATCATTGTCCCGTTTTGCTATGAAAATGAGTTAAAAGGGGGCGTTGAGTTTGCACGACTTGGCTCAATGACGGATGAGCAGCGCCTGTTTCTCCAACATTCTGTTGAAAGTATTGCCATTGCGATTAATTCTGCCCAGTATCGAACCCGGGTAAATCAGCTGCTTGATACCACCACCCAGCAATCAGAAGCATTGAAGCAACAAAAAGAAGAGTTGCGTTCAGTTAATGAAGAGTTGGAAAAGCGAGCCGGTATTCTGGAAGAGTCTGAGGAAGAGTTGAAAGCCCAAAGTGAAGAGCTGCAGAAATCCAATGCCGAACTTGAAGAACTCAGCGAGCAGCTGATGCTCCAGAAAGAAGAGATTGAGAGAAAGAATAAAGATATTGAGCTGTCCAGTAAAAAGATAACGGAAAAGGCGGAGGAGCTTGCCCGGGCCAGTAAATATAAATCTGAGTTTCTTGCCAATATGTCCCATGAGTTGCGCACGCCCTTGAACTCTTTATTGCTCCTTTCCCAGATGCTGGCAGAAAACGACGAAGGTAACCTGACAGAAGACCAGGTAGAGTCTGCACAGGTGATCTACAACGGAGGTAAAGAGTTACTCGGGCTGATCAATGACATTCTTGATCTGTCCAAGGTTGAAGCGGGAAAGATGTCGGTCAACCTTGATGATACGCCCCTGAAGGAGATCAAAGGCAGTATTGAAGCCATGTTTAATCCCCTGGCAGAAAGCCGTGGTCTGCAATTTCTGATCAGCATCGACAGCGGTACCAGCACGTCTGTTTTCACTGACAGTCAGCGGCTAATGCAAATTATTAAGAACTTCCTTTCTAATGCTTTCAAGTTTACCGAGGAAGGCAGTGTTCAGGTAAGGATGTTTAATGAAACCCGTTCTGGCCATTTTTCAGAAGATATATGGATTGGCTTTGCTGTCAAAGATAGTGGGATTGGCATCCCCAAAGAGAAGCAGGTAGCTATTTTTGGGTCATTCCAGCAGGCCGATGGGTCTACCAGCCGAAAATATGGAGGAACCGGGCTTGGTCTGGCGATCTCCAAAGAGATGGCAGAACTTCTGGGAGGTTTTATTGAACTGGACAGTAAGGAAGGTGAAGGAACCACCTTTACCCTGTTTCTGCCGGCTAATCCAGTGTGCTCTCTTGGCCCTGAGAAAGTGCTGGCGGAAAACTATGTGTCCGATGTGTTTGACCAGTCTATGGGAGTCGATGAGTCAGAGACTCCTGCTCAAAAGCCAGAAATAAATGATGAGCCGGAAGAGACTGAGGTATCTGAGCCTGCGGAATCGTTTGATTATCAGCTGCTGGTCATTGAAGATGACCCCCATTTTGTCGCCATTCTAACTCAACTGGCTGGTAAACATCGCTTTGGCTGTTTGCATGCTGCAACAGGAGAGCGGGGAATCGCTCTGGCCCGACAACATCAACCATCGGCCATCATTCTGGATTTAGGCTTACCGGATATGGATGGGCAGGAGGTACTTGCCCAGTTAAAAGGCGATGATGCGACCAGACATATTCCTGTGCATATTGTTTCGGGACGGGATCCAGAGTCGGTTTCCAGCCTTGGCGCTGTTGGTTATTTGAGAAAGCCCGTCAGAGTTACTGATATTGATAAAGCGTTTTTGACACTTGGGCAGGCCATTAGCCAGGATATTCGCGATGTGCTGATTCTTGATCTGGATGAAGAGCAAAGATCTCAAGTAGGCAGCATGCTGGAGAAAAAAGGGCTCCATGTAGGGTATGCCAGCACAGTAGAGGAGGCCGAGAAGGGGCTTGTTGATCACCAGTGGCATTGCTTGATTATGGATCTGCAGCTGGGAGAAGTACGAGGGCTGGAGTTCCTGGAAAAAATCAAAGGAAAGTTGGGATCAGATATGCCTTCAGTGGTGATTCACACCGCGCAACCTGTAGATAAGACAGAACATTCCCGTCTGCAGGAATTCACCAATGCCATGGTGATGAAAGGTGACAGGGCTCTTGAAAGAATCACTGATGAAGTCAGCCTGTTCTTGCATACCGTAAATAAGGACCAGGTAGATGATACGCCAGATGAGCCTGTGACTGGCTCAGAGAAGAACCTAGAGGGGCACAGGATTTTGCTGGTTGATGATGATTTGAGAAATACATTTGCCCTTTCCAAAGCCCTTCAGGGCATGGGGCTGGAAGTTGTGCTGGCGGACAACGGCAAGAATGCGATCAGCAAGCTTGAGGAAGAAGACGGCATTGAACTGGTGTTAATGGATATTATGATGCCGATTATGGATGGTTATGAGGCCACTGCGGCTATTCGGCAGAAGAATGAATTTAAAGATCTTCCGGTTATTGCTCTGACCGCCAAGGCGATGGCTGATGACAGGGCAAAATGCCTTGAAGCGGGGGCCAACGATTACATGACCAAACCCCTGGATATGGACAAGTTGACAGCAATGCTGAAGGTGTGGCTGCTTCGATGATTGAGACTTGCTCTGTAGCTGATCTGGAACGACTGGAACTCGACTTACTGCTGGACGCTGTCAAGACGCGCTATGGCTATGACTTTCATGACTATGCCAAAGCGTCAATGATCCGTCGGGTAAGAAAGTACATGGATGGGAAAGGTATTGATCATGTCAGTGAATTAATTCCACTGTTTCTACATGATAACCGTGCGTTTTACCGATTTGTGAAAAGTCTTTCTGTCGTTGTGACTGAAATGTTTCGGGATCCGGATGTATTTAAAGTCTTGCGGGAGGAGGTCATACCAGTACTCAAAACATACCCGTTTATAAAGGTATGGCATGCGGGGTGTGCTTCGGGTCAGGAAGTGTATTCCATGGCCATCCTCCTGGAAGAAGAAGGGCTTTTGGATCGTTGTCAGATATACGCTACGGACTTCAATGATGATGCTCTCCAGTTGGCAAAAAAAGGCATCTACCCCGCGAAAGATATTGAGCTTTATAAAAAAAACTACCGTCTTTCGGGAGGGAAGTCTCGGCTTGGTGACTATTGTGTCAGCCTTTATGACTCCATCAAGATCAACAGCCGTTTGGCTGAACGGGTAACATTTGCCAATCACAATCTGGTTACTGACGGTGTTTTTGGCGAAATGCATTTGGTGATGTGCCGCAATGTGCTCATTTATTTTAACGAGCAATTGCAGGACAGGGCGTTAACTCTGATTAATGACAGTTTATGCCCGAGGGGGTTTCTCTGTATCGGACGAAGAGAGAACCTGAAGTTCAGCCAGATCAGGAACTACCTTGAAGATGTCAGTAATACGCTTCGAATCTACAGGAAGCTTGGTTCGTGAGCTGGATTTCAGTTGGGAATAAGCCCAGGGCTGTTGTGCTGGGAGCATCAGCAGGGGGAATAAATGCCCTTGGTTTTCTCTTCAGTGAACTGGGAGAGGACTTCTCATTGCCCATTCTGGTCACCAAGCATGTAGGGTTGAATGATGACAGAGGCATGCTCAGGGTGCTTGCCCGGCAGAGTACGCTGCCGATCAAGGTGGCGAAAGATAAGCATCGAATACTGCCGGGAACGATTTATCTTGCACCGGCCGGGTACCATATGCTGGTTGAGGAGCAGGGGGTTGTCAGTCTGAACCTTGAAGCCCCCGTTGCCCACTCGCGGCCTTCTATTGATGTGTTGTTTCAATCAGCGGCCAGAGTTTATGGACAGGAGCTGGTTGCGGTTGTTTTGACTGGCGCTAATCGGGATGGTGCCGATGGTATCCGAACAGTGAAGGGTTTTGGGGGAACCACGGTCGTTCAGTGTCCTGAAACTGCCGAGATGGGATTTATGCCCAAGGCATCACTGGATACAGGGTGTGTGGATTACCTTGTAACGTTAGAGGAAATTCCGGCCTTTCTTGATCAGATTGGTGGTGCCTGATACCTCGAATTTACAAAGGCCAATACTACCAGATTGGTAGACGGTTGCCTTTCAGGGATGGGACAGAGAATGTCTGGTATAGAGACAAATAACAACGTCAAAATTCTGGTTGTGGATGACCGCCCGGAAAACCTGTTGGCGATGGATAAGCTACTTAAGCCACTGGGGGCTGAAATCCACAAGGTGGATTCTGGCGAGAAGGCGCTGTCTGAAGTTCTGGGCCATCACTTTGCGGTTATTCTTCTGGACGTGCAGATGCCTGGCATGGATGGCTTTGAGACGGCTACATTGCTTCACAGTAACAAGCAAACTGCCAATATCCCCATCATTTTTGTGACTGCGATTAATAAAGATCATCACTACGTAGCTAAAGGTTATCAGTCTGGCGCTGTTGACTATTTGCCTAAGCCGATTGTTCCGGAAATTCTTCTGGGTAAAGTGAAAGTATTTTTACAACTGGAGGAACAGCGGCTGGAGCTTGAACAGGTAACCAGGGAGCTGCAATGGATCAGCCAGAAGAACAAGCTGCTTCTGGACTGTGCAGGAGAAGGTATTGTCGGGGTAGATAAAGAGGGCAAGATAACCTTTATCAATCCGACAGCCTGTGAGTTGTTAGGCGGTGTTGAAACAGCTTTTCTGGATCAGCATATTAGCCAGTTTCTTTTGGACGACACCACGGGTGAAACAGCTCAGGATCAATGGCAGAGGTCAGCTATTTATCGTGAGTGTCTGGAACAAGGCGGGACACTTAAACAGTCCACTGAATTAATCAACGTGAGCCGGGGAAGGTTTCCGGCGGAGTTCAATATTGCGGCCATTGTTAATAGCCGGAACGTTGTTCAGGGAGCCGTGTTTGTCTTTCAGGATATAACTGAGCGCAAACAGTTGGAAGACCAGCTACTGAAAATGGCTAAGTATGATAGCCTGACGGGGCTGGCTAACCGGACTTTATTCAGGGAATTTCTTCAGTCCTCAATGGATCGAAGTGACCGCCACCATAATAAGACAGTGGTTATGTTCCTGGATCTGGATCATTTTAAACAGATCAATGATCAGCTTGGCCATGATGCAGGGGATCAGTTACTGACCAGTGTTGCCAATCGCCTTGAAGGTTGTATCCGTAAGGTTGACCTGATTGCCAGGCTGGGTGGTGATGAGTTCGCCGTGGTTCTTGACGATGTTAATAACCCGGAAGATGCCAGAATGGTTGCCAATAAAATTCTTGCCGCACTGAAGGAACCCCATGAGCTGGGTGAATCTTCAAGAAAAGTAGGCACCAGTATTGGCATTGCATTTTACCCTGAGGATGGCAGTGATGCTGACGGTTTGATCAAGGCGGCAGATGAAGCCATGTATGTAGCGAAGAATGAAGGTCGGAATGACTTTCGGTTTTACTCCGACCTCAATCAATGAACGTTTAAGCTAACATTACACCTCGAATGCTGTATCCAGCTGCTTCTCGACAAACACTTTTTTCAACCTGGCAAAACGGGGTAAGCCGTTCAGATAAGCTGGATACTCCTCGCCTTCAATCAACGGTTCAAGATAGCCCCGACAGGTTTGGGTAATGTTGAAGCCATCCTCATTGATAAATTCCAGTGGCATTTTACGTTCAAAGTTGGCGACCTTTTCCAGTGCTACCTCTTTGATCGCCCAGCGATAAGGCATGTCAGACTCTCGAACGATGGCGGGCATCACGGCATTGTGACCCGTTACGGCCAGCTCAACCGCTGCTTTACCCACAGCGTAAGCCTGTTCTACGTCAACACGTGAAGCGATATGGCGGGCTGAGCGCTGAAGATAATCGGCGACAGCATAGTGGTATTTGTAACCCAGTTCCTGCTTAATCATATTACACAGGGTCGGAGCTACACCGCCAAGTTGCTGGTGGCCAAAGGAGTCAATTACCGTTGTGGACGCGGAGATAAAGCTGCCATCGTTGTATTTGGCACCCTCGGAAGCAACGATCACGCAATAACCTTCGTTATTAACGGTTTTATGGACTTTTTTGAGAAATTTTTCTTTGTCCAGCGGTAACTCAGGGAACAGGATAATGTGCGGTGGGTCGCCATCCTGCCGGGCAGCAAGGCCAGTAGCTGCCGCCAGCCAGCCAGCATGTCGTCCCATGACTTCCATAACAAACACCTTGGTTGAGGTATCGCACATGGAAGCAATATCGTGGCTGGCTTCTTTGGTTGATACGGCAAGGTATTTGGCCGCGGAGCCAAAGCCCGGACAGTTATCGGTAACCGCCAGGTCGTTATCGATGGTTTTGGGTACTCCGATACAGGTAATCGGGTACCCCATTTTTTCACTGAGCTGGGACACTTTCCAGGCAGTATCCATGGAGTCATTGCCACCGTTGTAGAAAAAGTAGCCAATGTTATGGGCCTGAAAGACTTGAATTAACCGACGATATTCCGCTTCACTTTCTTCGAATGACTTCAGCTTGTAACGACAGGAACCAAAGGCGCCGCCGGGAGTCCTTAGTAATGCGCCGATGGTTTCATCAGACTCGTATGAAGTGTCGATAAGTTCCTCACGCAAAGCACCCAGTATGCCATTATGCCCTGCGTAGACTTTACCGATTTTATCCGGGTAACGACGAGCTGTTTCAATAACCGCACAGGCGCTGGCATTGATAACAGCGGTAACACCGCCAGACTGTGCGTAAAAAGCGTGCTTCAATGTCATCGGTTAAATTCCGGGTGTATCTGTGTGTTGTTTTGTGTTCTTGGCTGATTGCAGATGATACCCGATCGGCAGCTGATTGGTAGCGCTTTGTCGGGTTCGTTGTTATGTATCAATTTTATGAGCTGATGGTCTTTCGATATCAACGTCCTTTTGCGCTCAAGGCAAAAACAATGTCAAAATTCTGGTATCAGGGATTGTAGAGTCTGTTTAGTGCTGCTCCCTTATTGTCAACAGAGCCAGGGAGCACTTTTTTTGGAGAAATCGGGAATGCACATACACATTCTGGGTATTTGTGGAACTTTTATGGGAAGTCTGGCAATGCTGGCCAGAGAGCTTGGATTTGACGTATCTGGCTCTGATGAGAACGTTTATCCTCCGATGAGTACACAACTGGAAGAACAGGGTATTTCATTATTTCAGGGGTATGGTGCTGAAGCGCTCAGCCCGTCACCGGATCTTGTGGTGATTGGCAATGCCATGAAACGGGGGATTCCGGCTGTAGAGTATGTGCTGGAGAAGGGGCTTTCCTACGTTTCAGGTCCCGAATTTTTTTCCAGATACATAGCCCCTGATCGCTGGGTATTGGCAGCTTCCGGTACCCACGGTAAAACCAGTGCCAGCAGTATGCTTGCCTGGGTCCTGGAATATGCAGGCATGTCTCCGGGCTTTCTGATTGGCGGCATACCCAAAGATTTCGGGATTTCCGCAAGACTCGGCAGTACCCCCTTTTTTGTTATTGAAGCGGATGAGTACGACACCGCTTTTTTTGATAAGCGCTCAAAATTTATTCACTACCAGCCACGAACCCTGATTATCAATAATCTTGAATTTGACCATGCGGATATTTTTGATGATCTTGCGGCTATTCAGCGGCAGTTCCACCATTTGGTCAGGACTATTCCGGGCACTGGTCGAATTATTTATCCTGCCGGTACTCCCGAGATAGAAGCAGTTATGGCTTTGGGCTGCTGGTCTGAGCAGGAAGAACTGGGTAGCAGTCACAGCCTCTGGCAAGTTGCACCGGTCAGTAGCGATGGCAGCCACTTTAAGGTTTTGTATAAGGGCACGGTTGTCGGAACCGTGAACTGGCAGCAGGAAGGTGATCATAATGTTGCCAATGCTCTGGCAGCTATTGCGGCGGCTCACCATGTCGGTGTCTTGCCAGATACAGCCTGTGAGGCGCTTTCTGTCTTTCAGGGGGTAAAGCGACGGATGGAAATGGTTGAGGAGATCGGGGGTATACGGATTTATGATGATTTTGCTCATCACCCAACGGCTATTGCCACCACTTTGGCTGGGCAGAGAGCCAAACTGGGGGAAAATGCGAATATCCGTGTGATCATTGAACCCAGATCAAACACCATGAAAATGGGCGTGCATCAGGAAACATTGATCGCTTCTACCGCCAGGGCTTCGGAAGTTATCTGGTTTAAACCGCAGGGGCTTGACTGGCCACTGGCCGAGTTAGTGCAGGGTAGTCCGGTAAAGTCATCGGTTATGGATTCCACAGAAGCCATTGTGCGTTATCTGGTTGATACCGCCTCGGCTGGTGACCATTTGCTGGTGATGAGTAATGGCGGGTTTGAGGGGATTCATGGCCGTATAGCCAGAGGGTTGAAAGAAAAGCTCAAGGAAAATTAAGGTTGGCAGTAAAGTGATGAGTCCATCAAATCCCGAAAGAGTAACATTAGCCATCACGGGGGCTTCCGGAGCCCAGTACGGACTTCGGCTCCTGGAGAGCCTCCTGGCGGCAGAACAACAGGTTTTTGTTCTGGTTTCCAGGGCAGCAAAAGTGGTTCTGGCCACAGAAATGGATCTTGAGATCGGTGATACTCCTGGAGCTATTGAGCAATTTTTTACCAACCGATATCGTGCTGCTCCCAGACAGATTCGTGTGTTTGACGAGGATGACTGGATGTCGCCTGTGGCTTCAGGCAGTGGCGCTCCAGGCTCAATGGTGATTTGTCCTTGCAGTACCGGAACCTTGTCAGCCATTGCCTGTGGTTTAAGTAATAATCTGACACAACGGGCTGCAACGGTGGTATTGAAGGAGCGGCGCAAGCTGATCATCGTGCCCCGGGAAGCCCCTTATTCTCAAATACATCTGGAAAATATGTTGAAATTGAGCCGGATGGGGAGTGTTATTATTCCTGCCTCTCCCGGTTTTTACCACCGACCGGAAACCGTGGCTGACATGGTTGATTTTATTGTTGCCCGGATACTGGATCAGCTGGGCATTACCCAGAAGTTAATGCCGTCCTGGGGGGATCATTGTCTTTGAAGGGCCTGATTGGGGGATAACCGGTTTCAGGTTGTAAAGCCATAACGCGAGGGCATCCAGATAAATGGGCAGAGTGGTTGCCGGGTCTGCCGGACCAGCCGCCAGATCAATGGCAAAACCCGGCAACTCCTGTCTTACTACTTCTTTCTGGTAAACCCCATGGGGTTGTTCTGAGATAACCAGAGCCGCTCCTGGTAGCGGGCCTGATTTTACCCAGTGCTTGAGCGTGTCGCGGGTATTGGGCCTGTGCCAGAATCCGCTCCTCCAGTTTCTTGGCGTATCAATAAACTCAACCGGCAGAGCTCTCATAGCCTCTGGCATGGGCACCAGTTGATGCAGCATGGTTGCCGCCTCTGTTTCGGTAAAAGGGAGTGGATCCAGGTTCTTCTTGTCAGACTTTCTTGTGAGAATATCCAAGTAGTCAGCCCCCGGGGTGAGAGGGCGTTGGCCAACCAGAAAAATCAAGCGCTTGAATCGGACGCCCTGACGCCACCAGTCAGCTAAATAGTCCAGCCTGCGTTTCATGCCGGGGGCAGTGGCTCCCAGTAGCAGTGCATAATCATATTGCTTTGTTAATGGCGCGATGGGGGATGTCAGTCCAAGCTTTTCAAGCAGATCAAAGACTCTGTACCTTTTGTTTGTTGATATATCCAGCCCTGGTAATTCCCATCGTTCCTGTCCCGGTTTTCTCCGCCAGATCTGGCTGGTATCGATCATTGACTCCAGGGTAGGGGCATGGGAAATGCGCAGCTCCGTTAACAGTTCATCCAATGTTAATGTGAGCGCTTTATAGTGTTGAACAGGATCGACGGTATCCGCCTGGGAAAGCATGGAAAGATACATGAGTGTCCCTACCAGAAACCGCTGGTAATTGAATCGGTAATTGAATCGACTCTTCCTGCCGGGCATTGTTTTTGTCCCTGATGGTGCAGGGACAAGCATAGCTGCTTCTCTGAGTAACAGATTATTAATGCTGAGTTGACGCAGAGGTAGCGGTCTGAGCCTGTTGCTGGAGAATAAGCTGGCTCAGCTCAGGCTGTTCCCAGTTCTCCGGGTAGTGTTTTGCCATTGCTTCCATCATGACGGTATATTCATCAGCCGGTTTTTGAAGCAGGTAAGTCAGGAAGGTAAAGATTCGATCGGACATTTCTTTATTGATTTGATTCAGTTGTTGATCGTTTATCTGACCTTTTTTCTGACACTCTTCAATGGTGGATTGACGAATGCAGTTGGCAGATATGATCAGCGCCAGTTTCTTGATGTTTTGCTCTTCCATGAGTGGCTCCGTGCCTGAATAGATAAAATACGTTTACCTATATAAAACTAGTTGCTGTGGGAGGGGATTCAAGCTTGGCAAATAAAAACAGGGGAACAGATTCCCCTTAATTGAAGTTGAAACAACTAAAGACGTGCTGAATCGGGTTTATCCCGATCGGTGTTATACTCAATGCCCAGTTGCCAGCCTGTAGCAATCAGCAATCCGCCAACAGTACCCCACAGCGGCCCGATAGGTGTTAAGGCACCTATGACGAACCCTGCCACGCTGCCAATTCCGGCTTTGGCAAAATATGGCGGTAACATTTCACTAATATGTCTGGAGACATAATTAACAAGCTTAACTGTCCGACTGTATAGGTCTTTAAAAAAACTTGAGATATTTTTCCATGCGGAACGTTCTTCACTGGAGCATGAGGGCATATGGCTTTTGGTAAAAAAGTTACTGATTCTTCTGCCAAAGCTGGTGCCATTTTCCTGACTGTGGCTATGTGAAGCCTTGGTATCAGGGTTGGATGCGGAGGATCTACTGTCTTCAGGTGGAGATAATGCGATCATTTTATGCACACTTATTATTCACTTCGATACTTAAGACCAACTTAAGCAATAAAGGTTCCCACTTTTACTTGAAAAGTTAATAGATCATGGCCTGACGGGTAGAAAAACAGATCTTAAAAAGAGCGTCTCAGTTTTGTTAATGTACCGGGACACCCCAATTTGAATGGAATTTATAAACATCCAGTCATTGAGTACCACTCGCTGATACTTTCGACTTCTTCTTCTGATAGTAGCCTGGCAATATTACTCATAGGCTGGTGAGTGGATCTTGAGCCGTTTCGGTAATATTGCAGTTGCTTAACCATGTATTCTTTTTTCTGACAGGCCAGATTAGGGTTAAGTGGCGTTGTACCGATACCGGTTGGGCCATGGCATCCCGCGCAGAGCTGCATCGCCTTGGCTTGGGCTGCTTCAAGGTGTTTGGGTGGCGGCTGAATTTGAGTGGCAGACTGTTGATCAGTACACCCAGCCAGCAAAAAAACGGCGGCTAGTACTATTTTTTTGATTTTTAAGACTATTTTCATCAAACCATCGACTTCACTTAAATTGAGGGAGCAGTTAATAAGGTAAAATGCTTTATGCAATGGGTAGTTGAGCACTCAAACCACCTTACGTTTCCCAATGCATGTTAGAGCCTATTGACGTTTTGTTGCAGACACGGAACGAAACGTCACCAGCCCCCGGCAGTCTTCAGCTTTTTCAATCCAGTGGTTTACCTACATCTGTCAATCTGAGCCATGCATGGGAATACCAGTAGTAGTGCTGACCACTGTTGGATGGCGCAGTGCAGTTGTTTCGGCCTACTGGTAATGGTTTATTGGCTTGTGTCTTTAGAAGAGTCATCTCTTTATTTAGCCAGGTTACCTTCAGCTGACCCTGGCCGTAGGCATAGCACTTAAGTTGCTGTTTCTGGTAATCCCCCTCGGCCAGAGTCAGCTCCAGTTCGGGCTTAAGGTTATCCTGATTTGGTGCCATTTGCTGCATCGGGGGGATATTTGCAGTGGTCTTATGTCCACAGAACTTAATGCACAGCTTCAGGCTAAAAGGGTTTCCTGGAATTTTAACCTTGCAGAAAGTAGGTTACTACCGTACTGGTTACCACTTTCAACTATTTAGGCTTCTATTATTAGGCTGGCCAACTTCTGATTGTGAACTTTCCCCGGACAAAAAAAACCACCGATCAGCAAGGGCAGGGGCTGATTGGTGGTCTAAGTTTCAATAGCGAACAATTAAAAGTTTATGTTTGGTTAGTTCATTCTGCCCTTAGACCTTGGTCTGAGCTCTGACCGGTCTGACAAGCCCCTCCTGGGTTGTAGACGCCACCAGTACTCCAGCCTGATTGAATATCTGACCTTTTACCAGCGCTCTGGCACCGCTGGCAGTGGTACTTTCAATAGAGTGCAGTAACCAATCATCCATCCTGAATGGGCGGTGGAACCACATGGCATGGTCCAGACTGGCTATTTGAACGGGTTTCTGGAAAGCGGCAGCCCCATGGGGATACATGCTGGTGGGTAAGAACTGGAAGTCCGAGGCATAGGCCAGAAGGTATTTATGAAGTCCCGGATTGTCGGGCAGTTTTCCGTTGGCTCTTATCCAAATTTTATGGTTTGGAGCCCTGGTGTCTTCTGCCAGTGGATCAACCGGGTCGGCAAAGCGAATCTCAATGGGAGTATCGCTGAGCAATCGTTTCTGCAGAGGCTTGGGAATCAGGTCACTGTGCCTTTGAATCAGGACTTTTTCGCTCAGCGCTTCATCCGGAGGTATGACGTTTGGCATCGGGTCCTGATGTTCAAAACCACTTTCGTTTAACTGAAAGGAAGCGGATAAATTGAAAATAGGGCGACCATTTTGCACGGCTACTACCCGGCGGGTATTGAAGCTTCTGCCATCGCGAATGCAGTCAACCGTATAAACAATCGGCTTGGTGCTGTCGCCCTCGCGAAGAAAATAACTATGGAAAGAGTGAACATGACGTTCAGGGTCGACCGTCTGTCTTGCCGCAGACAGCGCCTGGCCTAATACCTGGCCACCGAATACCCGCCCCCAGCCAAGATCCTGACTCTGGCCCCGGAATATATTGTTTTCAATCGGTTCCAGTTTCAGCAGATTAATCAGTTCTTCCAGTACATTGCTCATCCTGTCACTCCCTGGTTGCATACCGTTGTTAAGATTGGCTGCAGATTGTGTTGGTGCTTTGGTTAACTGCTTAATAACAGGCCCGCATTTACCCTATAAAACTGGCGCAGTTTAAACTCTCAGGCCTGCTTTGCAAATCTGGCTGTGCCAACAGGAAGGATTGACCCATTGCCCATCATGGATGATAAATTGTGGGTTTTATGAACCTGGCCGGTTAGAACGGTAAGGACGGGCTGACTACGATCAAGAACCTGGTACAATTTCTGGTAACGTTCCGGTGTCATGATTGGGTAATTTATTAGAACGAAACTTTAGTCTAACTCTGGTAATACATCAGTCCAGATCGATCGAAAGGTATTTCCCACGAAGGCTCCGGTAAATCATGGATAACGCTTATTTTGATGCCATTCATGTATGGTTACAGCAGAACACTGGCTGGATTGGTCCTGCTATCGCAATGGTGGCCTGTCTGGAGTCACTGGTTGCGGTGGGCATAGTTCTGCCAGGTGTTGCCATGCTATTTGCACTAGCGGCTATTGCCGGGGCGGCTTCTATTTCTATCTACCCAATCCTCTTGTGGGCTTTTCTGGGAGCTGTTGTTGGAGACGGAATCAGCTACCAGCTTGGCTATTATTATCACGAGCGAGTCAGAGGCTGGTGGCCTTTTAATCGTCATCCTCAATGGTTGGAACGTGGTGAGGATTTCTTTAGGGAGTATGGCATTTTAAGTGTTGTGACCGGACGTTTTGTTGGTCCTGTCCGCCCCATCATACCGGCAGTAGCAGGTATGATGGGTATGGTTCCCAGGTACTTTTTTACCGTTAATATTCTCTCAGCCCTGGCCTGGTCTCCCGTTTACCTGCTTCCGGGTTACCTGACGGGAGCCGCACTTCAGTGGCATGATAAAGTACCTGATCAATTGTTGGCTGCTCTGTTAGCCATCACCTGTATTGCCATCCTGTTCCCGCCATTACTGATCTGTGCTCATCGTCACTTCAGGCTGCGGCTTATCGGGTATCTGGTGCTTGTATCAGGGCTTCTTGCCTTACTTATTTTTGCTCACCGGGTTGGCTTGCTGGAGAGCGCCAATCAACGTGTCGATCAATGGCTGATAACGGTTCAGTTGCCCTGGTTGCAAAAGGTGATGTACTGGGTGGCTCAGATTGGCAGCATCCCTGTTTTGAGTATTGTTTCTGCTGGTGGCCTATTCTGGCTTTACTGCTCTAATCGGCTTGCCACCTTGCTGTGCTTGCTCTGTGGTGGTGTATCAATGGTTTGCTCTGTCTGGCTTATCCAGTGGCTGGTAGACAATGAAAGACCTCTGACAGGGCTTGATCCTTATGCTTTTTACTCTGTGCATACAACAGCCATCGTCTATGTACTGTTTTCTTTTGCTGTCCTGGTGGCAACAAGCCGTCCATTTAAGGTCCAGTGGTTATGGATCAGTGTGGCTTTGGGACTGGTGATGATTGACGCTTTTGCCCGGTTGGTTTTGCAGGTTCACTGGTTTGGCGATGTCATGATGGGACTCTGCCTTGGTTTATTCTGGGGGCTGGTTGCTCTTGGACTGAAAAGCTGGGCTGAAAAGCGGAGTCAGTGTCCGGAGTAAACGTATTTTTCCCGTTTGATTTGCCGGGGAGATAGCCCTCTGTCTCTGAGCAGGATCACGCAATCATCAATCATGCTGGGGTTTCCGCAGAGATAAACCACATCGTTTTCAGGATTCAGGTAGAGGGCGTCAAACTGGTCTTGCACGTGGCCAGCATACTCATAGTTTGCAGTATTTACGGTGGACTCGCGGCTTAAACAGGTGCGGTACTTTAAGTTCGGCAGTTGCGTAAAATCTTCAGAGTAAATGCTTTCCTCTCGATATCTGAAACCCTTTAAAACAGTCACAGCTGTTCCCTTATCGGAAAGCGTTTTCAATTGCGGAATCATGCTTCGATAAGGCGCAATCCCCGTGCCGGTTCCGACCAGAATAAGCTGTCCGGGAAAGGTTTCCGGAAGCGTGAGGACCCCGAACGGGCCGGCGATATTGAGTTCGGTTCCGGGCGAGGCTTTCTGGAAAAGCTCAGAAGCAATCCCACCACTGACCAGACTGAGAGCTACTTGCAGCTGACCGGTTGCCTTAAAGTCATCCGGTGAGTTGGCAATACTGTAACTTCGTTTATGGAGTTCTCCATCAATCTCAAACTGCAGCTGCACAAACTGACCGGCAATAAAATTGAAACTCGCTCTTTCATCCTGTACCAACTCAAAACTCAGCTGCAGTGTATTGGCACTGAGCTGTTCAGTCTTAACTAGCTTGGCAGATAAAAGAGAACCGGGCATTGTTGGCTATCCTCATGACGTTATATTTCAGTACTACTGCTTTCATAATAGCTTCTGATCATCCGTGAGAGGCTGCCTCTCCAGGGTTTGTTATGAACGCCAAAGGTGCTTAAAATTTTCCGGCAGGAGAGGGTTGCATTGGCTGGTGCCTGAATACCATTACGATCGTTCAATTTATCCATTCGCAGTTTTCGAATTTTCAGATCCTGATATTGTGATGCCTCAGAGATCACGGCTTCGGCAAAACGGTTTTCAGAGATAGACTCTGCACCGGCATAATGATAAGTACCCCAGGGTTCAGCCCCACAGCCCAGCTGCTGGATAATCGCGACAATGACTCTTGCCGCATCGTCGCTGGGTGTCGGGCATCCCTGTTGATCGGATACTACGGCAACCTCTTGCTCCCTGCTGATCTGATCCAGAAGGTACTTCAAAAGGTTGGTGCGTCGGTGGCTGATGACCCAGGATAGACGCAGGATGATATGCTTTGGGCAGCGCTCACTGATTTGCTGTTCTGCCTGCCATCGGCTGGTTGCCAGAACACCGGAAGGGTTAGGTATATCTTTTTCGGTATAAGCTTCCTTTTTGCTGCCATCAAAAATCCGGTAGGTTGAAATGTAGACCAGAATTGCCTGCTGCCGGTTGCAACCATCAGCCAGTGTAGCCATGGCATCCCGGTTTATCCGGAAGCATTTGGACGGCTCGTTTTCTGCCTTAACCGGATCGTTATAACCTGCACAGTTGACCACGATGTCTGGCTGGTAGTTTTTCAGGAAGGAATCAATGGACTCAGGATTTTCGAGGTTTAATTCATCCCTTCCCGGAGCGATACAACTGATCTGCTTGTCATGAATCAACCGTTGTACTTCCTGGCCGATCAGCCCGGTACCACCAATCAATAGTATTTTCATAAGCACTCGGCTGTTAGGAGTTAATGATCACGGGCAATTCAATGCCATTGGATCAATATGCGAAATGAACCCGCGAGATAAGCTCTATTGAAACATGAATAAGACGGCTCAGGAAAAGAATTCTCAGCGTCGACAGCATTAGCCAGAGTGGCTGATGGCAGTAAGGCTTCTGATAAAAGCCGAAGTTATAGTAAGATAAGCCATTTATTTCCGTCTATTTTTACATTGATGAACCTTCTGAAATCAGGGTCTGCTGACGATGTATCTGGCTGAAGCTCCTGTCGAGCAGCATGAAGAAGAACGTATTCTTCTTGTGGATGACAATCCGACAAATTTGCAGGTATTGCTGCAAACCCTCAGTGGCCGCGGCTATAAGCTTCTTATTGCCAAGAATGGCGAGAGTGCTCTCAGGATTGCTGCCAAGGCAAAGCCCGCCCTGGTTTTGCTGGATATTATGATGCCGGGCATGGATGGCTATGAGGTTTGTCAGCGGCTAAAGGAAAGCCCTGAAACCCGGAATATAACGGTGATTTTCCTGTCGGCCCTGGATGACACCAAAGATAAGGTCAGGGGCCTGGAAACCGGCGCTGTGGATTTTATTTCCAAGCCATTTCAAGCGGAAGAGGTCATTGCCCGGGTGCAGACCCAGTTGAAAATTCATAAGCTTGAACAGGCGCTTTCAGCGAGAAATCGACAGCTGGAGGCTGACAAGGCCCGCATTCTGGAAAGTATGAATGAAGGGATATTTGGCCTTGATCGACTGGGACTGATTACCTTTGCCAACCCAGCGGCCTCTGCCATGACCGGCTGGTCCATAGAGCAACTGACGGGTCAGAACCTGATTCAGTTGATGAAAGGGGGTGAAGATGCCCCGTCGGATGGATCAGGGCCACTGTCACCGATTGAGGTATCCCTGATTAAAGGTGTCAGTAAAACCGTTGAGAATGCTTCTTTTCTGCACAGTAACGGTTCGCCATTTCCGGTGGATTTTTCCTGTACGCCGATTATGGAAAACAGCTCCCCCAGTGGCGCAGTGGTTGTGTTCAGAGATATTTCCGAGAAAAAAAGGCAGCAGGAAGCCCTGCAGGAGGCTTTGGATGAATTGGAAAGCCAGAAAGAGCAGCTGACCCATGTCTCCCGTTTGAGCACCATGGGTGAGATGGCAGCCGGTTTCGCCCACGAGGTAAATCAGCCGCTGACCGCGATTTCCAATTACGCCCAGGTGGCCAGAAGAATGTTGGCCCGGCTGGAATTGGCAGATGATCTTGGTCTTTCCGAGGCCATGGAAAAAGTCAATACCCAGGCCCGACGGGCCGGTGAAATCATTGCCCGCATTCGTTCTTTTGTGAAGAAACCGGATCATGTTCTGGGCAGCGTCGATCCAAACCGTTTGATTCAGGATACCTACAAGCTGGCGGAAGTTGACGCTCGTAATAACCATATGGAAATTCATCTGGAGCAGGAAGAGGGGCTTCCTAATGTGAAGGTTGACCCTGTGCAGATTCAGCAGGTGGCATTGAACCTGATTCGAAATGGCATGGAAGCGATGAGAGATATGGAGACCCGGATTATTGGTGTCTATGTTCGCACCGAAAAGCTGGATGATAATTTTGTCAAAGTATCGGTCATTGACCGCGGCCATGGTCTGGCGGATGATGCCGAAAAAAGGCTGTTTACTCCGTTTTATACCACCAAGGCTGATGGTATGGGTATTGGGCTGACGGTATGTCACTCCATTATACAGTCCCATGGTGGTCGCTTGACATTCCAGCGTCACCCGAAAGGCGGGACGATATTTGAATTTACCATGCCGATTGCGGACTGATAATATGGCTGTTTTACAGCCATTTATTGCAGAGAATAATCGATAGTGATGATGAAAGTTGTCGGGAGAAAAGACGTTGGCTGATCAAGTGACGGAGTACATGCATGGACTGGGTCAGAGAGCCCGGCAGGCCAGTAAGGAGATGGCTGTTGCTGATACTGCGATGAAAAACAGGGCACTTCTGGCAATAGCAGACGCACTGGAAGCGGATCGTTCACAGCTGAAGTTTGTCAATACCCGGGATCTGGATGCTGGCCGGGAACGTGGACTTGATGCAGCCATGCTGGATCGCCTTGAACTGACCGATGCCCGAATTGATACCATGATTGAGGGTCTTCGTCAGGTTGCAGCCCTGCCAGATCCCATCGGCACGATTGATGACATGAAGTATGTGCCCAGCGGTATTCAGATAGGCAAAATGCGGGTTCCACTGGGCGTTATCGGCATTATCTATGAATCCCGCCCGAACGTCACCGTGGAAGCAGCGAGCCTTTGTCTGAAATCTGGCAATACCGTCATTCTCCGCGGAGGCAGTGAATCCATTCACTCCAATCAGGCTATTGCCCGGTGTATTCAGCAGGGATTAGCTCAGGCCGGACTGCCTGAAGATGCGGTTCAGGTGGTTGAAACTATCGACCGTGCCGCTGTTGGCGTGCTGATCACCATGCCTGAGTATGTGGATGTGATCGTACCTCGAGGTGGAAAGGGGCTTATTGAGCGCATCAGTGCTGACGCCCGGGTACCGGTGATTAAACATCTGGATGGTGTCTGCCATGTCTATCTGGATGATCGGGCTGATCATAGCAAGGCCGTCCGGATTGCCATGAATGCGAAAACCCATCGCTATGGTGTGTGCAATGCCATGGAAACGCTGCTGGTGCATCAGGATGTGGCTCAGCCTTTGTTGCGGGAACTTTCAGGACTTTATTCCCAGAAGGGTGTTGAACTGCGGGGATGTCCTGTTGCCTGTGAGATTCTGCCAAGTGCGGTAGTAGCAACAGAAGAAGACTGGTCGGAAGAGTATCTTGGTCCCGTTCTGGCCATTAAAGTGGTCCTGGATATGGATGAAGCGATTACTCATATCAATCGCTATGGTTCTCATCATACCGATGCCATCGTCACTGAGGACTTTACCCGTGCCCGCCGCTTTATGCGGGAGGTGGATTCAAGCTCTGTTATGGTGAATGCATCAACCCGCTTTGCTGACGGATTTGAATATGGGCTGGGTGCTGAAATTGGTATCTCTACCGACAAAATCCATGCCAGGGGGCCTGTCGGCCTGGAAGGACTGACTTCGCAAAAATATGTGGTTTTTGGGGATGGCCATATTCGCCAGTGATACTGTTTTGCTAGTGGATTTCCGCCTCTGGCGTGTATCGGGCATTGACTTCTATGATTAATGCTGAGAGCCTGCCCTGTTTAAATAGCCTGATTCGGTTAATAAATCATGTTCAGTCGGGTCGTCAATACGAGGTTAATTTTGCAGTCTATGCATTGTGATGAGTTAAAACAGCTTGTTGTCGAAGCTATCGAAGAAGTAAAAGGCAATGAAATCACTTGTTTAAATGTTTCGGGTCAAACCACTGTTACCGATTTTATGGTGATTGCCTGTGGTACCTCTAACCGTCATGTGAAGTCGCTGGCAGATAATGTAATCGAGCAGTGTAAGAAAAATGGTGTTCGACCTTTAGGGGTTGAAGGTCAGGACAAGTCCGAGTGGGTTCTGGTGGATCTTGGTGATGTCGTTGTCCACCTGATGCTGCCTGCTACCCGGCAGTTCTATGACCTGGAAAGACTTTGGGACAGTGCTGACCTGGTTGCCGCTGAGCCATCCTGATGCGAATTCGGCTGATATCGGTTGGCTCAAAAATGCCCGGCTGGGTTGAAGAGGGCTACAAAGAATACAGCCGTCGGCTTGGTGCGGACGTGAAACTGGAGCTTGTTGAGATTTCACTTGGTAAGCGCAGTAAAGGTTCTGACATTAATCGCCTTCAGGAGAAAGAGGCTGGCCAGATGCTCGCTGCAGTGGCTTCAGGCGACCTGGTGGTCACCATGGAAATTATGGGCAAGGCCTGGAGCACAGAGAAGCTGGCGGACAATATGGGAGCCTGGCTTCATAGTGGCCGCAATGTCAGTTTGCTGGTGGGCGGGCCGGAAGGTTTGCATTCATCATGCCTGGCAAAGGCGGATCTCCGCTGGTCATTGTCGCCATTAACATTGCCTCACCCGCTGGTCAGAGTTGTGGTGGCAGAGCAGGTCTATAGAGCCTGGAGCATTCTTCACAATCATCCCTACCACAAGTAAAACTGATGACTGAGATATAACATGCCGCAGGATACCTTAAAGGACCATGGGGCAGAAAAAAGACTGGTAAATATCCGGATTTGGGTTGCCATTGGCTTTATGGTGCTCCTTGCTGTGGGGCTGGTTTCCCGACTCTTCTATCTTCAGGTTGTTCGCTACAATGAGCTATCCACGCAATCGGATGAGAATCGTGTATTGGTTCAACCAATCCCCCCTACCCGTGGCCTGATTTACGACACCAATGGCAAGCTCCTTGCCGTTAACAAGCCCAGTCATATATTGTCGATTGTGCGAGAACAGACAAAAGATCTTGATGGTTTGCTGGATGATATTAACAATACTCTACCTCTGACGGATGGCGAGCTACAGCGTTTCCATCAACGAATTAAACGACGTAGGCCTTATGAGGCAGTTCCTCTTAAGTTTGATCTTACTGCAGAAGAGATTGCCCGGATTTCGGTGAATCTTTTCCGTTTGCCGGGGGTAGATATCAATGCTGAACTGATTCGGCAGTACCCCGGAGGAAAGCGTTTTGCCCACAGCATCGGTTATGTAGGCCGAATCAATGATCGGGATTTGAAACGTCTGGATCCAACTCTCTACTCCGGCACTCATACCACGGGCAAGATTGGTATAGAGCGCGCTTATGAGTCGGTACTGCTGGGTAAACCCGGTCATCAGGAAGTAGAGACCAATGCTCGTGGTCGGGTATTGCGGGTGTTGAAAAAAGTTAGCCCGCAAGCCGGTCAGGACCTTAACCTTTATCTGGACAGTGAGCTGCAAAAGGTGGCGATTGATGCAATCAATGGTCGCAGAGGAGCTCTGGTGGCGATGGATCCAAAGACCGGCGGGGTGCTGGCAATGGCCAGCAATCCATCATTTGACCCTAATCTGTTTGTGACGGGTATTGATAGTAAGACTTACAATGCGCTCAACAGAGATATCGAGCGACCGCTGTACAATCGGGCATCGTTAGGTGAGTACCCACCCGCCTCCACAGTAAAGCCAGTTATGGGGCTGGCACTGCTGGCGAATAATGTCGTCAAACCAGAGGATAGAATTTTTGATAAAGGCTGGTTTCAGCTACCGGGCAGTGATCACCGTTTTCGCAACTGGAAACGTTCGGGTCATGGCTGGGTTGATTTATCCCGCGCGATATCGGCATCGAATGATACCTATTTCTATATTCAGGCCGGAAAGCTGGGCATCGATAATCTCCATGATTTTGCTGATCAATTCGGGTTTGGCCACAGAACCGGCATTGATATAAGGGAAGAGCGCCCGGGTCTTTTGCCCTCCAGAGAGTGGAAACGAGGTGCCTATGGTCAGCCCTGGTATCCGGGTGAAACGGTGATTGCGATCATTGGGCAGGGTTATATGCTGGCAACACCCTTGCAGCTGGCAGAGTCAACGGCGCTTATTGCCAACCGTGGTAAGTATGTTCAGCCCCGTCTGGTGAAAGAAGATATTCCTGAAATCCAGGGGGAGTTCTGGGGGGATGACATCACCATTGGCCGGACTCCCGAGGCGGAAGCCAAAAACTGGGAACTCATTATCAAAGCCATGGAAGATGTTATTCATTCTCCGGGGGGAACCGCACACTGGCGAATCGGTCGGGGACTCAAGTATCGTATGGCCGGTAAAACCGGTACAGCACAGGTGGTCAGTATTCCCCAGGGAGAGGAATATGATGCTGAGAAGCTGAAAGAGTTCGAGCGGGATCACAGTTTGTTTGTGGCGTTTGCACCGGTAGAGGATCCCCGGATTGCCGTTGCTGTGATCCTGGAGAACAACAATGGTGCCTCCAATATAGCCAGAAAGGTCATGGATTCCTACCTGCTGCCAAGATTAACTGCCAACAGCAGTCAAGTGCCAACAGCCATTAAGTGAAGGAAGAGAAATAATGGCCAACCAGGATTTTGTTCGCCAGATTGATCTCCACGGGTTTGGCCGCAGCCCGGGACTAGCCATGCGCTGGCATATTGATTTTGTGCTGCTCGGGTTTCTGGTTTTACTTTGTGGTGCGGGGCTCTTTATTCTCTACAGTGCCACCGGCCGGGATATGTCTGTTGTTATTCGACAGGCAACCTACCTGGTCATCAGTCTGACCGGAATGCTGATCGTGGCCCAGATTCCGCCAAGAGTGCTGATGCAATGGGCCAAATGGTTTTATCTGGCAGGGGTGCTGTTATTACTGGCCGTTCTGTTCATGGGCGTACAGTCCAAAGGTGCGCAACGCTGGATTCAGTTGCCGGGTTTTCGGTTTCAGCCATCGGAAGTGATCAAGCTGGTTATGCCGGTAACCATGGCGGCTTTTCTGGCCAGGCGCCCACTGCCTCCCTCATTTAAAGATGTGATTTTCTCACTGATTATTATTGCTGTTCCTGTGGTACTTATTGCCAAACAACCTGACCTTGGTACGTCAATTTTGATTGGCTCTTCGGGCCTGTTTGTTTTGCTTCTGGCCGGTTTGCGCAAGCGCATGATATTTTCTGCCATCTGCCTTGCTGTACCAGCGATCTATGTGTTCTGGCAGTTCTTTATGTATGACTATCAGAAGCGGAGGGTGCTGACATTTCTGAACCCTGAAAGTGACCCGTGGGGAGCCGGTTGGAATATTATACAATCCACCATCGCCATTGGTTCGGGGGGGCTTTATGGCAAGGGTTGGTTACAGGGCACTCAATCGCATCTTGATTTTCTGCCAGAAAGTCACACAGATTTTATTATTGCCGTTCTGGCGGAAGAGTTTGGCCTGATGGGGTGTCTGGTACTATTTTCCCTGTATGCCTTGATTCTGGGGCGGGGACTATTCATCACCCTGAATGCCCAGACGCTCTTTGGCCGTTTATTGGCAGGCAGTATTACCCTGACGTTCTTCGTGTATATCTTTGTGAATATCGGGATGGTCAGTGGACTCCTGCCAGTAGTGGGTGTTCCATTACCCATGGTTAGCCGGGGGGGGACTTCTTTGCTGACCCTGCTGGGCGGTTTTGGCTTCCTGATGTCGATACATAAGCATCGCTCTTTCCTGGGAGTCTCCCGATAGATCTTTACCTTTCTACCATAGAATTCAAAACCACTGTCGATTAATGTAGAGACTGGTTTGGTTATGTATTGTTGCAGCTGTATTAATCTGTATGAGAACCCAGAGTTTGTTATTTTTGAAAAGGTACGGATACATGAAAAATTTTCCCGGGGTATTCCGTCGAGTGGTTCGTGGTGGCCTGCTGATGGCTGCCATGGTTGCTACAGTTGCTACACCTGTTGTCTGGTCGTCAGCTCAGGAAAAACACGACAGTGACTATCTGGGCAGGCAGGATGTTGATGCTTTTATTGATGAGTTGGTTGTTGAGCATCGTTTTTCCCGGACAGAACTGGAGCTTATTCTGGCCGGGGCGGAGCGTTCTGAGCGGGCCCTGGAGCTGATCAGCCGTCCTGCAGAAGGGACTTTGGAGTGGAAAGACTACCGCAAGATATTTATCACGCAAGAAAGGATAGCGAAGGGGGTCAGCTTTTGGGAAGAAAATGCAGAAACCCTTGCCCGTGTTGAGCAGGAGTTGGGGGTGCCTGCTAATATTATTGTGGCGATTATTGGTGTAGAAACCTATTATGGCCGGCAGACCGGTGGCTTTAAAGTGCTTGATGCGCTCACTACCCTGGGATTTGATTTTCCCCGAAGAGGCGAGTTTTTTCGCAAAGAGCTGAAAAATTTCCTGTTACTGGCCCGTGAACAGAACCTGGATGTTGACGAACTGACCGGGTCCTATGCAGGAGCCATGGGCATTCCACAGTTTATGCCGTCCAGCTACCGTGCCTACGCGGTTGATTATACCGGCGATCAGCAGGCAAATATCTGGCTAAGCGATGAAGATGCCATCGCCAGTGTTGCCAACTATCTGCAAAAACACGGTTGGAAATACGGCAGTGGTGTGGCAGTTCAGGCAAAGGTTTCAGGCATTAAGCATGAGCAGATCGTGTCTTCAGGATTGAAACCGGATAAAAAACTGAGTCTTGTGCAAAAGGCTGGATGGGCTGTTCCGAAAATGGTACCAAAATCCTCAAAAGTTCTGGCGATGAAACATGTAGGCATTGCTGGCGCTGAGTACTGGGTCGGACTGCATAATTTTTATGTCATTACCCGCTACAATCGCAGTCAAATGTATGCCCTTGCAGTTTACCAGCTGGCCAGAGAAGTAAAGGATAGTTATAACCGGTCTCTGGCATTGCAAAAGCAGGTTGCAAAAGGTAAGCAGGGGTGATCTTTTCAGAATGATGAAAAATATGTTTGATCAATCGGGACGATCTGGGGACTGTCTTTCAGGCTTGGTATCAATAAGGAAAATCATGGGCATTAACGCCCCGGCATTCAGGCTGGTTCCTGCAGTAATGCTATCAGCCCTGGTTGGCTGTAGTAGTCCACAGGTTCAGGACGGCCCACCGGCTGATTCCGTTGATATCAGTGCCATCCCTGACGCAATCCCATCGCCGATACAGGTTCCTGTTAAAAATACACCTTATACCCTGGGCGGGATTCACTATCAGCCGATGGCCTCTGCCAATGGTTATGCAGAAAATGGCCAAGCCTCATGGTATGGCACCAAGTTTCATGGGAAGCAGACGGCTAACGGTGAAATCTATGATATGTTCAAGATGACTGCAGCCCATAAAACATTGCCACTTCCCTCCTATGTCAAGGTAACTAATCTTGAGAATGGTCAGTCGGTGGTTGTGCGGGTCAATGACCGTGGCCCATTTCATGGTGATCGACTGATTGATCTTTCTTATGTTGCCGCAAAAAAACTGGGGTTTGCTGATTCAGGGCTGGCGAATGTAGCAATAGAAGGCATTGACCCGGAGACCTTTGCCCGTTCTCCCGTCCATGAGCGGGATGGTGATTTGCTCTACCTGCAACTGGCCGCTTTTAAAAACTACCATAATGCGCAGCTTTTACGTCGGGATCTCTTTGCCCGGGTTGGCGTTCAGGCGAAAGTAGTCAAGGGGGAAGCACCAGAACCGCTTTATCGGGTGAGGATTGGTCCGGTAGAAAGTCCCGACCATCTGGAGGAGTTGCTGGAGGGGTTAAGCTCTGCTGAGTTTGCGTCACCATATCTTGTCTATGAAAAGCCCATCGTTGATGTGGGATCTTCCGAAAAGACGGTGACAGAAGTAGAGGCAGAACACACTGAGCAGGTAGTCAAAGCCCCATAAGATCCGGGGTGTGGATAGGATGGAGTAAATCTGTCCTATTCTCTATCAACGAGTATTTTCAGCATACCTTTGATTTCGGCCAGTTCATCTTCCACACGGGTCAGGCGGTCTTCAACACCGGTTAACCTTCCTGAAACACTGATCAATTTCCCTTCTACACCGGTCAGGCGACCCTCAAAATCAGTCAGATGTTCATCAGTTTGAGTCTGCCACTGTTCCATACTGTTGATACGCTGAATCAGAGCTTTCATTAGCTCTTCAACATTGATCAGGCGCTCATTCATACCGCTGCTCTGGCGGGTGAGTTCGAAGACCGTTTGCCGTATAGTGACGATATCTTCGCTCATTTCCGTCAGCTTGGCGTTCTCTTTTGCTGCTGCCCGTGCTTTAGGCTCATTGATGCCGAGCTCAATCAGACACTCGTATAAGTCTTCATTTAACATTGTGTCACTCCCACTTTCCCATGTTTTATCAATCATAGAGTTATTGATTACTGTTACGGTTGAAAGGCATTGCTGGCTCATAGTCGTGTATTCATAGGGTAAAAATAGAGGGCGTTTGGCAACCTTGCCAAGATAATTCGCTCTCACCTTCAGGCCTTTATACATAAGGTCTGTAGCACTTTTTCATCTATCCTGTTTTCCGCAGGGTCAGGTTTTTCAGTGCTTTGGGGTACAATCATGGTTATAGATTTCTTTGTTATTAATCCTGATGAAAATAGTTAATTTTCAAGCTCTGCTGTGCTCATCGATGAATTGTTATCAGTTGTTGTAAGTTGCAGTTAACCTTTAAAGACTTGAACATTATAATGATGGAAACCCATATACTCAGAGCATTTACCTGCATGAGCAAAAGAATTTTATCTTCCCTTCATAAGCTGGAGGCCTTTCACCAGCTGGTGCCCCCCCGCTGGCTCAGAGCGCTGGCCATGGCTGGTCTTGTTTTTGTTGGCCAGGCCAGTGCTTATGGACAGATTCCTTCGCCACCGGAAGTGTCCCTGAAGAGTTACATTCTGATGGACGCCGCCAGTGGCGAAGTGCTGGCCTCACAGAATCCCGATGACCCCATGCATCCGGCCAGTCTGACCAAGATGATGACCGCGTATCTGGCTGAAATGGAAATGGCTGCGGGCAACATCAACCGTGATGACAAGGTTCTGGTCAGTGAAAAAGCATGGAGCCTGGGTGGTTCCACTATGTTTATTGAAGTTGGTGAACGGGTAACGGTCGAAGATTTGCTGAAAGGTATCATTATCGTTTCCGGTAATGATGCCAGTGTTGCGGTTGCTGAACACATCGCTGGCAGCGAGGGAGCGTTTGCCCAGTTGATGACCAGTACAGCCCAGCGTATTGGCATGAAAAACACGCTGTTCCAGAATGCTTCTGGCTGGCCAACAGATGACCATTACTCGACAGCCCGTGACCTGGCCATTCTTGGCAAGCATATCGTTCAGGACTATCCGGAATATTACGGCTGGTATGCTGAGAAGTATTTTCAGTACGGCGTGGATAAAAAAACCGGTAAACCCCTGCGTCGTCAGGCAAACCGTAACCGTCTGCTCTGGACCAACCCCTATGTGGATGGTCTGAAGACCGGGCATATTGAAGATACCGGCTACCATCTTGCAGTAACCTCTGAGCGTGATGACCGTCGTTTGATTGCTGTGCTGTTAGGCTCCGGGAGTGAGAAACAGCGTGCTGATGATGCCCAGAAACTGTTAACCTATGGTTTCCGCTTCTTTGAAAATGTGGACGTGAAAAAAAGTGGTGAGCCTCTACAAACCGTTAAGGTCTGGAAAGGGGACGTCAGTGAAATTACCGCTGGTATTACCGAGGACCTGATTGTCACTGTGCCCAGGGGTACGGGTAAGGACCTGACCGCCTCTCTGACGATCGATCCAAAGCTCGAAGCGCCCATCGAGAAAGGTCAAACCATTGGTTCAGTAAACGTTATGCTGGAAGATGAACGGGTTCGTGAGGTGCCGCTGGTTGCCCAGCAGGCTGTTGAGCCCGGAGGTTTCTTCAAGCGTATCTGGGATAGTATTGTCTTGTTCTTTACCGGGCTGTTTGCATAACCATGGGTAAAGATAAGCGTGAAAAGCGCTGTATTCCCGGCAAGGGTGCAGCGCTTTTACGATTTATAGTCCGACTTAGCAATAGTCCTTGAATAATGTCCACATTTTGGAGCCTCTAAACTCCGTTTGTCCTGAGTGCTGAGCTAGTCGAAGTATTGAAGGGCGTAAACTCCGAAGCATGATAGATCGTGCCAGGCACCCTTCGACTCCGC
>NZ_JAHHPM010000288.1 GCF_024606345.1 Endozoicomonas sp. YOMI1
CGCTTCCCGCCACCCGCTGCCCGAAAAAGACAGGCCGCTTGTGCTTTTGCGGCCAACAGCCAGCAAGCTTGACAAGTCTCAGTCAAATGCAGAACTTATTCCGAGATAATTCCTAACAAGGCCGGTCAACATCGGAATGGTAGAGCAGCTGCACGTTCACATTAGTTCCAGAAAAATAATTAACCTGCGTGAGCAACCGGAAAACGGTCTCGATGGTCGGTTCCCATGCGAGCCGACTCGTGACCCCACCGCCATCCCCCATGAAACTCAGAGATCATGGTGCATAGCGGTTGGTTCGGGTGTCGGCTCCTTTTAGGAGCCGACCTACACGAAGAGACTCGCTTTCCGGTTTCGCGACAGCCTCTGAATAAAAATCAGTTTATTGCTTTACGCTATTATCAGTTTTTCTCATAATTAATCCGGCTTAAACGCTGAACCTTATTAGGGTTCAGCCCCACCTTCCCCCGATACAGCACCTTATGATTGATGGAGTAAGTGATTGACAGCATCAAAAAAAATCCCATCACTGATCAGCACCATTCTGACTCAGGGTATCAGCCTGAAACTGCAACCCGCTGATCTCGCCTATCTGGCCGCACTGCGCTATTGGAAAGAAACAGAATCACAGCCGGAATTCAGTGAAGAAGAGCTACATGTGGTATTCCAGAGCGTGGAAAAAGCAAGGCTGGATGATGATCACCGCGACGATTCATCAAAACGCTGTAACGAGGTAATACGACGCCTCCTGCAACAACATCTGCTGATCTGTCTGGAAGGGGGTGAACAGCGAAACCACGCTTATCTGATTACGCCTCTGTCTGAGCAGATTGTGGACTCTGTCTGTATCGGGATGGAAGCGTCCCGGGAAGCATTGAGCACACTGTTTATGACCGTGGCCAGTCATCTCAGGGAGATCCGGGACTCCGCGGAACAGGGCGGTAACGAACCCTTCTGGAAACTGCAGGTGGAAGGACCGCTGAATATAACGGTAAACCAGCTGGTAACCTCTATAGACCATCGCCAGCGACAGCTGGATCAGGAAGCCATTAATACCCGTAAAGAAGTGGTGGAACTGCTGAAACAAGACTGGCAAAACAGCATCAGCCAATGCGAGCAGTTATTAACCAGCACTCAGTCACATCTTCAGGATCTGCAACGACTGTTGTTAGCTTCCTGCCATGAACTCCGATCACTGCTGGAGGCCATCTCCCGCTACTGTGAACAATCCCAAAGAAATGATGCCATCAATATCGTTCTCCGGCTGGAACAGCACCTTGACCGGATTGAACACTGGAGTGGCGAACGAATGAATCACTGGGAAGGATTCCATCACCGTGTGCATCAATACCTGCGCCAGTTTGTCACCATGGATGAGCGCAAGGCGCTGATGGAGCGGGTGCGGGAAGGCATTCGGAACTATCAGGCGATGCGCTGGTATCTGCGCTATACCCATGCAGAACCCCTGGTCCGGTTACGGGATATTGAGCCACCTCAGCCAAAAGAGAGCCTCGCCCGGGTAATTCATGATGAAGGCGACCCGGCTTCGATTGAAGACTTTGATGCCCTGAAGCAGCAGGTTAAATACTGGCTGGTTGATCAGCAAAACCAGACCGGACACCTGCCATCCTACGAACAGGCACTGGAACAACTGGCCAGCCAATGGCCCATGGAAAAGCTGCATTTGGTCGCTGGCTGGCTATTCAGTGCGCTGACCGAGATGGGTCATCAGCAGCACCAGCAGCACATCACGGATAGCCAGTGGCACCCGGTGATGCCCACAATAGCGCCCGAATTTTATGTGGAGCGCCTGAGACTCACCCCCAATTCACCCCAGCGAGAAAGAGAGAAACAGCTTGTTGACGGATAACCCCTACCAGCAGATCGCCGATCTGATCAATGATGAATGCTTCCCGGAACTGGATACCCGGCTGCGTCGGGGTGAACATATCGATGCTCGCCATCACCGATTATTCAATGTGATTCAAGATGGTTTCCCGCTGCTGGTTGAACACTACCTGCGCTTTGGCAGCGACCTGATTCAGGCACCGGAGGCCTACTATTACCTGCGCCCCGGAACCAGTGGCAAAAGCCTGATTCGCGCCAAAAAGCTCGATGAACTGACCATGGTCACCGGCCAGGTACTGGCCATGTTCCATCTTGATCCGGAACAACTGGAAGGCAGTGGCTGGATATCCACCGAGGCCGTGTATGAAAGGTTGCGTCTGCTGCTGGAGAATGACTATCTCTGCCAACTGCTGGAACGGAAAAAGATCGAAACCCAGGCAGACCGTGACAAAGCCATGGAGACACTGCGCCGCTCCATCCGACTGCTGGCAAGGCTGGGCATGATCCGACTGGAAGGCAACCAGGCAAGCCGACTGCAAACCCAGGCACCATTGATGCGATTTATTGACCCGGTCCGTTCAACGGCGTCCACAACTGAGGGCACCAGGACCGCCCTGGAGCAACTGGTTCGTGACGGTTATATCAGCCTGGATGAAGATGACGAAAGCCTGATGCCTGATGGCGTCGAATCGGTAGCAAAGACCCGCCAAGACACCGTAGTGGTTGAGCAGGCCGTTGAAGAAAAGCAGCTTGAAGAAGAGCAGGAAGCATGAGCCAGAAAAGAACCCAGATCCGCAGTCTGACCATGGTCAACTTCCGGGGCATCTTCTTCAAGACGATGGAGATGCACCCGTTAATGAGCAATCTGATCGGCCATAACGGTGCCGGTAAAACCACCATCATGGGGGCGTTACTGATTAACCGGGTGCCCGATAACCGCCTGATCCGTCTGCGCAACAATTCCGACAGTGGTCAGGATCGCAGTGATAATGGTATCTGGGGACGTATCGGTGCCGGCACCTGTTACAGTCTGGTGGACTACCAACTGTACGACGGAAGCCGGGTGATAGCTGGCGTCCGGATTCGTCGCCTGAGCCAGCCAAAGGTGGAATTGAAGCTCTTTGCCATTACCGGCATTGAAGCCAGTGTGCCCGTCCGTGACCTGGTGATGAAACCACTGCCCGGTGAAGATAACCGCTATGAACCCCTGGATGGCAAAGCCCTGAGAAATCAGGTCGCCATGATGAACGGTGAACTGCTGACCTTCAATACCACGGCACAGTACATGAGCTGGCAGTTTGAACAGCGGATCATTCCGCGACGCATGGAGAACAGCCAGGATCGTCAGCGCTACTATCGTATGCTGGAAACCAGTCTGTATGGTGGCCTGTCATCGGAATTGCAAAAAGGACTGCGGGATTACCTGCTTCCGGCTGATGATCAGGTGCGCCAGTCTATCGGTTCCATGCAAAGTGCACTGCAGGAGACCCAGAACACCCGTCGTAAAATAGAAACCACTCGCAGTGACCGCAAGGTGATCCGGGAGATTCTGGAGTCCAGTTATGCCCTTGGCGAGCATGTACTGGCCTGGGCCGAAAAACAGAAGATCAAACTGCAGCAGGAACTGAAAGATAAACAGCAACAGCAGCGCCAGGCGGAACTCCAGCTGGAAACCAAACGACAGCAATTGTCAGCCATCGACGCTCGTCTGCTAAGCCTTGACGCTCGTGAGGCTGAACTGGTGAGCCGGGAAGAGGACGCCAGTGAATGCCTTGATCATGCCAAAGATCTGGAACGACTCCACACCGATCTGGAACGGCTGGAAAACCAACAGAGCAATCATAACCAGCAGCTGGAAGAGCTGAACGAACAAAAAGCCCTGCTGGATCAGCAACACCAGGAAGAGTCTGCTGACCTTGAGCGTCTGCAGGCAGACGTGGCGCAGCTGATGGATCAGCTGACCAGCGTCGAGCAGGCCTATTCAGAAGAGGCTCGCAAAGCGGGTCTGTATCAGGCCGCCCTGAGAGCCCTGAATGAAGTGCGTGACAGCTTTGCACAGCCGGATCTGACCGCCGATATGCTCAGTGCTTTGCTGGACACATTGCTGCAGGATCACAGCACCACATCTGAACGCTATTACCGTCAGCTGCCGCTATTGGAACAGGCAGAAGCCATTCGAGATCATTTCAATGCCACCCTGTCTCTGCTGGCGACACTGGGCGATCATGAGGTTCCCCTGAACCAGGCCGCCAGCCGCAGCGATCACTGGCAACATCACCGGCAGCGACAAACGACACTGGCAGTCCAGATCCCGGTATTGATCCAACAACAGCAACAACGTCAAAAAGAAGAAGAGCAACTGAACAAGCTGCAACAGGCTATCAGCACGCTTCCGGAAAGCTGGCGTGATAATATTCAGGATGAAGCCAGCTGGAACACCAGCCTGGGCACTGCAGGGCTTGAGCAACAATACCAGCAGCAAACGATGGAGGTGCTCAGGGAGCAAATCCAGCAGACTCATCGAACTCAGGATCAGGTTAAAGCCAGCCTGACTCAGGCTAGACAGGACCATATCCTGTGGCAGGATACCCGCAAGCTGAGCCAGGATATTCAAGCTATTCGTCCCAAGGCCCCACTGAGCAATCAGGATGATTTTGCTGCCCTGCGCCATCAGGTAAGCCAGGACCAGCAGGAAAATCTGCAGGCCAATGCCCAGCTTGGCAAGCAGCTGGATGAACTGCGTGCACGCATGGCCCAGCTGGAAATCAAAGCCTCCAGAGAGCTTCAGCAACTGCAGAAGCTGGCGGATATCACCGGCGGTGTGGTGATCAGTGATTACTTTGATAACGATGATATTTCCCTGGAAGAAGCGGCCTGGCTGGAAGCAAAATTCGGCCCCCTGCGTCATGCCATCCAGGTACGGGATATCAGTAAGGCTGCCCATATCATTCGGGCAGAAAGTGATCGTCCGGATCATGTCTGGCTTCTCTGTGGCCAGCCGGGAGCATCTTTCCCGGAAGAAGAATACCTTCACACGCCCCTTGATCAGAAAGACGACGGCAACGTGCTGGTAGAAATCGCCAGCAATATTGCCCGCTTAAGCAGGGAACCGGAGTTTCCAACCATCGGCCGACTGGCCCGGGAAAAAGAACAGGCCCGTCTTCGGGCGTTGGAAGAACGCCTGCTGGATCAGCTACAGGAGCTGGCCATCGATAAACGACAGCTGGCAAAGTGCCAGCAATACCTGGATCAACTCTCCGCCAGAAGCCCATGGCTGGGAGTCCAGGAGCCACCCGTTGAGGAATACGCAGCACAACTTGAAGAGCTGGATAGCCAGAGCGAATCACTGAATACTGAGTTGAGTGATGCGAGTCAACAACTCAACCTGCTCAATGGCGTTATCCGTTGCCTTGAGCAGTGGCAAACCAGTGCCTGGCTGTTGAGCGACGATCCGGATCGTGAGTCATTAGACGACATCAGAGATCACCTGCAAAAAGCCAATCAGGCCAAAGACTGGTTAGATAAACATCAACAAACCATTCAGCAGCTAAACGACCATCGATTCTATATCGAGCAACCGCCCATCGAGAATCTCGATGCCTTGCGGGCCGAGCTGGAACAACTGAAACAACAGCTAAGCCAGTACAGCCAGCAGAAAGATCTGCTGAGCGCCGCGACAGCACAAGCGCCAAATCTTCGCTTTGCCCAGTCGGTTACCCGTCAGGAAGAGACAGAGAACCTGCAAAAGCAGCTGCGGGCTGAGTATCAGACGAAAAAGCAGGCCGAGCAGCGACAAAACCAGCAGGTAAAACAACTGGGTCAGCAATGTAACCAGCTCGGGCTGAATGTAAACTCCATTAATACCCTGTTGGATCAGAATCTTGCTCAACAGTCAGAATTCAAACGACAAATCAATGATATTCCACTGACGTGGCAAACTGGCCTGAAAGAAGAGTGTGCAGCACAGTTAACCGCCATCCGATCAGAAAAAGCCGGGCTCAGTCAGGAAATCAAACAGCAAAGTGAAAACAAAATCACGGTGAAAGCAGACCGGGATAAAATTGAGGAACTGCTCAGTAACACCATTGCGGATATTCATCAACTTGATCCTAAAGTACAGCAAGCCACCCGCAACCATGAGCTGATCGTGGAACAGGCGGCACTGTCCGGGCAACAGCAACGGCTGCATATTCACCTCCTGCTCCATCAGGACGATGAGATTCTTCGTAATGGCATGGCCTCGGCACGCATTGCCCTGGCGAAAGTTCTGGAGACAGAACAGAGCGACCTGTTTCAACAGGTAGGGAAAAGTAGCAGCGCTGACCTGCCGGGACTGTTCCAATGCTTTATTGACGCCCAGCACCATCTGGCCCAGCGCATGGATAAAACGCTGTATCAATCCGATGATCCAAGGCAAAACCTGGAACGGCTTGAACAGCACCTTACCCGCCTGGAAACCCTGTTGAAGGATGCCGAACAGCGTTTCCTGGCTGAATCCGACAGTCTCGGACAGAACATTCAGCGCAAGATCAACAAAGAGCGCAAACAGATTCATCAACTGAACACCGCCCTTTCCAGCGTGCATTTTGGCACCATCCGGGCGATCAAAATTGAGCTGGAAGTGATCGACAGTTTCCAGAAAATACTGGACGCCCTGCAACAGGAATTTTACGCAGACTTATTCCATAAGCCAGACATCACCGTGGAAGCGGCGTTGGAATACCTCTTTAAAAAGGAGACCGGGGGCACCATCGTTGGCGATAAACTGCTGGATTATCGTGAGTACATTCGCCTGAATATCCTGATTCAGCGGGCTGGCAGCAGTCAGTATGAACCGGCCAACCCGACCAACCTTTCCACCGGTGAAGCCATTGGTACCGGTCTGGCCATTCTCACAATGGTACTGCATTCATGGGAAGTCGCCACCAATAACCGCGATGGCAAAGGACACGCCGCCAGTCGCCTGTTATTCCTTGATGAAGCGGCACGCCTTGATGCCAGGGCACTGGCCACCCTGGAAGAACTCTGCGACCATCAATCCCTGCAACTGCTGGTTGGTGCGCCGGATAATGTGTTGCCCAAAAATGGTATTACTTATCGGATGGTGCGCCTGATGGAGCCTTATGAGCATGTTATTTTCTCTGGTGTAAAAGGCAGGCTGCCCCAGGGGGCTGAATCGTGACATTCCAGCCAGAGGATGCCATACCTGTTGCATTACAGTTGTTAGCAGGCAGCTATCGTCAGAAGGGTCGGCAAATGCCAGCCTTTCTGACCCGCCTTATCAATGCTGGCTGGGTCGAGCAGTGTAGCTTTCGTCAAAGAAACAATGGTGTCATTTTGGCGATCTGGATCAGAGAGGTATTGATATAGCCCAGACACTGGCTAAAGCTCAGGGAAAGCCGATGAAGCTATTAATTCCTGACTGGTGGAGTGAATACCAATCTCATTTTGAACTCAATATCAGGCAGGGTAAAACGGAGTGGCAAAACAACATCTGCCCTAGTGACAAACGTTACGCAAAACACCGGTTGTTAAACCGTCTTGCCGAAAGAAAAAAGTGGATGGAGCAGGAGGCCATTGTACTGGACTCCCGCCTGTTGCATGAGATCCGATGCCTTTTTGATACCTACCAGGCTGACTTCAACAGCCCCAGCACCTGCTCATAACTGGCATCCACCCGGTTATAGAGCAGTGCACCATCGTCAATACTCATACGAGCAATGTCTTCCAGTTGAGACTCGTGCACCTTGCCACTTTCTGACAATGTTCTTGGCAGCCCTGTCTGCTCAAAGAGTTCATCCCGCATGGCACGAATATAGATAATGGTTTCAGCAGCCCGCCGCTGTTCGGGTATTTTGCTGTAAAAATCTGCACCGGCCAGAGGAAGCAGCAGTTCACCGATTGCTTGTTCACACCGGGGCAGGTTGTATTCCAGAACATAAGGCAGCATCAGACTCATGCAGACGCCGTGGGGAAGATGGGTTATCGCCCCAAGTGAGTGCCCGATGGCATGTACCAGCCCAACCATGGAGTTGGAAAAGGCAATGCCCGCCATGGTTGCTGACTCTGCCAGCTTCAATCGGAGATCTTTGCTATCGGGCGTGGCAAGCACCCGAAGCAGGTTTTCCCGTATGCCTTTAATCGCTGCAACGGCATAGGCATCACTGATTGGATTCTTGGCCGTACCCAAAAACGCTTCAATGGCATGGGTCATTGCATCCATGGCTGTGGCAGCGGTGATATGCGGTGGCAATGTCAGGGTCATCCGTGGATCAAGAATCGCCACATCAGGCATCAGGAATGAGGAGGCAAAAGGCACTTTACGACCACTGACATCATCGCGAATAACCGCAACTTTGGTCACTTCTGAACCGGTACCCGCCGTCGTTGGCAGAATAAATAACGGCTTTAGTCGTTTAGTTAGGGCACCAGAACCGCTGTAAGCCAGAAGATCATCACCACCTTCAGACACTAGAATATTTACCGCCTTCGATGTATCAATCACCGACCCACCACCAATGGCAATAATGCCATCCGCTCCATTCTCACGATAAAACCGCGTGATGGCAGATACGATTCTGGTTGATGAGTCAGGCGGTACATCGCTATAGACACCCGCCATCGGAACCCCGTCGACCACCAGAGCCCGCTTAACGGGCTCAATTAAACCGGCGTTAAGCACGCCCCCATCGGTAATAATCAATGGCTTCTGTACCCCAAGGCTGGCCAGTTCATAGGGTATATGCTCCAGAGCTTCATTGCCTGAAACGATTTTTACCGGATTAAAGAATTCATAATAACTGCGGCTCATCTGGCAAACACCCCCATAACAAAACCGGAAAACACACCCAGATAGATTTGAACTGCCCCCATCAGCTTTTCCGTTAAGGAAATCTCCGGGTAATGACGCATGATTTTCCGGCCTATAAACCGGGGAAGTGTGATCACTTCCAGTCGCTCAAAGCAACGTACCAGTTTCATGGAAGCGGAAAGGTCACCATCAACCACCATTCTCTCCCTGGCAAAGGCATCGGTTGTGCCTTCCTGAAAAGAGAGCGTATTAAAAGCATGGGCGAGATGTTTGAATTGAATATCCACATCGGGCTTTGTTTCACTGTTTTTACGACCCGGTTTTATTCGCCCTTCACTTTTCTTCATATACAAGCACGGGCCACGTGGCATAACACTCATGGAAAAGGTAAAACCATCAGGTAATGATGCTATTTCCTTCTGAATCAGCTTGTCAGTCCGACAGGCCTTAGCCAGCCCATGACCAATAAAAGCCAGCATAAAACGAACATACAAACGTTTTATACGCCAGAGAATGGGAAGTGGGGTCACCTGATACTCCTGCCAGCAAACCGCCGGGCATTAATTATTGCTGTTATTTCCGGGTGACATTATCCACAATCAGAAGATGGTCGGCTATACAGGGAGCTTCATTCAGGACAATGAGATAGAAAAGCCCGACGTTAATCCCTACAGAAGAGTTGCGTAAGACTTACTCCGGTAAGCTGTGGCGTTGAAGATGTAGATAAAGCCAGATAATCCTGATTATCGTAGGTTTTTAGTAACGGC
>NZ_JAHHPM010000289.1 GCF_024606345.1 Endozoicomonas sp. YOMI1
AATTTCTCGCAATCCTCGCTACGGGGTCGCCTAGACGGGCGCTATTCTCGGACAGTCTCCTAGGTCAGTTTGTCTATCTGATCCGTAAGCGCCTGGATCAGCCGGATTGATTGCGCTCCGCCAGCCATAAGGCGATTTTGGCAGACGTTGTCTCATCCTTGTAATTTGGATTCCTGGCGGGCTCGCTGCTGAAGAACTTTCTGGTGAACGCATCACTTTTTTGCAGACCGTCAGCGGCAATTTCGTTGGTGAGTTGTTTGTTGTCGGCAGCCCGGGCATTGTTCAGTATGCTGTGTGCTTTGGCTAAATGGGTAAGATTCACCGGATTGATACCAAGTTGGGAAAATGCGCCCGCCAAATTGGGGTCTCTTGCGACAAATGAAACCAGCAAGGCTACCTCATTGGTCAGGGTACTGCTGTTGTCTTCACCCTGGCTGCCCAGTAATGTTTGCAGGTGATGCCGTTGATTGGCATCCAGCAATTTAGTGGTGGTGTTATCACTGCCCAGCATGCTGATCAGCTCTGACTCGTGGTCGAACAACTGTTGTTGTAACGCCATGATCTCCTTTGCCAGTTTATCAGCACACTGTTGCTGCCGTGGGTAGACTATGCGGCCAGTTAGCTGGCTGGCTGTTTCCCGGTTGAAGTGTTCATAAACTATTGGTTCTTTGAAGTTACCGATTCCGGTATTGGCAGCAATCTGCATTTTGGCCATCAACAGTGCGTCTTGCAGTTGCTTCTTTTGTTCCGCGCTAAAGTTTGCCTTCGGGAATTCGGAGTCAATAAAACTATTCATTAACTTTTCCCGCCAGAAGCTGAATTTTACCGATTTACCGTCATACTCCGGAGGCAGGACAATCTCCGTCGTAGAGTTATCCTCGTTGGCTTTATCCTTCAACGCTTGGCAGTCTTTCTGCTTGTCAGTGTCAAGAGTCTCATTCAGTTTGCTGTCAGCAAACCCTTTGATGGATTTTTCGTCATAGCAGTTGGTGATGGCCAGGAGGATTTCAATGGCTTTGCGCTGGCTGGACTCTTCAACCAGGACATTATCCAGATTAAAGGCACTGGTGAAGTTATGGCACATTTGTGCAATCCCTTCAGTTGTTAGGCTGGTTCGCATATTGCTGTTGAGTGTGTTCAATCGGGTTGCCAGCTCATCGGCTCCTGGCAGATTGTTGAAACTTTCAGCCGTAAACGGAGTGACCGATTGTGCTGCCGGGGTCGGTTGTTCTGGTGAAGAGCGCTGGGGTGATAGGGTGAGCGGAACGGTTGCAGGGTTAATATTCATGTAAATACCTGTTTCGTTGGAGTTTGTTGTTAATGGCTGGTTGTCAAAACTGGTAATGTTTTGGGTATAAGCCGGTTAGTTTTCGCGTCCATGCCTGCGCTGCTGCAAGCTGGACACTATCGTAGACCATTGACCTACCCAATTAGTTTCATAAGCCGTGCGGGTTGTGGGTGCCAGCAATAACAAAACTCCTCAGCAAGCACCTCAGAAGAGGTGCTGACAGTGGTCATTGATTTTCGCTCAAATATTCAAGGCCAAAAATTCAAGAGAGGGCGCAAAGAAAGCACAGCCAGTGACCGCTGTTGAAAAATTCATCAGATGATCATAGTGACCATGGGCATCGGCTTTAAACATTGCTTTCAGCATCCGATGAAAATGTTCAGGTGTCTTGCCATAGGCAATAAAGAACAGGCCTGACTCCCTGGCATCACCATAAGGCATACTATGGCGGAGAATCTCCATACTGTTGCCGTGCCCTGGGTTTGCTGTCGGAATAAAGCTGATCCCAGGCACCACTGCCAATACTGATGGTTGAGCTGAGCCTGGCATCGGGGTATTGCCAGGCCAGAGTTTCAGTAAGCTCTGGAATGCTGGAAAGTGTCTGGCGGATTTCGATAGACTGCCGATGTCGTTTTCTTTGATCGTCAGTATCAGAAATTGAGCGTCGGTATTGGCATCCGGAGTGATGCCGGACTGAGGCGTTGGCATGGTCTTAAACCTTGAAAGTCTGTAAATTGAGTTGCCTGTCACATTTGTGGGCCGTGATAACTGGCTTTCTGTTAAGTTGCTTTCCAGTGTATGGCAGCCTATTCTCGGACAGCCTCCTGGCAGCTTTGCGCTGCAAGGGCGGTCAGACAATGTATCAAATAAACTCGGTGTCTGGTTGTGATTGGCTGATCATTATATTACCACTGCTGAGTATTTGTTACTGTCAAGGATCAATGTTTTATAGACGTCAAAACCAGATGGTTGAATCATTTAGGTGATTAATGCAGCGAGTGAAGATTCTTCGATCTGCTGGTGGGTATTTTCATTGATGTCATCAACGTCAGTTATTGATTTGTCAGCAATGAATTCCATTAATTTTGGAGCGGTAGGAAGTTGTGTGATCTGCTCTGCAAATTTCACCCGGTTTCTTAATGTCAGTTTTAACAGGTCTTGCAGTGAGAGAAGAGTGGCATTACAGCCTTTGATATATTCGACTGATATTTCTGCATCCCCAAAAACAGAGGACACAGCCAGGAAAACGGTTTTATGCTTTAACCCCGAAAACGCATTTCCCAAATATTCCTCGTTGGTTTTGAAGCCTATGGTTCCTGTATTCATATCTATTATGCAGCTTATCTTTTCAGGCACATCAAATACCTCATTGGCTTTTCCTTTGGGATAATTGCCAATGGTTTGCCCGTTATGAAGCAGTTTTTTGTTATTTATATCCCAGCCCCAGGAGGACTCTGTGCTGCCAAGAAGATTGGTATAACCCATTTCATTGTTAGGGGTTCCTGCCAGTGCAACCCCAATCACCGCATGAGATCCTCGCATCGTGCTCGGCCATTCAACGTCCAGAATATGCATGCCTTTCGAAAAGCCGGTATCCGACATGGCAATATCTGTACTCTTTAAATTATGTCCACGATGTAATTTTGTTGGCTCATCATCGTTGATGCGAATATTGGCACTGCTTTTGGCTCGATCCCAGGCGGTGCGTATATAGACATTAGGAAAGTCATGACGTTCCAAGGCTTTTAATGACAAAGAGGTATAGGTGCACTCGGGCAATGGAATCATTTGATTGACATTCCTTCCTTCCCAGATATTGTTGTCTGTCGCCTGTTGTCGGCAGAGAGAAACCGTTTCTTCCCGGGGGTCATGTCCTGCTGAGGTTGGTTGACTGGTTTGAGAAGGGAGAGTTTGAGAAGGTTTTGGCAGACACTGTATACAATTTGAAATAAGACTTCTTAGATTCATAAATATATTCTTAAAAGTTGATAATTATTAATTAATTGTTGGACAGCTTTAAAATGAAAAAGTTCTTTTTTCTGATCCAGCTATTGAACTCACTGCCAACCATTAACGGCAACATAGCCAAGGGCAAAGGTTATTTACTCTGCGGGCAGGTTTTTTATCTTTGCCATTAACGTTGGTCATTTCTTTATCAGCAATGAATCTCTTTAAGGATGGAGCGGTAGGAAGGTCGGCAAGCTGCTCTTCAAATTTAACCAGTCTTCTTAATGACAGCTTTGTCAGATCTTGTAGTGAGAGAGGGGTGTTGGCATTAAAGCCTTTATTATAATTGATTTCGATTTCTGTATTCACATGGGTAACGGACACAGCCAGGAAAACTGTTTTATGTCTGAGTCCCGAAAACGCATCTCCCAAATATTTTTCATCGGCTTTGAAGCCTAAGGTTCCTGCATTCATATCTATTATGCAGCTAATTTTTTGAGGTGCAATAAATTCACTGTCTGATTTGTCTTCGGGGTAATTGCCTATAGTTTGGCCGTTGTGAAACAGTTTGTTGTTTTTTAAATTCCAGCCCCAGGAGGACTCTGTGCTACCCAGAAGATTTGTGGAACCAGTTACACGGTTAGGGGTTCCTTCCAGTGCGACCCCGATTACCGGACGAGACCCTCGCTTATGGAGCGGCCATACAACGTCAAGAACATGAATGCCTTTTGAAAAGCCGGTATCTGACATGGCAATTTCTGTACTATCAAAGGAAGCTGGATCGCGACGTAATCTTGTTGGCTCATTATCCAGGATGCGAATAGTGTTACTGCTTTTAGCCCGATCCCAAGCGGTGATGATGGAAGAGTTAGTAAAACTCTGACGTTCCAGAGCTTTTAAAGATAAATATGTATAGGTGTACTCGGGTAATTGGACTTTATGATTGACATTCCTTTTTGCCCCTGTTTGGGAAGGTATTTGTAGACACGGCAGGCATTGTGAAAAATGGCTTCTTATATTCATGAACACTGTTTCATATAAGTTACTAACATTTGACAGCTTTAAAATGGAAAAGTTCTTATTCTGACCATTATGACTTTTTGCATGGGAGAAAATCATGTATTTCAGGAGCCATCGGTATTCTTAAGGCCGGTCTTATCAAGTAAAAACCTGATAGAAAGGGAAGTGCCACCGTGAATGATTACTTATTTCTGTTAATGAAGATGCTCTATACAATACTCCCTGATTATAGCAATTCCGCCTTCTAAATATGATAGCGAGCAAGTCATTTTGGACAGCTGGGCAAG
>NZ_JAHHPM010000290.1 GCF_024606345.1 Endozoicomonas sp. YOMI1
AGTGACTGATCACTTAGTCAGAAAATATGATTTCATTTGGTTAACTACTTAATACAGCCCCCCGATATTATCAGTTAAACTGCCAGAAAGGGTTTTCCATCTCCAGATCCAACGCCTTCCCATAGCCCGGAACATTGACTTGTTGTTCAGTAAACGTCAGATCAGAACCATCCAGCACACCCTCACCAAACTGATAAATGGGATTAGCTGCACCGCTCTGGCAGTGCTGTTCATAGTCATCCTGCCGTTGGGTGACTGACTCGTTTTTCTGTTGCCATTGAGTCATGGCCTTATCGCCATGACGGGCTGTCAGCATTTTTCGGGTTATTCCGGGGCTAAGCAACAGGGCTGTGGCATTGTTGCCACCAAAACCCTTGGCATTAATCAGGGCAAGATCCATCTGATCAACACCGGTTTCCAGATGATTCAGCAGAATATTGAGTTTTTCCGAGTAAACATCCTCAGCCAGACTCTTGATCGTTCTGATACCGGGAATGACCCCATGTTGCCAGGCACCCAATGTCGCCATAATCTGATCACCACCCGCTGCGCCAATGGAATGGCCAACATAACTTTTCACCGCTGCCACCGGCCAGCTTTCCATGCCGAACACTTTTGCGGTTTCACTGAGAATCTGTGACTCGGTCACCCGGTTCTGTGGTGTTCCTGTGCCATGGGCCTGAACAAAACTCCGGTAACGAAGGGCATTCTCGCCAGCAATGGCTCTTCCCAGGGCAGCAGCCCGGGCGACGGTCAAATGATTACCGGCTCCCGGTGCAGAAATAGACTTCTTGAAACCATCCGCATTAATGAATACATCCGCCACGGATCCCAGAATCTGTGCACCACACTCAAGGGCCAGTTGGTCATCCATCAACACCAGAAACTGGCTGGATTCGGCAATGGTGAAACCGGCATTATCAGCAAATGGGCGACAGGCTCTGCGCCAGTGCGGATTATCAGAATCCGACAAACCATCCAGTTTCCGCAGTGCAGCATCAGTGGTCAAAGCTCCCATGGTGGAATAACCTTCCATGACTTCCGGAGTAATTGGCGCTTCACTATTGCCCACAATCACCAGACGACGGCGGCCACTGCGAATTTCAGAAACCGCCTGCTCCAGGTTGTAAAGCATGGTGGCACAGGCTCCCATACTGGTACCCGTGCCACCCAGAGAGCCAAGGATATAGGCATTGATAAAATCCGCCGACATTTCGGCAAAACCCAGTGGACACTGCTTGGAAGTCACCCGCTTACCCATCAAACGGGACTGAAGCAAACCGCCATTACCATTAAAATCCAGTTGACTCATGGCACTGCCGGAATAAACCGCAACCTCTTCAGGGCTTAGCTTCTGTTTGACCGCATTCCATTCCATGCCGGAAGAATAGATCGCATCGGATGCACCGAACACCGTCATTGTCAGTGACCTGGGGTGGTTCCGGGACTGGTACAGCTTTTCCGGAGCAAACCCGCTGGGCAGCTGACCCGCGGCATTGACCAGTGATTCACGGATTGAAGCAATCATTAACGGCTGGCTGGCTTCGATTCTCACCTTGATTTGGCCATTTTCCAGTTTTTCTAACTGCCAGCCATCGGGCAGTGGATTGGGTAAACGACGGCCCTTAAGAATAATTTCCGATCCGGACTCAGCCTGAATAGCCTGATGAAAGGAAATAGCTTCAGGATTAAACAGGTTGTTTTCCAGCTGTCGAATCAATGTTCCAGACAGAATATCTTCCCGACTGCTGTCTTGTGGCAGATTTCTCAGCGCTCGAAGCGCAGCAAGGGTTTCGTGCTGCGACCGGTCACTCAGGCATTCCAGCACCAAACGACGGTAACCATGAAAACCAGAGGTTCTTCCAGCTGGGCTGACCCCACCTTGAGCAACAATAACGGGTAATCTGGACAAACCACACTCCTGTATAACAACAGAATTACCTGCCACTCAGAGTCTGAGTAGAGATCAGGTTGTTATGAATGCAAATTAAGAATCAAATGAAGTTGGCACTAGTTTAATGATTTCGTGATAAACTTAACCGGATGAAAAAGACACAAATACGGATAAAAAAGACACCCCCCTGAGCAGTTTTTTCCAATGTTTCAACAACCTCCTCCAATCCAGTTAAACCGTGTACTGATACCTATGGTGGAGCATATGATCAGTACAAGTGTGACATTACCGCTTGAGATGCTGGAAGCGGCCATGACCTACACCCGGCTGTCGGCCAATAAAAAAAGTATTGAAGTTCATTTCTGTGCCAGTACGCCAGACCCCGTCACCACCACTGGCGGCCTGAGACTGACACCGGATAGAACCTTTAAACAAAGCGGCTATGGTGATCTGATCCTGGTTCCTGCGCTCTGGCGCAACCCGATTCCGGTGGTCAGGAAACACCCGGAAATCATTGAATGGTTAAAACGCCAATACGATGCCGGTGCCGTATTGGCCGCTGCAGGCACCGGGGTGGCGTTTATGGCAGAAACCGGGATTCTGGATCAAAAACCAGCCACAACCCATTGGTTTTACATGGAAAAACTGCAACGTTTTTTTCCTGGTATTGAGTTCAAACCCAATCACCTGATCACCCGGGCAGGTCGTATTTATTGTGCTGGCAGTGTCAATTCGGTCGCTGACCTGATGGTGCACATGATTGGCGTAGCCCTTGGCGAATCAATCGCCCAGAAGGTTGAACAGCAGTTCTCCCATGAAATCAGAAAACCCTTCAAAGACACCCATTTTGCTGAAGATCATGCGACAGCACACCAGGATGAAGTGATCGTCTCCCTGCAGGACTTTATCCACCATCATTTCGCCAGTGAAATTTCTCTTGCTGCCCTTGGCAAACTGTCAGGTTTGAATGCCCGGACACTGAATCGCCGCTTTCAGCAGGCCACCGGTTCCCCCCCCATGGAATATGTCCGCAAAATCAGGCTTGATCAGGCCAGCGATCTATTAAAGAATACCAACCTGGGCATTGCCGAAATTGCCCTGCAGGTGGGATATACCGACGCTGATTATTTTTCCAGATTATTCAAACGTCGCTACCAGCTCACGCCTTCTGAATTTCGCAGAAGTGTCCGTGGCAAACTGTTCTACCTGAATGACACCACAATGGAATGATTACAGTAAATTCCGGGGTATTGGAGACTCTCTCACATGTTCCTGAAAAAACGCGCTCTGGGCGCTGCATTGTTGTCCCTCTGCCTGTCCTCTTTCAGCCTCGCGGCTTCGCCTTTGGGCATTTGGAAAACCATTGATGACAGCACTGGTGAAGCAAAAAGTTATGTCACAATCTTCGAAGAGAATGGCAAGCTGTCTGGCAAAGTGACCCAGATTCTTGATCCTGCCAAACAGGACAGCATTTGCGACCAGTGCCAGGGCGACCTTAAAGATCAGAAGGTCCAGGGTATGACCATACTCTGGGGTATGGAAAAGCAAGGCAGCAAATATGACGATGGAAAAATCGTCGACCCTGAGTCCGGGAAAGTCTACAGCGCTAACATGAAAGTGCTGGAAGATGGCAGAAAACTGGAAGTCCGGGGTTATATCGGGTTCGCGCTGATTGGCCGTTCGCAAACCTGGGAACGTGTTGAAGATTAAAACATAATCCCTTGAACTCATTAATAATTACAACAGCGTTTCTGATTGCAGCCGGTCTGATCACTGGCTCTATTCTCTTCTGGACCTTACGCCTCGGCATTGGTCCTACTCCCACCTCTGGAAAAGTCAGGATGGCTATCAGAGACATCCTTCCCGATAACGTGTCCGGCCATGTTATGGAGCTTGGTTGTGGCTGGGGGCACCTGATTCCCACATTAAGGGAAAAATACCCTGACAAACAGATTAAGGCCTGGGAACGTTCCCCAATTCCTGCCATCTATACACAGGTGGTTTATGGAATTGAGGTAAAAAGAAAGGATTTTTTTGCAGCCGATTTCAGTAATGCGGAACTTGTTGTTTGTTATTTATTTCCCGGTGCCATGAGGCGCTTTGCAACAGAAATTATTCCTGAACTGCCCAAAGGCTGCTGGGTAGTCACCCATACATTCAGCCTTTCAGGCAGAGAACCGGTTCAGGTCATTAAGGCAGACGATCTGTACAAGACCCCTGTTTACCTGTATCGGGTTCAGTGAAATCTCAGGCAAGATTAAACACCGGTATTTGTTGCGCCTTACCCTGCCATCGATAGATCTCCAACTCGGCAGGGTCACAGGAAACACAGCCCTTTTTGCAGGCCACAAAGCAACCCGGCTGTTCACAGCTCAACTGACCTTTCCTTAACCAGTGTGAGAGCATCCCTCTCATGGCCTCAGGTGTCGTATTGAATTTCACACTGAGGTCAGCCAGAGAGCAAACTTTCTGCTGTTTCAAATAATCACGAATTTTGATCAGCATGGTTAGCGCCTGTCACTTCAGGTTTCAGTTGATGGCCAAAAGCACTGTCAGTGCTTCTGGTCACTCTTTGCGTCTACGATATCTTGTCTGCGATATCATTGCGGACTGACATCCATTCGCCCATGCAGAACTGTGGCTCCCATCCGTTTCATCAAGGTAATCACAATAAACATCATCAGCATTATCGATACCACCCAAAGTAGCGTTTCACCGGGCTGCACAGATACCAGAGACAATTGATAATAAATAGTGGCAACCGCATAGCCAAGAAAGAAAGTCCATCCGGCAATGAAGAGCGTCCACCCCAGACTGGTTTCCCGGTAAATAGCGCCCAATGCTGCTACGCAGGGGGTATACAGAAGGATCATTAATAAGTAGGCAATGACCGCAGCATTACTGGGGAACAGGCCTGCCATAACAGAGAAAGTGCTGACCTTAACTGCCTGCTCTTCGGCAACCGCATCCAGATCGGTCAAATCTCCAACGTCGACGCCCAGAGGATCTGTCAGTGTTCCACTTAAACCACTCAGATTTGCCGGAATAGTGGCAATGGCGTTGTTCAAGCCTGCCAACAGGTCAAAAGTCGTTGCACCGTCAGTGTCAGCGTTTTCAGAAGCGGCAATCGCACCATACATTGAGTCAAGAGTACCCACAACGGCTTCTTTCGCCAGAATACCCGTGAACAGTCCTACAGCCGCTGGCCAGTTTTCTTCCGTCATGCCCATGGGGGCAAATGCCGGTGTAATGGTTTGGCCAATCTTGCTGAGCATGGAGCTCTGAGTGTTCTGGTGACCGAAAGAGCCATCGGTACCAATAGCATTCAGGGTGTTGAGCACGACCACCACCATCACGATCGCTTTGCCAGCACGCAAGATAAAAGCTTTGAGACGATCCCAGGTTCGTAACATTACCTGGGTCACCGATGGCAAATGGTAATTGGGCAACTCCATGATAAATGGCGAAGTATCCCCGCTGAGGACGCTCTGCTTGAGAATCAACCCGGTAAATATCGCGGCCAGGATACCCACCAGATAGAGGATAAACACCACATTCTGGCCGGACTCAGGGAAAAAGGCGGCGGCAAACAGTGCGTACACCGGCAATCGGGCACCACAGGACATGAAGGGAGCCATGGAGATGGTCAACAGGCGATCCTTCTCATTATCCAGTGTGCGTGCGGCCATAATCGCAGGCACGTTGCAGCCAAAGCCAACCAGCATAGGAACAAATGCTTTGCCCGGAAGCCCCAGAAACCGCATTAGCCGGTCAATGACAAAAGCAGCCCTGGCCATGTAGCCCGAATCTTCCAGTATGGAAAGAAACAGAAACAGGAAAGCAATGACCGGGATAAATGTCGACACTGTCTGGATACCACCACCCACACCATCCGCCAGTAACGTCACTGCCCAGGCGGGGGCTCCAACCGAACCCAGCCAGTGGCCCAGTCCGTCCACCAGCAGAGTACCGGTAAAGATATCAAAAAAGTCGATAAAGGCACTGCCGAAGTTAATGGTGAACATGAACATCAGATACATGACACCCAGGAAAATGGGGAACCCCAACACCCGGTTCAATACGACACGATCAATGGATTCGGTCAGCCGGTGACTGACAACGCCTCGCTCACGAATCACTGACTTCATGATGTGGCCAACCACATCGTAACGTCGACTGGCCAGAATAATGTCCAGATCTTCCTCAAATGCAGCTTCAATGATATGACGCTGCTGACTGGCCACATTAACCACTTGCCAGTTCAGCTCCGGAACTGGAACATTGTCACCTTCCAATAACTTCAATGCATACCAGCGCCGGGACAGCGGACTATCAAGATTGGCTAACTCTTCAAGGGTCGATTCAATAACACGAATGGCCTGTTCCAGTTGTTCACCAAGGTTCAATGGTGGGGCCACTGAAATACCATTATTCAAAAAGCCATTAATGTTTTTTAAAAAGCCTTTGATATTGCTTGTCTTACTGGCAACCAGGGGCAGCACCGGGCAGCCAAGTTCCTCAGAGAGCTTAGCAATATCAATGACCATGCCCTTTTCTCGGGCAACGTCCATCATATTGAGTACAACGATTACCGGCGCACCCATGTCCAGTAATTGAGTGGTCAGGTACAAATTTCTTTCGATATTCGAAGCATCAAGAATATTGATAATTAAATCAGCTTCACGCTTCAGAATGTAATCACGGGCAACTTTTTCATCAAGAGAAACGTCGCTGTCAACGACATCAAGACAGTAGGTTCCGGGCAGGTCAACAACTTCTATGGCGTTATCTGCAAAGGTATAAAAACCACTGCGTTTTTCCACAGTGACGCCAGGCCAGTTACCAACCCGCTGCCGGGCACCGGTCAACGCATTGAACAGCGTTGTCTTACCACAGTTAGGGTTCCCTACGATCGCAACAACGTGTTTTTTCATGTTCTGGAAACCTCTACAACAGCGGCTTCATCTTTTCGAATAGATAATTGGAAGCCTCTGACTTCCAACTGGATTGGGTCCCCCATGGGAGCAACACGACAAACTGTGAACCGGGTTCCGGGAGTCAGTCCCATTGCCAGCAATTTCCGTCGGTAGGCACTGCCAGCATCCAGAAAAGCCATTACCCGGCCACATTCGCCGGCTTTCAGTTCACCCAATGTCACCTTCATGTACTGCTCTCCAAAGACATCATAAGTCGGTCCTGATAGTTCCTGTACCTCACAGCAGGTGAAAACTTTCAAACAGCGACCAAAACATTTTGACTTAAATCATATGCCAGGAACAAAAGCCTGATTTTTGTAGGGTTTTTAGTATGAAATCGCTAGTGTCTGGCAAATCTTCAACTGAAACGAATATATACGCAAATGAGAATGGTTACAATTTAGAAATTCAATAACCCTCCTCAATGTTGACTTATGTCAATTCAAATCAGCTATACGTATTTGAAGGTAAATCGGATATCGCGAATCTGAGGGACGGCACCTATAGCGCCGTCTGCTTGAGCGCCCGTTATGTTCCGGTTTGATTAGAACAGCAACAAACTTCTTTTTTCATGCCAATGAAACTTATTTTTCAATTATTGGTCAATTAACTAGTAACTCCCATAACCAAAATGAGGAATGATGCCATGCTTGGTAATCCCATTAGAGGTATTATGTTCAATTCTCCATCCTCACAATTTTGAACCAAAAAATTCATGTAATATCCTCTGATCCTGATTTTCAACTTCTGAGTGCGTTTTGTGAAACTCAAAATAGGCGCAGGGGTCCTTGCCCCTGCCCTGAGTCTGGAATATGACAGATAAGTGCCGAAAAGATATGGAATGTAGACCGACTGATCAGCAGGACAACTACTCAGTCACTCTTTGAAGTGGTCATTACTGATAAGTGATCATTTTATGGAACCGACGGGTACATCGCACCAGACATAAATTGAAGTATCCGGTTGACCTGACAGCTGTAACCAAACTCATTGTCATACCAGACATAAAGCACACAGCGTTTTCCGTCAACGATAGTGGCTTGCCCATCAACAACGCCCGCACGACGGCTACCCACAAAATCACTGGAAACCGCTTCAACAGACGTTACGTAGTCCACCTGTTTCTGGAGGCTGGAATACAGTGAGGTCTCTCTGATAAAGCGATTAAGCTGTTCAACTGTGCTTGCTTTGGCCAGGGAAAGGTTAAGGATTGCCAGTGAAACATTAGGGGTCGGCACCCGGATAGCATTACCCGTCAACTTACCCTCAAGTTCAGGCAAAGCCCTGGCAACGGCTTTAGCTGCTCCGGTTTCGGTAATGACCATATTCAGGGCAGCACTGCGTCCACGACGCTCACCTTTGTGGTAATTATCAATCAGATTCTGATCATTGGTGTAAGAGTGAACCGTCTCAACATGACCGTGTTCAACACCAAACTCATCATTAATCGCCTTCAGCACAGGCGTGATAGCGTTAGTGGTACAGGAGGCGGCGGAAAGAATCTGATCTTCTGGCTTAATATCGTTATGATTTACCCCATAAACAATATTCTTGATATCCCCTTTACCCGGAGCTGTCAGCAGAACTCTGGATACCCCATTTGATTGCAAATGAAGGCCCAGCCCCTCTTCATCACGCCATTTCCCAGTGTTGTCCACAACCACGGCATTATTAATGCCATACTGCGTGTAATCGATGGAATCCGGGCCATTGGAATAAATGACCTGAATGGCCACACCATTGGCATAGATGACTTTATTCTCTTCATCAACAGAAATAGTGCCCTGGAAAGAGCCATGGACAGAGTCGCGACGTAAAAGGCTTGCCCGCTTCTGAAGATCATCACCTGCACCGCCGGGTCTGACAACCACGGCCCTCAGGTTAAGACCAGAGCCACTGCCCGCGCGCTCAATCAGGATTCTGGCCATTAAACGGCCAATTCGTCCAAAACCATACAATACGACATCCTGACCAGGGCCCAAAGTCTGTTTATGACCATTAGTCACTGACGCTACCTGCCCGGTCACATACTCTTTCAGTGACCGGTCTTCAGCTTCCGCCCGGTAACCAACGGCCAGCTTGCCAATATCAATACGAGATGGCCCCAGATCAAGACCGGTCAGAATTTCCAGCACAGAGTATGTCTCACGGACAGAAAGACCATTATCCTCAATCTGACGAACAAACTTGTGAGCTTTTAACAGGCTAATAACGGAGCGGTTAATGACGGGATGCCCAAACACAGACGTGACAACATGGTGATTTCTATACAACCTGCCGATCAGTGGGATCATTGACTCAGCCAGTGCTTCACGCTCTTTCCAGTCCTGAAAACGGTCTGTTACCACGATAAATTCCCGTTTATTATTTTCTATTTCAAATACAGCCCCTTAATTGGGACTTATGTTTCGTGGGTATTATCCTTGTTGATGGTGTCCGAGGCAACAAAGATTATCAAACATTAACATTGATAATCTTTACGCATTTAATTTTTGCCCTTATTCCGCCATTTCACTCTGGCAATACTGGGAGAACAGGATCACAACCGCTACAATCCATCTCTTATAATTTGGGGTAATCAGGAGAACCTTCAGGATTTTCATGTTTCAACACACTATTCCTCTGCCAACCCACCCCGGCGACAAGCTTCAGTGGGGAAATCTTGCAAAAGCCGGTCCTGCCTTTACCATTTCCTGTACTGCGGTAACGGACAACCATCCGCTGATGATTATTACTCCGGACAGTTCATCAGCAAACCGGCTGGAAGAAGAGCTGGTCTTTTTCCTTGCTGAAGAAGCACACATCAATGTTCAGCAAATGCCGGACTGGGAAATATTGCCCTACGATACATTCTCACCCCATCAGGATATTATTTCCCAACGACTGTCAACACTCTACCATCTTCCCCTGACCGACAACCGTGGCAGAAAAAAAATTCTGATTGTGCCCGTAACTACACTGTTACACCGCCTGTGTCCGAAGAACTATCTGCTGGGCAGCTGCCTGTCGTTGCAACCGGGAACCCGGTTTATCATTGATGAACGCAGAGGCCAGTTTGAACAGGCTGGATATCGCTGTGTTGACTCAGTGATGGAACATGGCGAGTTCGCTATTCGTGGCTCTATTGTTGATATTTTTCCCATGGGGGCTGACACGCCCTATCGAGTTGATCTCTTTGATGATGAGATAGAGTCACTGAGAACCTTTGATCCTGAAACGCAACGCTCCATCGAAACTGTTGAGGAGATACAACTGTTACCAGGGCATGAGTTCCCCCTTGATAAGCAAGGGATAGCGTTGTTTCGCAGTAATTTTCAGGAAACCTTTGACGTAAACTATCGTGAATGCCCGATTTACCAGGACATCAGCAAGGGCATAGCCAGCCCGGGCATTGAATACTATCTGCCTCTCTTCTTCCAGGAGACGTCAACGCTTTTCGACTATATGCCACAAAACACCCGAATACTGATCTACGACACCGTGGGTTCATCGTTGGATCATTTTTATTCGGATGTTCATGCACGATATGAAAACCGCCGTGTTGATCCGCAAAGGCCAATACTTCCGCCATCCCGGGTTCTGATGCCCTCGGAGGAGTTATACAGCAGACTGAACGACTTCCCCAGAGTCACATTGTTTGAACAGCCTGTTGCACCTAAAGCCGGTCGGTTTAACTTAATCCGCGAAGCGTTGCCGGAACTGACCATTAATGCCCGGCTTGAGCAGCCACTGGCACACCTCAAAACCTTTATAAATGACATTAATCATGTCCTTCTGGTCGCCGAAAGTGCCGGGCGGCGGGAAGTACTGCTGGAGTTGCTGAGCCAAAATAATATAACCCCTGACCTATGCGATAGCTGGCCCGCATTTCTCAAAGAAAAGCCCGCTCTGGCTGTCAGTACCGGACTACTGGACAACGGACTGTATTTACCGGAAGAGCAAATTGCTGTTATCCCGGAAGCGCTTTTGCTAGGCCAGAGAGTACAACAGACCAGACGGCGGAAGACGGAAGACGAACAGAGTGCTGACCAGGTTATTCGCAACCTCACCGAGTTAAGAATCGGAGCCCCTGTGGTTCATATTGACCATGGCGTTGGCAGATACAGAGGGCTGGAAACACTGGCAGTGGATGGCCAGACCACTGAGTTTCTGACCCTTGAATATGCCAACGAAGCCAAACTCTATGTTCCTGTCGCTTCTCTCCACCTGATTTCCCGATACACCGGTGCTGACGATGAACTTGCCCCGCTTCATCGGCTGGGCAGCGAGCAATGGAGCAAGGTGCGGCGAAAGGCCGCCGAAAAAGCCAGGGACGTAGCCGTTGAACTGCTGGATATTTATGCCCGCAGAGAGGCACGAAAAGGGTTTCCTTTCACTGAGCCAGAGCAGAACTATCTGGCTTTCGCTGCGGCCTTTCCGTTTGAAGAAACGCCCGATCAGCAACAGACCATCGCCGCTGTCATTGGTGATATGTGCGCACCAAAACCAATGGACCGCCTGGTCTGTGGTGATGTTGGCTTTGGTAAAACAGAAGTTGCCATGCGGGCCGCATTCCTTGCGGTTCACAGCGGGAAACAGGTGGCCATTCTGGTCCCCACGACGCTTCTGGCACAACAACACTACGAAAGTTTTCGTGATCGTTTTGCCGACTGGCCGATCGAAATTGATGTTATTTCACGATTCAAGTCACAAAAATCCGTGGATCAAGCAAAAGAGCGGCTCACTGAGGGCAAACTGGATATTATTATTGGTACCCACAAGATTCTTCAGGGAGACCTTACCTTTAAAGATCTTGGCCTTCTTATTATTGATGAAGAGCACCGCTTTGGGGTTCGCCACAAGGAAAAACTCAAGTCCTTAAGGTCCGAGGTTGATATCCTGACCCTGACCGCAACGCCCATTCCAAGAACGCTCAACATGGCGATGTCCGGTATTCGCGACCTTTCCATTATTGCGACACCACCGGCACGGCGACTATCGGTTAAAACCTTTGTCCGTCAATATGATCAACCGCTGGTAAAAGAAGCGATCCTCAGGGAGCTACTTCGTGGCGGGCAGGTGTACTATCTTCACAATCAGGTTGAATCCATTGAAAAAGTAGCCAGCGACCTTCAGGAACTGATTCCTGAAGCACGGGTCATCACCGGTCATGGCCAATTGCGTGAGCGTCAGCTTGAACAGGTGATGTCAGATTTTTACCACAAACGCTACAACGTGCTGGTATGTACAACCATTATTGAAACCGGCATCGATATCCCTAACGCCAATACTATTATCATCAACAGAGCTGACAAGTTTGGTCTGGCCCAACTGCATCAGCTTAGAGGCAGGGTTGGTCGCTCACACCACCAGGCCTACGCTTATCTGTTAACACCAGCACCGAAATTGATGACTGCTGATGCCGCGAAACGTCTTGAAGCCATATCAGAAGCACAAACCCTTGGTGCCGGGTTCATGCTGGCCTCGAACGACCTGGAGATCAGAGGCGCTGGTGAACTGCTGGGGGAAGGTCAAAGTGGCCAGATACAAAGTGTTGGATTTACGCTCTACACCGAGATGCTTGAGCGAGCTGTTAACGCCATCCGCAACGGCGAAACACCCAATCCGGATCAGCCTTTGAACCATGGCACAGAAGTGAACTTACGGCTTCCGGCCCTGTTACCTGAAGACTATATTCACGATGTCCATAGCCGCTTGATTCTCTATAAGAGAATTGCCGCCGCTGAAAATGAGGAAAAGTTAAAGAACCTTCAGGTTGAGCTGATTGACCGGTTTGGCCTCTTGCCCGACCCGGCCAAAAACCTGTTCCGTCAGATGAAGTTAAAACTTTATGCCCAGAAACTGGGAATCAAGAAACTGGACGCCAGCAGCAAAGAAGCAAGAGTTGAGTTTGAAGAACAGCCCAGTGTCGACCCCATGCTGATTATTAACCTTATCCAGTCAAGCCCTCAGCATTTCAGGCTGGAAGGAAGCAGCATCTTAAAGTACATTGACGCAATGGAAACTCCGGAACAGAGGTTTAAGGCAACAGAAACGCTGCTGGGCAGGCTCGCTGGTTAACTGCTTATGTCTAACAGTAAATGCCTGACTGGCAGCCCGGTGGTGCTGCACAAAAACCATAACCCCTGATTCCGGATTGGGAGATCCAAGGATATTCTGCATGAAAAAACTTCAGCTTATCGCATTGTCGATAGCACTACTTGTTAATTTACCGCTTTCTGCTGCACAAAAGGAAAGTAATGGCAGACCTGATACCCCATGGTATCAGGTAGATCTTGTGGTTTTTCGTTACCAGAATAATGACAGTGGCGAAGCCTGGCCTCCCGTTGCCGGTTACCGGGCGCCTGAAAATACGATCAGGCTGCAAACTCATGATACAGGCCCTGATGATAGCAGTCCTCTGTTTGACATCATTGAGCCTGAACACCAAAGCCATCCTGATACTATGCGTGATGCCTACATCGCGCTACCAGCCAATGAAAGGATATTGAACAGCCAGGTTACTGCACTTGAGAAAAATCGCAACTATCAGGTGATTACCCATAAAGCATGGCGAATGCCTGTCAGCGCTGAATCAGGTAAGCGACCGATTGAAATCCGGGCTGCTATCAGTGGGCAGGACAACCTGTTGCTGAATGGCACGGTCAGCGTCAGTGAAGAGCGCTTTCTGCATGTTGATATTGATCTGTGGCTGAATAAATTAAGTCCGGAATCACTCTACTCCACACTGTCCGGGGAGAAGCACAACTACGAACAAAAGACATCCGACGTTCTTGCTGCTTCTCATATAGAATCTGACAACCTGGTGAGACTGGATGATGGCTCTCCACCCTTGCGCATAACCGATAACTTTCAAATAAAACAGCGAAGAAGAATCCGAAATGTAAAGAAACTTCAATACATAGACAGTCCGGAGATTGGCGTCCTATTCAAACTTACGCCCTATGACCGCCCCGGCACTCTGGTGGAAACAGGTATGATAATTTCAGAAAAAAGCAGCTGACGTTGCTAAAAATGAGTGAACAGACCAGTACATCATTTCAATGAGTTTGATGTGGACAATCACCGTTCACCCTGAGAGTCCTTCGGTTCCGCTCAGGATGCACGGACGAAGGGTGATTAGCACAGTCTTTATTCAGGGTATGGATTTTATGTCCTTCGACTCCGCTCAGGACGAACGGAGTTTGGAGGTCAATGATAGATAGAACCCATCAACTGTATTGAAACCGTGTACTAACTCCTGATCTGCTTACTCATGATAAAACTGTTTTTATCCCCAACAGTCTGATACTCGACGTTATCCATCAAACTCTGGACGATCGGCAAACCTCTACCACTGCATAGCCACGCCGCAGGATTGTCAGGGTCCACTGACATATCCCTGCTCCCCAGTTTCCCCTGATCCATTGGCTTACCCCAATCACTTATGGTCAGCATTATGCAAGCTTGCAAAAGACTGACCCCAACCTCAACCTTATGCCCCTTTTCATTACCATAGGCGTGTTCAATGGCATTATTAACAATCTCAACCACACACAGCTCCACACGATTAACCTCTACCGGGGACAGTGTTGTCATCGCACAAAGGCCCCGGACAGCCATGGCAATCAGGGTGGTATTCGCCAGTTCACTGTCAATCTCAAGCCTGACTGCCTGACCCTTTTCGTCCGTCATGACTACTTCTCCTCAATGGCCTCGGTCACTGTAGGGAGAATGGTAAACAGCTTGTCCATAGAGGTAAGACTAAAAAGATCCATAACTGCAGGCTGGGCACTGGCCAGTTTCATTGAACCTGCCCCCCCCATTTTTTTCAGACCTGCCACCAATGCCCCCAAACCGCTACTGTCCATAAAGCGCACCTGGGATAAATCAATAACCAGGTTATCGGAACCATTGTCGATCTGGTCAAACAGGTAAATCCTCAGAGGCTCTGATAGAGAAGCATCAAGCCGGGTTTCGTCGATCGATACGATGGTATGCCCGGCATCATTTTTAGAGTCAAATGGCATGTCGCTCTCCTTGCGTCATAAACATTGCATAATCAATAAGGCAGCAGAAGCCTGGTTACGGCTGCCACTCCAATACCAGATAAGTTACATCATCCTCAAAAACATCAGCTCCGGTCCAGTTAATAATGTCCTGCTCAACGCGACTGATCATGGCTTCAATGGTGAGATCAATAGCATCTTCCAGGGCAGATACCAGCCGGTCTTCACCAAACATTTCACCGGTATTGTTTTCACACTCCGTCACCCCATCGGAGTAAAGAAAAAGTCTATCGCCAGGTTGAAGCTGAATAGTGACATTTTCATAGGTCATCGCTGGCATCATACCTATCGGTACACCGCCACAGGTAATTTTTTCGACAGATTTTGAACTGCTTTTCAGCCACAGTGATGACGGATGGCCAGCCTGCGACAGCGTAACAGAACCGGTTCGGCTGTTTATTATCCCGTAGGCTATGGTGAAGTAGAGCATCGACTCAGGTTTTGCCTGAAACTGTTCATTCAGGCTCATCAGCACTTCATCCGGTTCTTTTACCCGATAGAAAGGTGGCTCACTGAATGACTCCTTAACCAGTGATCCACCTCCGTCCTCACGCAGGGTATTGTTCAATGAAAAAGAAAACAGTGCTGACGGAATACCATGCCCGGCTACATCCAGCTGATAGAAGTCCAGTGTCTCTCCATCAAGCGCCTGATAACCAAACATATCCCCACCAAGAATGCGGCTTGGTTTGAAATACCAGTTAAAATCCACATTCTGAATTTTTGCTGGCTCAGATAGCAAACGGGCCTGCGTTTCTGCCGCTGACTCCAAGTCTTTTTCTATGGTATGTATTTTATGTTCAAGAGCCGCTTTTAATTCGATAATTCGAATACCGGCATTAAGGCGGGCACCAAGCTCGTCAAAATCCACAGGCTTATTGATAAAATCATCAGCACCACGGTTAATACCTTCCACCATGGCCTCACGATCCGAGTTACCCGTTAGCAGCATAAAATAGACATAATACCCAATATCACTGTTACGGATCGCCTCACAAAGCTCTATACCATCCATATTGGGCATCATCCAGTCGCTGATGACGATCCGGATATCAGGATGGCTTTCCAGAACATTCAGTGCTTCATATCCGTCTGATGCCTCAAAAACACGATGTCCCTGCTTTTTCAAAACCACAGAAAGAATCATTCTCTGGTCACGGGCATCTTCAACAATCAGTATATCCATTAGTTTTTTTTATCAATTTTCATCATATTGAATATAACTACTGTGTTATCGACCCATCGGAAAGAATCCTTCGAGTCGGATAAGCAAATGACGCCCCTTCCTCGTTAACAACCGCTGCAACCAGAAGCAAAATAGATTCCTGAGCCTTTAAAAAACCAACACGATCCGTTCTTGTGATATGTACCCGAACCTGACATAAAAGGGCAGAATCATCATAACGAATGAAAACAGCATAATGAGGCTCACGACTGTCAACCTCGGGAACCTCTTGAACAAGATCATCTATTCGACTGAGAATACGGGGAATTTTCCCAATATCCTCATAACGAAGAGAAAAATTTTCAATCATCCGACGATTTCTCATTCGCGTGGCATTCTCGACCACTATGCCGGTAAAGATTGAGTTTGGAACATAAATAGGCCGTCTATCAAACGTTCTTATTTTTGTCAGACGCCAGCCAACCTTTTCGATATGCCCTTCAATTGACCGGTCCGGAGAGCGAATCCAGTCACCCTCAGTAAAAGGACGATCCAACATCAGCATTAATCCACCAAAAAAGTTTGCCAGCCAGTCCTTGGCAGCAAGACCCAGAATAATACCGCCAATACCACCAAAGGCCAGAAGTGTTGACAGGCTATACCCGAAGGCCTGGGCAAGGCTCAACAGTGTGGAGACAACGATAATCAGCTGCACTGAACGGGCAATAACTGAAGGCGATAAGCGCTCGCGCCACCGCTCTCCCATGGAATCCAGCACCTCTGCCATATTCAGGCTGATTTCCCAGATGAACCAGGCAGGATAGATGGTCAGAATGAGTTTTTGAATCAGATCAAGCGTTTCATTGACATCCGACCGTTCAAGCCCCGGCCAGTAATGCGCCGAATAGAGGATGAACAACACCCAGGGCAGCGTCAGCAAGGGTCTGCGCAATATGTTGATAGCCAGACACCAGAATACCCTTTCCGGCCTCCTTTGCTCGCAATTTGCCAGCCACTTTATGCCATAAAATGAGGCAGCAGCCAGCAAAAAGGCAATAATCAAATGAGAATAGAACGAGATAAATTCGGGGTTCATGATCGGGATCATTCAGCGATTTCAGTTGGTTATTTTTATAAATTGTAGCCAGTTTGTTTAACATCTTCTTTAATGTGCATGCCTTGCGATCACTGCCGCCTGTAGACTCAAACCATCGAAGAGGGAGGAATATTATTGGCCGGGCGGAAGCCATATTGACGCCAGACTTTATCGGGGGCACCGCCTGCGGTCAACAGCTGTTGACATTCAGCGCGCCGGGGCTCCAGATAAGCTCTTAATATGCCAATCCGCAGATGTTTTTCAGAGCGCATGTGACGGTTGTTGACACTCTCTTTTTCCAGCGACTTCAACTCGTTTGCCGCCTGCCGGTAATCATGCAGAAAGCGCTGTTCCGGCGAACGCCAGAGGTAGGCTGCTGAGCGCACCAGCCCCTTGGTGGCACCATAACCTGCCAACATGACCATTCCCCCAGCAACCCCTACTAATGCCCCCACCACCGCCGCTGGTGCGCAAATAGAGAGTGACGGTATCAGGGTAACCATGGAGAGCCCCCCGGTCAGCGAAGCCATCAGCAAGACGCCGGATGTCAGCCCCACCAGACCACCCACCAGGCCACTGAGCAGCAGTCGCCGGGCGGTTACGCTCTCATTAACTGCCCTGATGACATTAGCACCAATGATTTTTATGGCCGATGCCAGTTTTTTTAATCGAGAGGGTGGTTGTCCATTTACAAGACTGTAATCGCTTACCTTAATGGTGCGCTTTTCCAACGGGACCTGGGCAATGTCTGTAAAATTCTCCTGGGGAGTGGTTAAAGGCGGTACCACAACGACGCTGCCTGACGAATCAGTTGACACTTGATCCGGGGGAAGCAAAGGCCCTTTGAAAGGCGGTAATACCTGTTGTGAGTCAAGATGAGGCAACGTCATCAGTCTTTCCCTGTTATGTTTTTATTAAATATTAGTCCAGGAGACTTTCAGATTTTCCACTGACCGACTGCGTAAAAATCTGACAGACTCCTCGCCATTCAGGGAATACTTGCTGCGGTGGCATTCCATACCAGCTCCCGGTCATAATGAAGTCCATCAACGGAATAGGACAATATGGCCCGATACTGTTCCCCGGCGACAAAACCTTTACTTGGATAAACAGCGTGGAGATAACCATCATAACGATAGTAATTTTCAGAGGCGATTTCCTGCCACGAGCCATCGAGCATCAACTTTTGCAGCTCAAGCTCCCTGTAAAAATAGGAAAGTGGCCGATCAGCAATAAAGATAAAACGTCCACGGCCAATACTGGTATTCAGGCCGACAACTCCCCCTGGTTCAGGATACACCGAAAAATGTGGCTCAACCTGATCATGCCCCTTGAACTTTGCCCAGTAGTAATCCCATACCCTTGCAACCCTGATCCCGGTGTAATTGATACCGCCAATGCCGTCCCGGTAGTTCTGCCGGAGCCATGGGTATAAACGGCTGTCCATAAGATTGCTGAACGGATTAACCAGCTGCCGCTCCCAAACGGCTGCTGCCACAATATTACCTTGCCCCTCTTCAATGTGGCTACGTTGTACTTTCGATTTCAGCAGTGGTTGCAGCGCCTGATAAACCACATCCAGCGGTGATACCGCAGTAGGATGCACATCGTAGGCCCCCTGGTAATCGTAAATGGCGTATTTGTCGACGATGGTATCCTTGGACGTGGCCAGATGATCCCCCCCACGCCCATCCACCTGGTCGGATAAACTCATCAATAAATTGTCATAAATTTCATCCTCAACGCCATGAGCCACCATACCCATAAAATGGGAAACCAGTTTTTTACACTCTGCCAGCTGCAGCTTTTCAGGAGGGCAGAGTTTCTGGATTTGGGAGAAATAGGAGCGATGGAATTTCGACCAGTGGCTGATCTCGGCATAAGGATAACCATTGAGGTAACCACCGTCCGGTAGGCCAGAACCAATCACCCACTGCGCCTTATACTCTTGCAGGATACTCCTCAACGCCGGGTCAGAGACCAACTCAACGGCCTTCTTGCTCATCTGGATATGGACGCTGTGACCGGCACTGAAGGCCTTGGCCGCCAGGCAGAGACTGACCAGCAGGACCCATCTGACCCTTGAAAATCTGTTCATGGGAACGCTCCTCAATATCGACTTATTAGTTTTTGTTATTATCGGTCGATGGAGTGTTACATTGATCTCTTCTCGCCCCTGAAGGAACGGAATTCCTGCGCGAGTATTTTTGCTACAGCAGACTGTTCCGATTTGACTGGCTATCTCCGACTCAATAACCTCAATAGGGATTTTGCATCTTAAGGTTTACTGATTGGCCATAACCGGGCACACGAATTTGCGACGGGTCATACTGAAGATCAACCCCATCCAGAACACCTTCCCCAAGGTAGCGTTGTTCCAGTGCTCTGATAAACGAGATAAAAACCCAACAGAACAGAACAATGACCAATAGGTCCCGAAAACTGAGAAAGCGCTCAAACAGATTATTTCCGGTTCCTCCCCATATTTCTTCTGCTGACCAGCTTAACCCGGCAACCCAGATAAACTGGTTAAAGAAGGCGTCAAAACAAAACTTGATGATTGCCCTCTAAACCTTCCTGCGTCTGGGGTGCAGAGTTTTTGGACGAGAACTAACTATAAACCGGTACGGTAACTTAGAGGGAAAGTTACCGGAAATTACTTGATGGTGTGTCCATGGGAACCAGTAAAAAGTATTGCAAAATCAGCCGGCCCCAAAGGCCCTGGCCAGCATTTTACGTACTTCCCGGTAGCGCTCTGAGTTTTCAAGAGACGCCCAGTCAGTGTATGAGGCTGGCATCAAATCACCCGGACCGACACCCTGTAAACCAGAGCCGTCTATTTCAGCCAATACCTCCAGAACTCCCTGACGGTTACAAATAATAAGAAGATCACAACCAGCATCCAATGCGGCTCTGGCCCTGGCAGGATAACTGCCGGTTTTCGCCGCTCCTTCCATGGATAGGCAATCGCTGATAACCAGTCCATCAAATGACAGCTGATTGCGCAACACCCTTTTCAGCCATTCTGGTGAATAACCGACCGGATACTGGTCAATAGCGGGAAACAGGATATGGGCTGGCATTAATGCCTCAACCCCCTTTCGAATCATCACCCGGAAAGGCTCCATGTCAGACTGGCAGATCTCATCAAAAGTACGATCATCCAGGGGAAGGCTCACATGGGAATCAGAATCCACATTTCCATGGCCCGGAAAGTGCTTGATAACCACGGACATTCCTGCTTCATGAACCCCATCAACCCACAATGAGGCCAGTTGAGTCACCTGCTCAACCGAACACCCAAAAGCCCGATCCCCGACAATCGACGTTTTACCATGATCAATATCCAACACAGGCCCCAGGCAAAGATCTACCCCACAGGCCAGCAGCTCAGAGGCCATCAGCCAGCCTGACTCATAAGCTATATGGCAGTGCAGATCCGGGTCAAACACCCCATAGGCCTGCGCCGGAGGTAGACGGGTAAATCCGTCCTTGAAGCGTTGCACACGCCCACCTTCCTGATCCACACAAATTAACAGATCCCGGCGAACGTCCCGGACAGAACGGATCAGGGCAATTAACTGTTCCCGACTCTGATAGTTCCTGGAAAAAAGGACAATACCCGCAACACCGGGCAGGGAAAGCAGCTGGTTTTCTTCAGCTGTCAGCTGCGTTCCCTTGAGATCGATCAAAAGAACACCACGGTTCAGGCCTGTTGGCAAAACTATACCCTCTAAAAACAAAAAAGCTGTATCAGCTATGCTGTATATCGATCCTGGTACCGGTATCTACACGGTCAAACAGATGGATAATATCTTCCCCATGCATTCGGATACACCCCCGTGAGCCAGGCTCTCCCATCACTGCAGTATCCGGCGAGCCATGGATGTATATGTAGCGGCGCATGGTATCAACATTACCAAGCCGGTTATATCCGCGCTCCAGGCCACTGAGCCATAAAATTCTGGTTAATATCCAGTCCTTTCTTTCAGGATACTGCTTACGCAGCTCAGGTGAATAGATCTCACCAGTAAAGCGACGTCCGACAAATACTGAATTAGCCGGTAGACCTGCACCAATTTTTGCACGGATAACATGCAGCCCAAGGGGCGTTTGCCAGCTCCCTTCCTGCTGTCCGGTTCCTTTGCTGGCAGTAGAAACTGAATAAACACGGCGCTTGCCGCCCTTCTCGTGCAGCACCATCTTCTGACTGGCAATATGAACAGTAAGATGCATCGGTAAATTAAGCTCTGTTATGGTTAAATGTTCCGTCAGGTGTGTGACCTGAGACCTGCCGCCATGAAAGGAACCATCTTCCTCATGATATCTTCCAGTTCAGTCCTGACCCCATAATCGCTTTCCGCCATAGCCCTCAGCGTATCCGCTCCTGAAAGGGTAAAAACAGCGGAACCCAGGATAAAATAAACTCTCCAGAACAGATCATTCATTGGCAACTCAGGACACGCTTTTACCAACAACTCCAGATAGGCCTGGAATACTTCACCATAGACGTCTCGCAAATATTTCTTCAGATGCCCCTGGCCCTGTGTGTAGGCCAGGCCAATCATCCTCATACAAACAGAGAGATCTTCAGGACTGCGAGGTTTAACCGCCATGATCTGATCCACCAGTAAATGAAGTATTTCTTCCAGATCAACGACATCATTATTATCCTGATATCTCACAATAGCCCCGGAAAGATTGCTGACAAAAGGGTCAAGAAAACGGGAAAAGACCGCCTGAATCAGGGATTTTTTAGAGCCGAAGTGATAATTGACAGCGGCCAGGTTAACACCCGCTTGACTGGTGATTGAACGCAGAGAAGTCTCTGCGAACCCATGCTCAGCAAATAATTTCTCTGCAGCGTCCAGAATCCTGTCTACTGTCGCTGACTGTGACATGCCTGTAAAACCTCCAATGTAAACATTTGTTTAAAACTAACGTTTGCCAACTGAAACATCAAGTTGGATTAATAAGGCAGAGGTAGTTGCAGCCAGCAAAATACTGTATATAATCACATGTACTGTATAAAAACACAGATTGAATCATGTATAAATTGACCAAGCGCCAGACTGAGATCCTTGAACTGATCAAGTCTCATATAGAAGAGACCGGTTTCCCTCCCACTCGTGCAGAAATCGCACAGACCTTTGGTTTCCGATCTCCCAATGCTGCAGAAGAACATCTCAGAGCCCTTGCCCGCAAGGGAGCAATCGAGATTACCCCCGGAACCTCAAGAGGTATTCGAATCCCTGGCACCGAATTTGCTGGCCTGCCTATTGTAGGACAGGTTGCTGCAGGAAGCCCCATTCTTGCCCAGGAACATATTGAAGACCATCTGTCCATCAACCCTGATTTCTTTTCACCCAAAGCTGACTTCATGCTTCGGGTAAAAGGGATGAGCATGAAGGATATCGGCATTCTTGACGGGGATCTTCTGGCTGTCCATAAAACATCAACGGCATCCAATGGCCAGGTTGTCGTTGCCAGAATTGACGACGAAGTAACAGTCAAACGTCTTGAACAAGTCAAGAACAGAATTTACCTTCACCCGGAAAACAAGGAATTCCAGACAATCGAAGTAGACCTCAGCGTTGATACCTTTGCTATCGAAGGACTGAGTGTGGGGGTTATCAGGAACAGAGGATAACTTGAGGGTTTGCATGACAGTTAATGGAGAACCCGGTTTTCAGGGACATATTCTCCAGCGTCAGCTTCTGTTTTACGCCCCACTTCCGCTATGCAGGCATCCAGCATGGCCTTGGCAACCTCCACCTGCTCTCCCTGGAGAAAGTCAAGTAACTCCTGGGAGAATGACATGGTAACCAGAGGCTCAGCGTTCTCCTCATCACTGCGACGCAAAACGATTTCGCCGGAAGGTAATTCAACAATTTCAAGAAACGACGCTGACATAAATAGTGACACCGGGATTTTATGGGTAGCAATAGAGCATTGTGCATTAGCCTGCAGAGGCTTTCAAGATATCTGCCCTCAACAATAGCTGAATATGACTGGCAACGAACAAACCTGAAGACGTCAAGAGCCTACCATTCAAGGCTGAAGTTCCGACTGTAAGTAACCAGCTCCTTCAACGACTCAAGCACAGAAAGAAATCCTTCTGACTGATCAAACCGAACACTATTAGCATTAAACAAAGGAATTTCATTCCGCTCAACACTTTTGCGCTGTATAGGCATTGAACAGTCCTGATGACTTTTTAATAACGCCGACAACCAGGAATCATGTTGCTCAAGACGCTCAATGTACTGTAATTCAGTAGACACCTCTCCCTTATGATGAACACTGTTCATTGCCTCATCCAGGGATGGCAGTTGATTTACCGGCAAACGGTAATTAGTCATAATTTCGGCAAGTAACGACCGATAAGCCTGAACCATTGCATTCAGACAGGCCTCACGAAATGCTGGCTTGGCAACATCATCTGCATCTTCCCAGGCATCCAGCAACAAACGGGAGTGAAAGAGCATTTTATTGGTATATCCCTGCCAATTGTTTGTCATAACCTACTCCATCAATCTTTCGGGAACAACTTGTGCTTTGTCGAGCTAACTGGACTTGCGCTTTTTAGCCTGCTTTTCATGCCAGCGACCATCATCAAATACAGCACTCCAACCCGTCGCCTTACCATCCATCTCGGACATAACGTATTGCTGTTTAGTCTTGCGGCTGTACCGAATAATTGCCGGGTTCCCATCGGGATCCTGACGGGGAGCATCCATCAGATAACCATACTTAGGGTCAATTATTGCCTGATGGGGCAATAGTTCTGCCACCAGAGGAGCACGGGTTTCTCTGTTCTTGGGAAATTGACTGGCCGCAAGGAACAATCCGGAAGCGCCATCCCTGAGCACATAATGATCATCAACTTTGACACACTTTAACTCAGGCATGGGCACTGGCTCCATTTTGGGTGGAGCTGGCTCACCACTTTTCAGCAACTTTCTGGTGTTCTTACACTCACTGTCAGTACAACCAAAATACTTGCCAAAACGCCCGGTTTTCAACTGCATTTCACTACCGCACTTATCACATTCAAGTACGGGGCCATCATAACCTTTTAATTTGTAACTCCCCTTCTCCACTTCAAAGCCGGAACAATCAGGGTTATTGCCACAGACGTGTAACTTTCTTTGCTCATCAATCAGATAGCTTTCCATAGCGGTAGAGCACTTGGGGCAACGACGCATGGCTCTCAGGGCGTTAACCTCGGCATATTCATCATCGGCTTCTTCCACCTCTTCACCCGGAACCAGGTTAATCGTCGTTTTACAACGCTCCTTTGGCGGCAGTGAATAACCGGAGCAACCCAGAAACACCCCGGTAGATGCAGTCCGAATCATCATGGGTCGATGGCAAGTTGGACACTCAATATCGGTCAGGGAGGGTTCATTTGCACGCATCCCTCCTTCACCCTGTTCAGCCTGTGTCAACTGAAGAGTAAAGTCCGTATAAAAATCATCAAGAACCTGCTTCCAGTTTTTTTCACCTTCAGCAATATCATCGAGTTTCTCTTCCATTCTTGCTGTGAAGTGAAAGTCCATGAGTTCATTAAAAGACTCATTCAGACGATCAGTCACAATATCACCCATTTTTTCAGCATAAAAACGTCGATTCTTCACTGAAACGTAACCACGGTCCTGGATGGTTGAGATAATCGACGCATAGGTTGACGGCCGACCAATACCCTGTTTTTCCAACTCCTTGACCAGTGCCGCTTCGCTGAAACGGGCGGGTGGGCGGGTGAATAGCTGTTTAGGGTCCAGTTTTTCCAGTGTCAGGGCTACACCTTTTTGCAGATCTGGCAGAATCAAATCTTCACCTTTTCTGGCCAGAGGCTTTTGCACCCGGGTATAACCATCAAACTTCAATGTCCGTCCCCTGGCTTTGAGCTGATAGCCGTTAACGTCGACGATCAGAGACGTACTGAGATACTCGGCAGGCGTCATCTGACAGGCAACAAACTGACGCCAGATCAAGTCATAAAGACGCTCAGCATCCCGCTCCATTCCAGACAGGTCATCGGGCTTTAACGTAACACTGGATGGTCGAATCGCTTCATGAGCTTCTTGGGCACCTTGCTTGCTGCTGTACAGATTTGGCTGCTCCGGACAGTATTGATCACCATACTGTTTGGTAATAAAAGAGCGGGCACTGGTAACCGCATCCTGACTCAGATTGGTGGAGTCAGTTCGCATGTAGGTGATGTAACCCGCCTCATACAGGCGCTGAGCCAACATCATGGTTTTCTTGACACTGAAACCAAGACGTGTGCTGGCCGACTGCTGCAGTGTTGATGTGATAAAGGGTGCCGAAGGCTTGCTATGAGTTGGTTTATCTTCACGACTGGTCAGGGCGTATTGCCCCTGCTTTAACAGAGCCAGGGCTTTATCGGTTTCAGCCTTACTGGTAGGCCTGAAATTTACCCCGTTCTCTTTAACTACCTGAAAACGGACCGCATCACTGTCGGTAGCCAGGAGATCGGCATAAACTTCCCAGTATTCTTCAGGAACAAAGCTTCGAATTTCCCGCTCACGCTCAACCACCAGCTTAACAGCAACGGATTGAACACGCCCAGCAGAGAGCCCACGGGCAATTTTTGCCCAAAGCAGCGGGGAAACCATATAACCAACCACACGATCCAGAAACCGGCGAGCCTGCTGAGCGTCAACCCGGTCCTGATTTAACTGCCCCGGGGATTCAAACGCAGACTGAATGGCTTTTTTGGTAATTTCGTTAAAGACAACACGACGATATCGATCCGGGCTACCGCCGATGGCCTGCTGCAAATGCCAGGCAATGGCTTCTCCCTCACGGTCCAAATCCGTTGCCAGATAAATGGTGTCAGCACTTTCCGCCAGACGGGCAAGTTCGTTAACGACTTTTTCCTTGCCCGGCAAAATCTGGTAATGCGCTTCCCAGCCATTATCCGGGTTGATCCCCATACGGTCGATCAACTGCTCACGGGCTTTGATTTTCTTGCGCCGCTCACGCTCCTCAGGTGAGAGCTTTTTAGTCTCAGCTGCTGCCCTGGCCCTGGCCTTGGCATCCACGGCTTTTTTCGGCCCACCCGCTGTTGGCAAATCCCGGATATGACCCACACTGGATTTGACAACAAAGTCTTTGCCCAAATATTTGTTGATCGTTTTCGCCTTGGCAGGCGACTCCACAATAACTAGCGATTTACCCATGCTGCCTTACACGTCCTGTCATCTGTTCCAATGTTCTGGCTGGTCAGATCTGTGAGCAGATAAATCGCCCATCATACTCAATGATCAGACCTGCTGAAATAGAGCCTAATCGCCAGAACAAGAAAAGCCGGGATAGAAAATTGCTTCAATATATAAGGCGAAGTCAATAATCGGTCAAGGAAAACCATCAACCTCTTTCCTGTAATGGAGTGGGTTATTTACCTGTATGATCCAGAACAGAGCCTTATTTCCAGTACCTTAAAGCCACTTTCCGACTCGAATATTCTGGTCACATTTCCTCCGGGCAACTCAGCACTCAAACATCTGTACCAAAATCAGGCTGCCTGACTTACCCTATCCAAGCAAGCCAGCTATGCGAACCAGAATATTTTCATGGTAATCGTAACGGCTGAAACCCTTAACGCTTAACACGGTTTTACCTGATAACTCAACCATAGCTATTCAAAAGCATACTTTCCGTTTGCAAACTATCGGGACAAAGCAAGCCTGCCCCAGTCATTTTCGATTGGTCATACAATCAGTTATGAAAATATAACCCGCTGACAAAAAAGCCCGGAAAAACCGGACTGCCAGGGTAGTAAATGATTTGTCGCTACAACCGCTTGTGTTATTGCACTTGTCCTGGCTGCATTAATCATCAGGCTATAAAGCGGTACTCATTCTGCGGGGATTGCAAGTGTCAACATCTTCCTATTCGCCAACATTTTCATTTATAGGTTCATGCCAGGGAATCACCAGTTCCCGGAGCTCTTCATAAAACGGGTTCCTTGCCCATATGGGTGGTTTTTCCGGTAGTAGTGGTTTTTTCAAGCGGCTCTGGAGGAGGTCTTCTGGATCGTTGTTCACCGGCAGGTTCCCCTCTTGCCTCTCCCCTGAGGGCTTCTGTCATCGGTTTAAATGCGCCACGGCAAGCTGACATCGCTACGTTGTACAACAAACGCCGCCCCTTGCCCAGTCTGCGGCGACCGTGTTTCGTGCCAGAGTCCTTAAACTGCAGATCAAGCCCAAAAAAGGCAATGAACTGGTCTCCAGAATTGAAATCTCCTCTGGCCATTTCGCTGAAAAAAAGGCAGAACTCAATGCACCTATCCAATTGGTCAGAAAATACGAGATATGATTTGTTTAATTAAAGAGGGTATGTTCAGCGGAAATGAGCTGGCTTTTCTGGGTGTGAATGGAATTGCCAAATCTTTCACATCCTTATCCGCGTTTTTCAAACCTTCGGCAAAGAAAAAATTGGGTGTCTCTTTTGCGTCACCAATAGCTTCACTCTTGCCAAAAGGGAGTGCGACGGAAGGTTGTGCCAGCTTTTGTTTCTCTACAGTGAAAATGGCATGGCTCAAGTTCTCCTTTTTTGACCCTCGTGCGGTATGGCTGTCGGTATCGACATAGGTTGGTGCCATCAAGTAAGCCCGCCTCGTCGGAGTCACTGTCGCTTCACAAATCAGTGCATTCCACTCAAGCTGTTGTTCGGGTTTGAGGTTTGTGGGGCACTGTCCGGAAATCCACAATTTCTCAGAGTTGGCATGGGATAAGAAAATGTAGCACTGAGGGTAATAGTTGCTGCTCCATCCCAGCTTCTTGAATTTAGGCAGCAGGTCAGCAGGTATTTTTTCTTTGGAGTTGAGGTGGGCACCGGTTTTGATCTCTGTCCAGCTTGGATGATGGATATAGGCGCATTGGCATCTGCCGCTAAAAGGGGTATTGACAGTTATTTTTTCCAGGCTGGCTCCCAATTCTTCTAACGATTGGCGCGATGTTCCATGCACGCCATCGGCATGAATAATTGAATCGAAAGCAATACGCCCCGATGGTTGTAAATCCATGGTTTGAATCCATGGGTCAAAAGAACCGGCTCTGGCTTGATGCTTGATATCTATCAAATCCGGATATTTTGTTTTCGCGTAATCCATATAGATACGCTGGATAACGTCGGTCTGTAAGTTGGTATAGTAGTTGCGCCTTACTTGTTCCCGAATGCTTGCCAGGCTTTTTGGATGCGCTATATCCGATTTCTTTCTGTGAGAAAAAACGTATCCTGGGCCGTGAGTGCTTTCCAGAGCGTCCAACATCTGATTAATTGCATAAGTTGCTTCTGGCCTTAAAGACATAACGCTTGAGCGGATATCCCACTCCTCTTCATTGCGGCCTTCACACAGACAAACCTTGTAACCTTTCCTTGCCAGCTCGACCGCTGCCATCAATCCTGTCGGACCTGCACCGGCCACTACCGCATCATAATGGGGAATTTTCTCCTTGCTTAACAATTTGGCTCTTTGCTTAGCTAATGATGCCCGTTGCTCACCGAAGAGAGCGTTACTTTCGTGAAGCTGTTTAACCTTCTCGCCCAGCTTATCCAATGATTTAATTGTTTTATCGGTTTTGAGGATCTCAATCTTTTTCTGCTTAATGTTTTTGGATTCAAGACTTGATAGATTATTGGGTTCTTGAGTCGTTAAACTACTGGTCTGGTTATTATTAGATCGGGAAATTTTTCGGCCAAATCGTAGAAAGCTGAAATTGAATCGGGACTTCTTTGCAGGCTGTTCAGAGCGTGGTGCTGTTGTTGTGGAAAGTGTTGTGGAAGGTGTTGGTCTTTTATCTGATGGAATCAAAGTCCCCATGTGCCATCTCTCAAGAGTTGTTTTTATCGATATGTTGGCGTAATAAACAGTTTAATCGGCATGTCATAGGAAAAATGGTCGTTTAGGCATAAAAAATGCCGATCTATGCCACCATTCTCCAGTTTTGCTACCTCTGCCAAAGCGAGCCAGTCAAAGCCTGTGCTGCTGTTTTGAATGAGTGTTCTTAGGGCTTTCCCCCTCCATTTTCAATGGCTTTTGAATGGAACCACGAAGGACACGAAGAGCACAAAGGAAAAGAAAATCTCTTCTTTGTGCTCTTCGTGTCCTTCGTGGTTCCATCTTTAACTTCCCGAAGAGGGGAGTAGACGCTTAATGTCTACCCTGAGAATGAGTGTTAACGACCCGTTGCTTCCATGGCAATAGTGTTGGCCGAGGCAAAGAAGCGACTCACTCTGTAATTGCGGTGAGTGAGTTGTCATCAGAGACAGGTTAAACAT
>NZ_JAHHPM010000291.1 GCF_024606345.1 Endozoicomonas sp. YOMI1
TGGCTTCAACTTCAGCGACAGCGTCGTGGTACAACTCGGCAATGGGCAGTAACTCTTGCAGCAGCTGATGCTGCTTCAGTAATTCTTTGAAGGGTGGGTGAAAGTCGGTGAGTATCTCCAACAGAAATTCAGTGGCCAGCTGCGTACGCAGGGCGTGGTCCAGACCATGACACTCGCGGTAACGGGGTTTTATCCCCCGGGCCAGGATGTTTTTTGCCAGACCGGGATGGGGATTCTGATAGTAATGCTGCCCAGCCTCCCGGGTAATCGTCCGATAACGGCCTGCACGTTGCATTTCCGGTGGATCAAAGATCGGCGGTGAAGCCAGCAAGGCCTCCAGCCAGTGGTCAGGGCTGCTATCTTTGGTGGAAAAACGGTTGACAACCCAGCATTTAGGGATGAAGGAATAGCCGTTTTGAAATTTGATTAGAGCAAGATCATCATCGCATGATCCGGTCGCCGAAAATATTGTAAAGCATATATAATCCATTAGTTGCCTGTCATTGTATCGCTGGGCAGACAAGCCCTCTTCCAGCGCCTTTTTCAGGTCCACACCGCTGGCTTTTTCATCCAGGTAAATCGTGTACAGTGGTTCACTGAGGATCTCCCGGCACTCTTGTTTAACCCAGTCATCAGGGTGTGACTTCTGTTTGTGCTGCGCCAGAAAACCCGACAGAGTATTCACCAGCTTGCGAAAACGCTCTATAATTTTATCAGGATCAGTAATCACATTTCTGGGGTAATCAAAAACAATTTGCCATAACGTCTCGTGACGTATGATCTTGAGTTCGGCCCCGGTCAACAGGCCTTCCCGGTAAAATTCCCTGGCGGCCATTATTGGGAAAAGGCTCGTGGTAACATCAAAACAACTTTCAGTAAAATTGGTTCTTGAACCATTAGCAATCAGCAGGCAAGATACCAGCGGGTTAACCATAGGTTCGTAAACACCTCTCGCTATAAACGGAATAAATAAATTATTTTTTATCAGCGCTCTGCAGATATCCCCCTGTGCCGCAAAGGTGGTTCGCATCAACCGCCGGAGTCGATCCTGATCAAAATATTGCAGGTAGTGTTTATTGTTGGCAGATTTGTGATAATTTTTGAAATCTTTGTCAGTAAAAATAGGATGGTCAATCAATTGGTCCATGAGTGTTGTCGGTAAACCAACCCTGGCAATCAACTCATTATCTATTTCTGACAGCATGGCAAGGACTTTGCTGACTTCGAGATTAACAATGGCCTTTTTGATGTTTTCCACATCTATCGTCTGACCTGCATTTGCTACCGCTCTGACACTCTCGGGAATATTGTTCATTAGTAACCGCAAGAAGCGATCACAGCCTGCCTGAGACAGTAAATTGTAGAGTTCGCGTTCCTGGTGACTGAATCGCGCATAGCGGGCAAATACCTTTACATTGTCTGCTATTTTATTAACCAGAGTACGATCGAGTTCCAACGGTGACAGCAGTCTGCCCCGATAGCTATCGTACAGAAAAAGAGTGATGGGCTTTGGTCGTTGTCCGGCACAGCCATGGGTTTCAAGGCGTAAAATGTTCTCCATAAACCGGGCAATTTGGAAAAAGGACTTTTCTCTTCTGAAATCCAGCAAATATCCACAATGGGTCTGGTCAAAGTTATATCGGCAGATAATCTCCGGGTAGTTGAGATTGCCAACACCCTTCGGTAATGATGAGTGATGGAGTGAATAACCATCGGGACTAAGGTGGCCAGAGGAGCACCAGGACGGAAATAACGATTCATCCCGCCATTCCATTTCCTCTACTTTCTTTTTTAATGTGGCAAAGTCGGTAATTTTTTTTGACTTCTTTTTTCGCGCTTCCCCATTTTGCCCAGTGTCGGCATCCCATTTAAAAGCCCACTCCATGACGCTATCATCAATCGGTTTGTGAACGGTGACCAGCCCATCCAAATCCAGCAGAGCTGCAAACTCATTCAAGTCGGAAACCGGAGATACAACCACACGTTTACTGCCAGGGAACAAACAACTGAAAGGCCTGAATTGTATTGTGTTAGCATTGCTTTCGGTTCTTTCAGCCAATATTTTTTTTACGTCAACAACACGTACGGTCAAACCAAGATTACTATAAAATGATGAAACCAGGGAGGATGCTTCAGATTCACCATGGCACAAATATTCTGTATATTTACCGGATTTAATCCCGTTCACATCCTCTTTTGAGGATGGCAGAGAATTGCTATCCGTTGGAGTATTTAGCAGTTGAAAGTTTGCCTTAACAGGTAGAGACATAACAACACATACAATCTCGAATGATAATATTTTCTACTTAATGTAGGCCATTTGGTTGATACCTTGTTGGCAGGTTTAAAGCGGATGATAATTATTTAAGTCAGAAAATACAATTAATGGAACTATTTTAAAATAGTACGATCGTAATAAATTAGAATTTGAAAATTATTTCAATTACCAGATTTGGGGGGGTATACGCAATTAACCTCTGGCATTAATTCTATTTTTTGGAATGTGAGGCAGGCATTTCTGCCAAGGTTCATTTACTAATGGAGATTCAACCATGCACATTAATAACAGTATTAATGCCACCCCACCCAGCTCCCTTAAGGACGTAACTGCTGGGTGATTATTTAGAGCAGGATGAATGCCAGTGGCCGGAACTGCGCCGGGTGCTTGAACAACAGCTTGGGGCTCTGATACCGCGGGAGGTAGACAGGGGGCTCAGGGAGCGGTGTGCCGCAGCACACCAATGGAGTCTGAAGGATAATTCTCCTGATGTGTGGA
>NZ_JAHHPM010000292.1 GCF_024606345.1 Endozoicomonas sp. YOMI1
ATCCTCAATTTCTCGCAATCCTCGCTACGGGCGCTATTCTCGGACAGCCTCCTAGTGTGATTAAATACAGCTTTTACCGCTGACCTCAACAGATTTTGATGCAGTTTTTGCGTGTAAAACGGGATTAACTATATGACAGACAGGCCACATGGCACCGCAAAAAATGGCGGTACTGATGAATATACAATCGCTGTTCTTGGCGGCGGCAGTTTTGGCACGGCTCTGGCTGATATCTCCGCCACCAATGGCCACAGGGTGAAGCTCTGGATGAGAGATGCACAGCAGGTCAGGAGCATTAATGATGACCATGTGAATGCCAGGTATCTTCCCGAGTTCAGGATTCATCACGCCGTTAGCGCAAGCACTGATCTGTCGACGGTAGTCGCTGATGCAGATATCGTTTTTATTGCTATTCCCAGCAAATCTTTCCGGGAGGTGGTCAGAAAAACCAATGGACTGCTTTGTGGCAAGATAGTGATCAGTACAACGAAAGGTATTGAGCCCGTGACCTTTGATCTGATGAGTCAGATTCTGGTGGAAGAGCTGGAAAATCCCCGTATCGGTGTTCTGAGCGGACCCAACCTGGCTGGTGAGATCGTTGCCAGGGCTCTGACAGCAACAGTGATTGCCAGTGATGATGAAGACCTTTGTCAGATTGTACAGTCTGTCTTGCACTGTGATTACTTCAGGGTTTACTCCAATACGGATGTTTATGGTGTGGAGCTGGCAGGTGCTTTAAAGAATATTTATGCCATAGTCTCTGGCATGGGCGCGGCACTGGGAATGGGGGAGAATACCCAAAGTATGCTGATTACCCGAAGCCTTGCCGAAATGAGTCGTTTTGCGGTAACGCTCGGCGCTAATCCGATGACATTTTTGGGGTTGGCCGGGGTGGGTGATCTTGTTGCTACCTGCACTTCTGACCTGAGTCGAAATTTCCGGGTTGGTTATGCCCTGGGACAAGGCTGTTCTCTTGATGAAGCTGAGGCGAGACTGGGTCAGGTCGCGGAAGGGGTGAATACCCTGAAGCAGGTAAAGCAAAAGGCCGATCAACTGGGGGTTTATATGCCCCTGGTGGATGGTTTGTACAGCATTATTTTTGAGGGCAATGCCATTGGTGTGCTGGTTAAGGGAATGATGCTCCGGGAACAGAAAACCGATGTGGAGTTTATGTCCAGATAACTTTTCTTTAGAGAATATAGGCTTGAGAGAATATGGAGAGAATCGTAATGGATGAGAAAGTGGTTAATAATCTTAAATCGGAGTCTCGTTGGTTGAGGCTGGTCTTTATGGTGGTTTTCGGCGTTGTGGCTTATCTTGCTGCGTTTCTGGTGATGTTGATGGCTATTGTTCAGGCTGTTCACGGGTTTATCATGAGCGAACCCAATGACCGTCTGTTGCGATTCAGCGCCGGTGTGAATCAGTACATTTACCAGATTGCCGGATTTCTGACCTACAACTCTGATATTAAACCCTATCCATTCTCAGACTGGCCTGTCCCTGGTGGAGACAAAGCGTCAGGCTATGGTGAGAAAGAAATGAACGGATCGGATAATGATTAAATCATGAAACTTATCATTATGCGCCATGGCCAGGCATCATGGTCTGCTCCTTCGGATAAGGAAAGGAGCCTCACCGAGCAGGGTGTCCGTGAGGTCAGTGATACTGTTGCTTTATTGGCTGGCCAGCGGGTAGATTGTGTTTTTGCGAGCCCGTACCTTCGGGCTCAGCAAACGGCTCGCATCGCGGCAGAGGCGTTTGGGCTCAGGATGGAAACGCTGGACGAGCTGGAACCTGGTGGAAATCCGGCAAAAGTACTCGACGTTCTCCCGGATTCCGGTGTAGTACTATTGGCCAGTCATATGCCCATAGTCAGCTATCTTACTGGTTTGCTATGCGACGGAACCCCTAAGATTGGCCCTTCCTTCCAAACAGGAATGGCTCTGGTTCTGGAGGTGGATATGCTTGCTCCCGGAATGGGCAGGGTTATTGAGCACATTATACCTAAGTCTTAAGAGCTATTGGTTTGCTTAAGATCGATCGTTAACTTTCAGAATTTCAGTGCATTCTCTCTGATTGTGGAAAATATCATTTTTCCCATATTTTCAGGCTTTAAGCCTGCCTCTTAAAGCTATTTATGGTTAATAGATTCAAATTAATGTTTGCTCTTTTGATTTTTTAATGAACTTATTATTTGTCATCTAATCTAACTCTGCTCTGACCCCATGATGCTGGCAATTTTTATAGGGAAAGGGTATAGGGATAGTTAGGGAGTAAGTACGGTGGCGACAAGTTCTATAAGCCTCAGAGGCATTATTATCTGCTCAATAGCAGCATTATTCTGTTCGTATCAATTTATGCTTCAGGGGGCACCCTCGGTAATGGTTCCTCAGTTGATGACTGCCTTCGATCTTGATGTGGCAGGTATTGGCTGGTTAACCAGCAGTTTTCTCTGTTTTTATTTACTTTTTCAGGTACCGGGAGGCTATCTTGCGGATCGTTGTAATGTCCGGCTATTACTGGTGATTTGCTGTGTATTGATGGCTGTTGGCTGTTACTGGTTCAGTGTTTCTGAAACCATGCTGTCAGCCAGTGCATCCCGGGCGTTTATGGGAGTGATGACTTCGCCAGTGATTGTGGTGTGCATGAACCTGGCCAGTCGCTGGTTTCCGGAACGTTATTTTCCAACCCTTGCGGGTGCAATTGAAGCTTTTGGTCTGGCCGGTGGCGGTCTTGGCCCACTGATATTGCCGAATCTCATGGAAGCCTATGGGTGGCAGGGTGCAATGCAGGCCGCCGCCATTTTTGGTGCTGTACTTGCCGTCATGATTGCCCTCTTTGTTAAAAGCACGCCGCTCGTCTCTGTCAGTGATGCCAGGCTATATGACGTGACGTGTGAAGATGGTTCTGAGATTAATGTGAGCGAAAAGACGCCATTTGATCGAGCCTCTCTAATCCTATGCTGTTTGTATGGTTTTGGCCTGTTTGCCGTAATCACCAGTTTTGGTGGTTTATGGGGGATCCCTTTCTTCTATGAGCGTTTTCCCGGCGAGCAGGAAGCGGTTGCTGATATGGTTGCGTTGATTTTTGTCGGTGCTGCTATTGGCGCTCCTCTGCTGGGCTGGCTGGCCTGTCTGGTCGGGTCTATGCGCAAAATCATGGTGGTTTGCGCTATCGCTTCTCCTGTCTTGTTCAGTCTGCTGATCTTCTGCCCGTGTTCCATGCTGGTCATGGCTATGATCTGTTTTATGGCAGGAATCAGCAGCGTTGGATATATGCTGGCATTCTCTGTGGTGAAAAGCATCAGTCCACCGGAACGGATTGGAGTCCTGCTGGCTATCACCAATGGCTCCATGCTGTTAGCAGGTCCGGTCATGCAGCTGGTGATCGGGTTTATCCTGGAAGGTATTGGGCATGATGGCTTAAGTGCCTTGTCAATTCGGGACTACCAGCTGGCCTTTGTGCCTTTGTTGCTTTGTCAGTTGATGGCTTTGATCGCAGCGATTTGCCTGAAAAAACAGTGATACTGCTACCCATTGCTGGTGGTTGGCGCTATTCTAATCCATTTTTATCACTTTAAGTTGATCAACCTTTGCTGGTGCGGATAGCTGGCAAAGGGCTTTACCTCCTGGATGGATAATGCCGTTACTTAGATTCGAAAAGGTCAGCCTGGCGTATGGCGACCAACCCCTGCTGGATCATACCGAGTTTCAGATTGGAAAAGGTGAGAGGGTTTGCTTGTTGGGCCGCAATGGCGCAGGCAAGTCTACCTTAATGAAGCTGGTGTCCGGCAGTATCCTGCCTGATGATGGCACCCTTTGGCGTAAGCCTGGTTTGAAGGTAGGGGTTTTGAATCAGGATCTTCCTGACCAGGATGATAAGAAAGTTTATGATGTGGTTGCCTCAGGCCTTGAGGCGGTCGGTGAACTGATCAGTCGTTACCATACCTTATCCATGAATATCAGCACTGACGCTGATATGAAAGCACTGGAGAAAGTCCAGCAGCAGCTGGAGTCCGTGGATGGCTGGAGCCTCAGCCAGAAGGTGGATACGGTTATTCAGAAGCTGGGTCTTCCGGCTGAAAAACAGATGAAAGCGCTTTCCGGTGGCTGGCGTCGGCGGGTGGAACTGGCCAGGGCGCTGGTGGGCGAACCCGATCTGCTGTTGCTGGATGAGCCTACTAACCATCTTGATATTATTGCCATTGACTGGCTTGAGAAACAGCTGAAAGATTTCTCCGGGGCTCTGCTGTTTATTACTCACGACCGTTCATTTCTGCAGTCGTTGGCGACCCGCATTATTGAGCTGGATCGGGGGCAGCTAACCAGCTGGGAATGTGACTATAAAACTTTTCTCGCACGTAAGGCCCATGCTCTTGAAGTAGAGGCTGAGCAAAATGCTCTGTTCGATAAAAAGCTGGCGCAGGAAGAGGCGTGGATTCGTCAGGGGATTAAAGCACGCCGTACCCGAAACGAAGGGCGGGTGCGGGATCTGAAAAAGCTTAGGGAGGAGCGTCGTCAGCGCCGTGAGGTGCAGGGCAATGCCAGCTTTGGGTTGGAGCAGGGAGAAGCGTCAGGCAAGCTGGTGCTTGAAGCCAAAAATATTTTCCAGTCGTTTGATCAGCATACCGTCATCAACGACTTTAATCTTCGGCTTATGCGCGGCGACAAGATTGGCTTGATTGGAGCCAACGGGGCAGGGAAGTCAACGCTGCTCAGTATCCTTCTGGGCAATCTCGAGCCGGAATCGGGATCTGTCAAAATGGGGACCAGGCTTGAGGTGGCGTACTTTGACCAGCTGCGTAATCAGCTGGATCTTGAAAAAACCGTTATTGATAACGTGGCTGAAGGGCGTGAGAGTATCACCATCAATGGCTCAAGTCGGCACGTTATTGGTTTCCTGGGGGATTTCCTGTTTCCTCCGGGTCGTTGTCGCGTGCCGGTCAAGGCGCTTTCCGGTGGGGAGAGAAACCGATTATTACTCGCGCGTTTGTTCAGTAAACCCGCCAATCTACTGGTGATGGACGAGCCCACCAATGATCTGGATGTTGAGACTCTGGAGCTTCTGGAATCCTTGTTGGTGGAGTTCACTGGTACCATTCTCCTGGTCAGTCACGACCGAACATTTCTGGATAATGTGGTATCGAGTACTTTGGTGTTTGGACCAGGTGGTCATATCAGTGAGTATGTTGGTGGATTTGATGACTGGTTGCACCAGGGCGGGTCAATTTCAAGTCTGGTGGCAGAAGCTCAGGTGGTTAAAAAAGAGGAAAAGGCTAAAGCGCCACCAAGTCAGACTCAAGTCACCAGCAAGCCGGTGAAAAAGAAACTCAGTTATAAACTGCAGCGCGAGCTTGATGCTTTGCCGGATGAGATTGAGGCACTTGAAGAAGAGCTCGGTCAGCTGGAGGCTCAAACCGCTGAGTCAAGTTTTTATCAGGGAGATCAGTCCGAAGTCCAGACTGTTCTTAACCGGCTGACTGAGCTGAATGCGCTGATAGAACAGAAAATGGAACGGTGGGAAGAGTTGGATAATATGTAGGTATTCTCAAGAGCCACAGGTATCTAATGTGGCTCTTGTTTATAACAAGATTAACTGTTTTTGCCGACTCTCACTGCCAGTACATCACAACTGGCACCATGCAGGATGCTGGTTGACGTGGAACCGAGAATCAGTGCCAGACCGTGACGGCCGTGGCTGCCAACCACAATCAGATCAACGTCTGACTCTTCGGCAATTCGATGAACCTCCCGCTCTGGTCGCCCATAGACCACATGTTGTTCACCTTTCTTCAGCTGGATGGAATCGGCCAGGCGGGCGATGCGCTCTCTTGCCTGTTCAGTGATTTCATCTTGCAGGGTGGTGAGGTCGAGAGGGATATCACTGCCATAAGCCACGCTGAGTGGTTCGACAACATGAACCATGGTCAGTCTGGCCTGGTGTTTTTCAGCAATGGATTTGGCTTTCTCGAGCACCTCGTCGGCTTCGTCGGACAAATCAATCGCAACCAGAATGTGCTTGTAGAGGCTCATAAGCTGTCTTCCTTCTTCAATAGATGCAAAAAGTGATCCGCCCTGTAATATCTGGATGGCCAGACCGCTGTCGTGATTCCTCATGATCATCAATGAAGTGAAGTGAGGAGTTCATGGAGGGCATGAACGCTTCTAAAGTCATGGCATTTCCATTGTAAGGCCTATTCTGGTTTTATTCATGGTTTTATTAGCTGTCTGTCCGGTAATTTTCCATAAACCATGATCCGGATTCGGAGGTGGTTATTTTCTGGATGAGTACTCTTGTGTAAGTATGGAAAAAGGTGGCATCTTCATGGTGTTTCAGACTTGACTTTAAACACCATTTCACAGAAGGTAAGCACTAAATTCAAACAGTCGTATGAATTTGCTGGGAAGCACTTGGTAACTGCCAGGGTACAGTCAGAAAGTAAAGCAATAATAATCAGATAGCTGACATTGTTAATGTAACACACGAGTCAGTCCTGTTAATATGACAGGTTGGTTGCCAGAGTATGGTTAACTACTTATCTATCTTCAACCCGAAAGGAGAAGTTCATGATCTACCAGGGGAAGGCGTTCAGGGTTTTGCCTGTGGAAGATGGTATCGCCGAGCTGCAGTTTAATCTCGACGGCGAAAGTGTCAATAAGTTCAGTCGCTCTGCTATTGAGGATCTTGCCGCTGCGCTGGATGCCATCCGTTCTGATGAAAATATCAAAGGGCTCATTCTCACCAGTGGTAAAGACGTATTTATCGTTGGTGCTGATATCAATGAATTTACCCAGACCTTCAAGCAGGATGATGAGACGTTATTGGCCGGAGTAATGGCGGTGAATAAGGTCTTTTCCGGTTTTGAAGATCTTGATATGCCAACCGTGGCTGCCGTGAATGGCATTGCCCTGGGTGGTGGTTTTGAGATCTGTCTGTGTGCCGATTACCGGGTTCTTTCCACAGAAGCCAGGGTTGGCTTGCCGGAAGTCAAGCTGGGTATCTACCCTGGCTGGGGTGGCACCGTCAGGCTGCCAAGATTGATTGGTGCGGATAATGCGGTTGAGTGGATTGCCAGTGGCAAAGAGTATCGCCCTGATGCAGCGCTGAAAGCAGGCGCGGTTGATGCAGTGGTCGCTCCTGAGAAACTGAAAGATTCCGCTGTAGCCCTGGTGCGTTGCTGCCTGGCTGGTGAACTGGATTATCAGGCCAGAAAGCAGGAGAAAAAAGGCAAGCTGAAACTGCCACCGGTGGAATCGATGATGGTGTTTGAAACCACATCTGCCGTGGTGAAGCAGCAGGCCGGCCCCCATATGCTGGCGCCAATAGCAGCGGTTAAGACCATCCAGAAACACGCTTTCATGGACCGTGATAAGGCTCTTGAAGTTGAAGCAAAAGGGTTTATTAAACTGGCCAAGTCTTCAGTGTGTGATGCCCTGGTTGGTCTGTTCCTGAACGATCAGCTGCTTAAGAAAAAGGCCAAAGAGTCAGCTGGTATTGCCGCTGAAACGAACAATGCGGCTGTTCTGGGTGCCGGCATTATGGGCGGTGGTATTGCCTATCAGTCCGCCTTGAAAGGTACGCCCATTTTGATGAAAGACATCAACCAGGATGGGCTGGATCTTGGCCTGGCAGAAGCAACCAAACTACTCTCCAAGCGTGTTTCCCGGGGACGAATGGATGCCGCCAAGATGGGCAGTGTACTGAATAATATTGTGCCTACCCTGTCCTATGGTGACTTTGAGGGCGTCGATGTTGTTGTTGAAGCCGTTGTGGAAAATCCAAAGGTCAAGAAAGCGGTTCTGGCCGACGTAGAAAGCCAGGTTTCAGAGCAGGCTGTTCTGACATCCAATACCTCCACCATTTCGATTACCGAGCTGGCCAGTGATCTGAAGCGTCCGGAACAGTTCTGTGGTATGCACTTCTTTAATCCTGTTCATGCAATGCCACTGGTTGAGGTTATCCGTGGCGAGAAGACCAGCGATGCAACCGTAGCAACGGTAGTTGAGTATGCCCGCAAGATGGGTAAAACGCCGGTGGTGGTTAATGACTGCCCCGGGTTTATGGTAAATCGCGTCCTGTTCCCTTACTTTGGTGGCTTCTCTGCCCTGGTTCGTGATGGTGCCGATTTCCAGCAGGTGGATAAAGTCATGGAACGCTTTGGCTGGCCAATGGGACCTGCCTATCTTATGGATGTGGTGGGTATTGATACGGGTATCCATGCTGAAGGTGTCATGTCCGAAGGTTATCCGGATCGTATGAAGCGTGACTTTAAAACCGCCCTTGATGTGATGTTTGAAAACCAGCGCTTTGGTCAGAAAAACGGTGTCGGTTTCTATCAGTACGAGCAGGATAAGAAAGGCAAGCCGAAGAAGGTGGTTGATGAGTCCGTTTATGGCTTGTTGAATGAGGTTTGTGCTGAGCGTAAATCCTTTGATGATGAGGAAATCATCGCCCGTATGATGATACCACTGTGTATGGAAACCGTTCGTACGCTTGAAGATGGTATTGTTGATTCCGTCGCTGAAGCGGATATGGCTCTGATTATGGGTATTGGCTTCCCTCTCTTCCGCGGTGGTGCCCTGAAGTACATTGACAGTCTGGGTGTGGCGGAGTTTGTTGAGCTTGCGGACAAGTACGCTCATATCAGCCCACTGTATGCACCTACTGACAAACTCCGGGAAATGGCTCGTGAAGGCAAGACCTTCTACGGTTGATGGCTCTTTGAAAAAAACACGTGAGTCTTAAGTTATTGAACCATTTTCAGGGAATATAAAAGAGAGAATACCATGAGCCTGAATCCAAGAGATGCTGTAATTGTTGACTACGGGCGCACCCCGATGGGGCGCTCCAAGGGTGGCATGTATCGTAATGTGCGTGCTGACAACCTGTCTGCCGAGTTGATTACCGGGGTACTCAACCGCAATCCTGAAGTGAACCCGGCGGAGGTAGAAGATGTTATCTGGGGTTGTGTAAACCAGACCCTGGAGCAGGGTTGGAACATTGCCCGAATGGCGTCGCTGTTGACACCCATTCCCAATACCTCCAGTGCCCAGACGGTCAGCCGTCTGTGCGGATCCTCCATGAGTGCCCTGCAGACAGCCGTTCAGGCCATTCAGACCAATAACGGTGATGTTTTTGTAGTGGGTGGGGTAGAGCACATGGGGCATGTGGGAATGATGCACGGTGTTGATCCCAACCCAAGGCTGTCCAAATACGGCGCCAAGGCAGCCGGTATGATGGGACTGACAGCGGAAATGCTGAGCACCATGCACGGCATCAGTCGCCAGGCGCAGGATGAATTTGGTGCCCGTTCACATCAGCGGGCCTGGGCTGCAACCGAAGCGGGTCATTTCAAAGATGAAATTATCCCTATGCAGGGGCATGATGCTGACGGAAACCTCGCTCTTTTCACCCGGGATGAAACCATCCGCCCGGAAACCACGGTAGAAGCACTGTCACAGCTTAAGCCTGCATTTAACCCCAAGGGTACCGTGACGGCAGGAACGTCTTCCCAGATTACCGATGGCGCTTCCTGTATGATCGTTATGTCTGCCCAGCGGGCTAAAGATCTTGGTGTGCAGCCCATGGCGGTGGTCAGGGCAATGGCGGTTGCCGGTGTTGATCCTTCCATTATGGGTTATGGGCCGGTTCCCAGCAGTAAGAAAGCCCTTAAGCGTATTGGGCTGACCATTGATGATATTGATCATGTAGAGCTGAATGAGGCGTTTGCTGCCCAGGCACTGCCCGTCCTGAAAGACCTTAAAGTGCTGGATAAGATGGAGGAAAAGGTCAATCTCAATGGTGGTGCCATTGCTCTCGGTCATCCCTTTGGTTGCTCAGGCGCCCGAATTTCCGGAACGCTTCTGAATGTTATGAAACAGAATGGTGGCACGTTGGGGCTGGCAACCATGTGTGTTGGTCTTGGTCAAGGTATCACTACCATTTTTGAAAGGGTCTGATCGTCGCTTGGAAGCGTCTATTATAATCACCCAATAGCCCGGTTTTTTTCCGGGCTTTTTTGTCAGCGGTTTGGACTGCCACGCTCCCCCGTGGGAATGCATACCGAATCTCTCCGCAAATACAGAACCCCATTTTTCCTGTTTTATAAGATTTTTGCGCATTGCCTGTTGCGAATAATTCAAACGGTTCTTTTCACCGCCTGAGCCTTGTCTACCATTGACTTATTTTATGAGGCTTTTACGAGGCAATAGCTTTGATATCCCAATCTACCACTCAGCCAACAGGCACACCCACTGCTTCTGGCTCCGTACCCAGCCAACGGTGTAATGGGGGGCTATGGCAAGGGTTGGAGGTCGCCATCCGATCCGGTGTGATCCCGTTTTTTCAGTCGTGGCATCCCGGTTATATACCCCCCGGGTTGCAGTCGTCGGCGCAACCGGATGAAGGTCCGGCCTTCACTTTTGGCAGTGCCGATGGGCAGAACAGTAGCTTTTTCCAGGGAGTTGAGCTGGGGGTCCGGCTGGTGTCGCCTTATACTGTGCTGCCAGCGGAGATCGGCACACTGCTGGAGGGCTTTGTTACTCTTTCTGCGGCGACCCGGCTCAGGGATCTTTTTGGTGGATTGGGGGCGACTACTGCTTCGGCATCAGGGCAGAGCCGGGCAGACATCACGGTAGACGGTTCCCCAACAAACGACAAAAGCAAGAAAAAAAACAAACCGCAGCAAATACCACAACGGACCAGCCCATCGGTCACCACCTCCGTCCGGGCTGGCCCGCTACCGAAAGCCGCCGTGGCACTGGGCACCCTGTCCGGCCTGACCGCTGCGGCTGCTACATCCCCATCCGACCGTAAAACCGAAAGGTGGATTGCGGTGCCAGATGCCGAAACTCTGGGCAAGATTGGCCGTGACCCGAACTATCCACTGAATGGCACTTACCGGCAGACTGCGGATTTTGATGGTAGCCGATTGCCCCACTCCATCGGCAATAAAACCCATGCATTCACCGGCGAGTATCATGGCCAATGCCATACCATTGGGAATCTCCGGCAATGCATGGTGAAAAAGCTGGCGGGTGATGTTGATAGACTGTGTTTCACCAATGCCAGTATACGGTCCAGCAATCCGGCCGGGGTGGTGGCCTGTGAAGTTTCCGACGGCGGGACTGCCAGTAATATCCGGGTTGAAAATTCTCATGTTACCCGGGAGGGGGATGGATATGGGGGAACTGGAATTGTAGGAGGCGATATCAGAGGTACTGTTGCCAATATCACAGCCGTTGATTGCTCTGTCAGAGCCAAGGGTGTGACCGGTATCGGCGGAGGCTATTCAAAGGGAACTGTTGCTAACATCACAGCAATGAACTGCACTGTGGAGGGAAGTTATGCCGGTATCGGCGCGGGGAGTGTTTTTCATGGCAGCGTTGCCAACACCACAGCGGTGAACTGCAAGGTGGAAACCTATGAAGGCCATGCCGGTATCGGGGCGGGATTACTTTATTATGCTAGCGCTGCCGACACCACAGCGATGAACTGCAAGGTCAAGGTGACAGCGCTCAATGGTCATGCCGGTATCGGAGCGGGGTTAACTTATCATGGCAGCGTTACCGACACCGCAGCGCTGAACTGCAAGGTGGAAACGTCCAGAGGTAATGCCGGTATCGGGGCAGGGTCTGTTTATGATGATGGAAACGTTGCCCACACCACAGCAATGGACTGCACGGTGAAAACCCTCTGTGGTGATGCCGGTATTGGGGCGGGGACAGTAAGAAGCGGTACTGTTGCCAACACTCATGTGTTCAACAGTACCATCGAAAGTGAATACGGTGCTGCGAGTATTGGGGGAGGGCCTGATTCCACTGTCTGTAATGTCCACGTTAACGATGAACTGCAACCAGACAGCGCCGGGGATTGCCGTTATTTGCTGGATCATTTCTGTGAAGATATTGACCCCCGTCTGGTAAGGGCGAACTGCCAGCCCGGTGACGATCATTTTGGCGCATTAACCAGTGACACTGTCACCGGATTTGAGTTTTGTCCTGCGTCGGGTGCCACCCTGGCACTGCCCACCAGTGCGGCTTCCCCCGGTATCGGCGCAACAGCCGATCTCGCCCTGTGGGCTTCGGCCTTTGTGCTGGCAGGTGTGGCCGGGGTGTGCATCTATCGTCATTGTTACCGCAGGTCATCCGCTGCCGATGACCCGCACAGGAAGTGGTGACCATCAATACTGCAGGTCAGGCACAGGAGGCGGAGGATCAACCGATGAAAGAAGTCGGCAGGGGAGAGGCAAGAGTAAACCTGCCGGTGAACAACGCTCCAGGATACCTCCTCCAAAGCCGCCCAGACTGAGTAAGACGGAAGTACAGGAAAAACCACCCATAACGGCAAGGAACCCGTTCCTTGAGGAACTCAGGGAAAAGGTGATTAACCGGTATGTACACAAAGATGAAAATAAGGACATATATAGAAATGTTGGCGCATATGAAGATGTTGGTGAATATGAAGATATTGATGAATATGAAGATGATGGCGCATATGAGGAAGTTGCCACTTTCAAGCCCGCAAAATGAGAATCGCTACTGAACGGGGCAATTATGTCTTTTTGCCCCAGCATTGCGCAGTATTTTTATGATCGGTTGGTTGCCCTGATGGTAGGCCAGGTCAAGCGGGCTGGTGCCGTTGCGATGGGCGAGGTTGGGGTTTGCGCCCTTTATAAGCAATGCCTGCACGGAACTCTCAAACCCCTTGAGAACGGCACTGATCAGCGGGGTCGTGCCATCCTGGCGGGCGGTATTGGTATTCGCGCCGTTGTCCAGCAGAAATTTCACAATTGCCTTGTGTTCGCTTTCTACTGCCAGGTGCAGGGCCGTTGAGCCGTCTTCAGTGGCCAGGTTGATGTTTGCCCAGGCATCAGACAGGAGGGTGACAATGGGCAGGTGGCCACGTTTTGCGGCAATATGCAGGGCTGCCCAGCCACCCTCACCACCGGCAAGGTCAAGTTCAGCATTCTGTCTGATCAGGTTCCGGACGATTTCAACCCTACCCTCCTGGGCCGCCAGGAAAAGGGGCGTTTCACCGGTGTCCAGTCGGGCATCAAGGTTGGCACCGGTTGCAATCAACGCTTTCACAATCTGCTCATGGCCAGCGCTGGCAGCCTGATGGAAGGCTGACCAGCCGTTCTTGAGGGCAATATGGGGATTTGCCCCGGCCTGTAGCAAGGCTTGAGCGATGGCTTCATAGCCTTTAAAAGTGGCAATGTACAGTGCGGTTTCGCCACTGTTCAGGGGCGCATTGATAAAAGTATTTGCCGTGTTTTCCGCCAACAGAACCTGCAGGACGCTTAATTTGCCATACCGGCTGGCGACATGCAGCGGCGTCGAGCCGTTGTCAGAAACTGCCCCGGGATCAGCACCATTGGTTATCAGGGTCTTTGCGATGTCACGGAAGCCTTGCTGTGCCGCGATGTGTAAAGGCGTCAAGCAGTCCATGGCGGTAATGTTGACTTTTGCTCCGATGGCAACCAAATGCTCCACGATCCGGAAAAGTCCGTTCTGAACGGCGCTGAATAGCGGTGTTTCACCATTATTCCGGGCAGCATGGATATCTGCCCCGGCCTTGATCAGGGTCATCATGCACTGCTCGTTGCCATATCGGGCGGCGATGAACACGGGAGTTTCGCCGGTACGCAGCGGAGCTTCAATATTCGCCTGTCCCGCCACCAGGGCCTCGGCGATGCTGGCGCGGCCGTGCTGGGCAGCAAGGTGCAGGGCAGTAGTGCCATCTTTACAGGCCGCATCAGGGTTTGCAGCACTGTTGATCAGGGCCAGCACAATCACCAGGTGGCCTGCGCGCACCGCCAGGTGCAGGGCCGTATAGCCATCTTCACAGATCGCATTGAGCCGGGTTCGGGCATCCTTGGCCAACAGCTGCAGGCAGGTTTCACAACCACTGCTGGCGGCCATGTGCAGTGCCGTCCAGCCATCATCATGGGTAGTGGCATTTGGATCGGTCCGGAGGTCGCCGAGCAGGGTCTGCAAACACTGCCTGTGGCCCTGGCGGGCGGCAAGATGGAGCGGGTTGGTCCCGTCCTTAAGGGCCTCATTGGGATGCACCCCGGCATCCAGCAGCAGTTGTGCGATGGTTGCATGTCCCTGGTGGGCACAGATAAGCAGTGGGGTCCAGCCACTCTTGCTGGCCTGGCCAGGAGAGCCGCCGTTGGCCAGCAGCACTTCTACAGAGGCTTCCCGGCCTTCCCGGGCGGCAATATACAGAGGCGTTGTGCCGTCCTTGCAGCTGGCATCAGGAACGGCCCCACACTGGAGCAATGTTGCAACCACCTTGACATGGCCAGCGCGGGCGGCGAGAAACAGGGGCGTTTCGCCGTGTTTCAGGACAGCATTGAGATTTGCCTTGCCCTGGAACAGGGCGTATACCACCTCATCATGACCCTTTTCAGCGGCACTATGCAGGGCAGTTGAACGATGCTGGAAGACCGTGTTGGGGTCAGCCTCAAGACTGAGCAGAAGGCGGACAATATGGGCATGGCCTTTCAGGGCGGCAACATGCAGTGGGGGAGCGCAGTCCTTGCCGGATATATTGGGGTTTGCCCCGGCTGCCACCAGCGTTTTGACAATCTGTTCCTGGCCATGGCTGGCGGCGACAAACAGCAAGAACACATTTTTACCAGTAACCTCCGACTTGAAGGGATGGTGCACAATATCCGGATAGGATTTCAAAAACCTCTGGAGGACCACGAGATCACCCGTTCTGCATGCCTGAATCGGTGCTGCTTCACAATATTTGCTGGGCAACCGATATCCCACCGGAGCCTGACGAATCAGTGGTATTGCCGGTTGCTGACAGACGTAGCAGTGCCGCCCATCCAGTGGTTGTTGATCAAGCCAGTTGGTAATGCAATGCAGGTGAAAAGGGTGATGGCAGGCGGTGGTGACCATCTCCCGTGGCCCTAACTTGCCCACACTGCTTTCATGGCAAATGCCACATACGGGTGGGGCCGTTGCTATCGTGCTATCAATGGTATTCATATCATCAGAAGGTATTCATTGAGAAAAAAGAATTTGAGTAAAGGCAATTAATAAACTGAAAAGTTCCCGGGCACGGAATAAATAGAACGTAGCTATATTCCCGGCCTTTTCCTGTTATATAAGATTTTTGCGCATAGCCCATTACCAATAATTCAAACGGTTCCTTTCATCGCCTGAGCCTTGTCTATCCTT
>NZ_JAHHPM010000293.1 GCF_024606345.1 Endozoicomonas sp. YOMI1
ATCCTCAATTTCTCGCAATCCTCGCTACGGGCGCTATTCTCGGACAGCCTCCTAGCCTTTTTCTTTAACCACATTTGCTTTTGTATTTTTTCCAAGAAGCCAGAACAACAAGCCAGGCAAAACCAGCACCAATCCAGTGAGGCTGTATATAGGATGCATATATATATGGTAGGTGACACAGAAAGTGACAGAGGCAATAAAAATCGCTGGGGCATAGGGCCAGAATAGAACGTTAATATTCTCATTCTTCAGTTTTGTTGAGACGCTTTTAGCTCGCTGGCAACGTAAATTACGGAGTTCCAGCCTGAATAGGCAAAGAATGCCCAGATAAAACCGGTTGAGAGACCGTCAATATGCCAATCTGCAGGGGACGGCAAGGAGCTGATGTTTAGTTGCTTCATGACTATCTGATCGGAAATTAGATAAATTATTCTGGAAATGAAAAGGTATTCACCTCCGGATTCCGGTATCTGCCTTGCCAAGGCTCCATAACAGGCCGCACCACAAAGCATGACCACGCCGGCAATTAACCAGATTAACAATACCAAGACAGGGTGACCGACCTGACTTAACATCAGACCTGATATGGTGAACGTACCAGCTCCAATGACATTGCCGATAATCAGCAGCACTGCACTGGTAAAACCCACTTTGTGATGACAGTCAGTCACATGTCACCATAGTCACTCATAACCAAGTGGTATCTCAGGGACTTTTTTGACCAACGGAAATAACCCTTGCATGGTCATACCAATGGACATCCGGGTTCATCCAGGCAGCCTGAATTAAAGGAAATAATGTGTCATGTTCCGGTATTTCCTTTAAGTACGGTTCGACTTGGCTGAAAGAAAGGTACATCAAACGACCATAAGCATTATCACCACCCTGAACACGTTTATAGGATATCTCTGCATCTACATTAACCAGACCGGCCTCTGACATCATATCTGCCAGCAGATATCCCTGATCAAAGTCAATATGTTTTGACATTCTGTGATATGCATCCACCGCATAATCGGGAAGCTTCGTATCAATTTTTCCAAACTCGCGGAACCGGTTTACATTTCCACCATCAACAAAGTCCTCAATGACCAGATAGCCACCCGGCTTCAATGATCGGGCCAGTTTGGCGATGAGCGCATAATTGTCATTCTGAGTCAGATGCATAAACACGAGTCGGATAAAAACCAGGTCAAACCTGTTGACGCCGGGATCGTAATCAGTGATATCTTCATGAATAACTTCAATCTGAGGGGCAACTGCCGCCACTTCATTAAGAAAGCGATCATCAATATCCAGTGCGATGACTTTCCCGTTCTCTCCTGAAGATTCCGCGAGGAATTGACTCATTGACCCCATACCCGGACCTATCTCCAGGAAATGACCGCCCATCTTCAGGTAAGGTTTCAAACTGGCCTGCGACTGAGAATCAAGAATCTGTTGCAAGGCTTCCAGTCGATGTCTACTCATATCCCACTTATTGGAAAGTGAGTAATTCCCTTCTGGTACCATTGGTTTCTCTACTGCTTCAGATTCAGCATAAGAACACATGGACAATAAAATCAGGAAAGTCAAAGTAAACCTTGTGGGGATGTTTCCAGTTATTCTCATAGTTGACACCTGCAAACAATGGGTGAGATCACAAGAATAGATGCCGGATACACTTTATCCACTTTTATTTCCAGATCAGTTTTCTAATTCTGATATGCATTCCCACGCAGAGCATGGGAACGAGGCAAGATTGATCAATGGTAATGAACAGCGATGAGCTGTATTGCACTGATTAATATGCGATCTCCTGTTTTTGGCACGTTGTTGTTTTATGGGGTACCTTGAACCATTGGTCAAAGGAAAAAAGCCATTAATAGGATAAACGTAACCACTTTATGTCTGCAGGTTCAATAATAATGGAGTGACAAACGCGGCTTTTTATCGCCTGAAAGCTTGCTTGCCGATCCAGTGTGAGTGACAACTTTTGGTGACTGGGTAGAGCAAAATATTGAGTGAGACTGAGTGCCAAGGATTGGGCAATGAAGTACAAGGTTGAGCATTGTTTTTCAGCACATTATGCTGCCAGCTGTCATACAACGTATGAGGGCAAGCATTATTTTTGGTCTGGTCATTCTCCCCATCGCAGGTTTAGCCCTTCGAAAGCAATGGGTATTTCTCTGGTTGAGTTGCTGGTTTCCTTGTCCGTTGCGGCTATTTTGATTGCAGCGTCTGCACCCAGCATGAAAACCCTTATTGTAAATAACCGGATCGATAATGTGGCAGATGAACTGTATGGCAGTTTGATGCTGGCCAGATCTGAGGCTGTCAAGCGACAGCGGACTGTTTCATTGTGCAGTACCATGGATGACCTGACCTGTGATGAAAGTAACTCTGGCTGGCATCATGGCTGGCTTATTTTTACCGATGAACGTGATGATGGTCTGTTGAACGACAGTGACCGGTTGCTTCGCCGTGTTTCAGGGCAATCAGAGTTTATCTCAATCCTGTGGAATCGTGGTTATAGCCTTCGCTTCAATAGCCGTGGACAGACTAGTCAATCAGGTACTTTTCAGGTTTGTGACCAGGACAGTAACAGTGATGCCAAAGCGATTATCATCAGCATGTCTGGACGTCTCCGGACGGAGGAGCGGGGAGCATGTGGTTGAAGGGTGTTCATGGTGGTGACAAAAGCCCTGAGCAAAAAAACCGGGGAGTAGGGTTGATTGAAGTATTGATCAGCCTTCTGGTGATCACTATTGGCATTCTGGGTATGGCAGGGGTGCATAGCAGTAGTCTGCAGTATAACCAGTCGGCCTATGTGCAATCACAAGCTACCTTTTTAGCTACGGATATGCTGGATCGTATTCAGGCTAACAGCAGTCTGGCCAGAAGCGGTACCAGTTATCGGGTAGGTTTGAATGAGCTTGAATACAGCCAATGCATTGACAGCGCCTATCCCAATAGCTGCGAAGCTGGAAGCTGCACTCCTCAGGAGATGGCGGCCTACGATATTTTGCAATGGAAGTTTCAGCTGACCTGCCAGGTTCCGGAAAGCAAGGGTTCAATTACCTACCAGGACAGCGATGGTGTTCGAACTTATATCATTCGTCTGAGTTTTCCGGATATGGGCAACAGGGTCCCCCTGAGTGATGTGGTATTAAGAGGGATACTATGAAGCGGATTGAGAAAGGATTCTCACTGGTTGAAATGATGATTGCCCTGGCCCTTGGATTGGTTCTTTTTACCGGGGTTGGCCACCTGGTCCTGGCATCCAGCCGATCGTGGGCATTGCAGGATGAACTGGCACGGGTTCAGGAAAATGGCCGACTGGCCCTGGATATTCTGGGGCAAAGTATCAGTACTGCGGCATATACCGGCTGTCCTGCCCAGGCAAACCTGGCCAATTTACTCTATTCCGAAAGCGATAATCGTCAGTGGATGATGCATTTTGATAAAGGTGTTCTGGGCATTCCTTCTGGCAACAGTGTTAAACAACAGCTGGACAGTAATGCTATCTCTGAAGCCATTATTATCCACAGTGTTGATAGCAATCAGTCTGCTCTGGTCAGTGGCCATAATACTGGCACTGCTTCGGTCACACTGGCTGAAAGCCGTAGCCATGATGAAGGTGATCTTCTGGCGCTGATTTCATCAGATTGTGGACAGGTTTCCATTTTCCGGGCAGGGGCTGCAACAACCAGTAGTGTGGTGACTCATCCGGCTGCAGGTAGTGGCAGCCTGTATAACTGTATCAGTCAGTTACAGGGTAACTTCAGTTGTCATGGCAGTACTGTTGGTTCCGGCAATATCAACCACCGGGGATCACGACTGGCACCATTGCAGTCTTATGCGTTCTATCTGAGGGAAAGTAATAACGTACCTGTACTGTATCGGAAACTGGCGGGTGAATACGCCAGTGGCAATAGCATCAATACAGAAGCGCTGGTTGAAGGCATTGAAGGGTTGAGTATTCGCTATGGGCTGGACAGTGATAATGACGGGGTTGCCAACCGGTATATGACCGCTGGTGAAATAACACCATACAGCGATGAGTGGCGGCGCATTATTACGGTCAAGCTTGAACTGCTGGTTCGGAGTTTCACTGAAGTGGCCCCGGAAGCTCAGGCCTATTTCTTTGCTGGCCAGCGAGTGCTACCAAATGATCTATACGTTCGCCGGAGCTTTATGAAAACCATTAAGCTAAGGAACCGGGGGCTATAATGGGGATCTTTTTAAATATATCAGGAATCAGACGACGTACTGAATCCTTCTGCAAAAGCAGTTTACTGAATCCGGAAATAGGTGAGAAAGGAAGTGTATTGCTGGTCAGTCTGGTGATGTTGCTGGTTATTACCGTTGCTGGTTTGACCACCGTAAAAATGGCAACGCTTGAAGAGAAGATGAGTGGTAATTATCAGGATCAGCAGATGGCATTTTATGCGGCAGAGGCGGCGTTAAAACAGGCGGAAAATTTTATTGCCGACAATGAACTGGCCTTATCCAGCTTTGGCGTGAATTGTGACAATGGGTACTGTTTTGCCGGAAGCGATATTGACGATATTGGCAGCTGTGACCCGGGTGTTTCCGAGCCATGGTTAACTGGGACCTTGTGGAGTGATAACGGTCGACACAGACTAACGACAGTTTCCATCAGCGGTATATCGGCTCAGGCCAAATATATTATTGAATTTCGCTGCTATATCGCCAAAGAAGCGTCAGGGCCTTTACCAGATCCGGCCAATCGTGTGGACTGGGCTCAGTTCTATCGGATTACCGCTCTGGCTACCGGCGGTTCGGGTGATTCGCGGGTAATGCTCCAATCGTCGTATAAAAAAAGCAGCTGATTTTGAGTCAGTTGTGGAATATTAACAGGTAAGTGGAGGTGATCATGGATCGATATACCTCACATGGTTTTACTTTCAGGCAGGTCATGTTGTTCGGACTGCTGTTGCTGTTTTCTTTTGGGGCCAATGCTGAAGCGGTTTCCAGTGATTATGCAGCAACGCCCCCCTTGATCAGTAACACCTCGGAACCACTGGTTATGCTGGTGATGTCTGTTGACCATGAACTTTTTAAAAAAGCGTACAGTGATTATACGGACCTGGATTCGGATGGCCGGTTGGATACTAGCTATGTGGATAGCTTTGACTATCTGGGGTACTTCGACAGTAACTGGTGCTATCAATACGCTTCCGGGCGCTATTCACCGGTAGCCCAAGCCACAGGTGATCACGGGCATTATTGCACCACTTCTCAGGCTCCCTGGAGTGGTAACTTTCTGAACTGGGCCACCATGACACGGATGGACATCCTCAGAACGGTACTTTTTGGCGGAAAAAGATCAACGGATACTGATAATCAAACGATACTGGAACGGGCTTATATCCCCAGGGATGTGCATGCGTTTGTCAAAATTTATAGAAGTAGTGATTCGGGCATTCCTACCGAGAATTTTACGCCCTATACCCACAGTGAGATCAGTCTCTGTAATGTTGCCGGTTCCGAAAATGGCACTCCTGAAGTCAGGGTTGCCAGGGAGGCCTGGCCGCGTTGGGCTTCCACTGAAGTAAAGCAGTGCCAGTGGAGCGCACAGAACAGTCCTTCTACTTGGTACAGATTAACAACGAACGATGTTTATGTTGAGGCTTGCGTAACAGATAAAGACGCTGTTAATACGGATCGCTGTAAGCTTTACGGCACTGGCAAGAGTAAGCCCGTAGGGTTGCTTCAGCAGTATGGTGAGTCAGGGGATATCCGTTTTGGTTTAATCAGTGGCTCTTATGATAAAAATATTTCCGGTGGTGTACTGCGACGAAATATCAGCAAAATTGCCGGAAATGCCCAGAGTTCTGATGATGAAATAGAGCTTTCTTCCGGACGCTTTACCCGTGTTGAAGGAATTATTCATAACATCAATCAATTCAGGCTGGCGAAGTACAGTTTCTCCCAAAATAAATATACGGACTGCAATACCTACGGCATTTCTGTATCAGCGTTTAAATCCAGCAGAGGCACCTACTCTTCACGTCATTGCAGTATGTGGGGGAACCCTCTGGCGGAACTGTATCTGGAAGCACTTCGTTACTTTGCCGGAGAAACTACGGCTACCAGTGGCTTCGACACCAGCAATGACAGAGCCTTTGTCAGTGATCTGTCCAGAGAAAGCTGGGCGAATCCAATGTCAACAGATAATGCCTGTGCCAACTGTTCGATCATTGTTTTATCGACGGGATTGAACTCATTCGATACGGATCAGCTGTCCAGTAGCTCAGATCTTCCGGGTATGACGGGAACCAGCTCTGTCAACAGTAAAACTGATGAAGTCGGGGATCATGAGTATGGTGGTAGTTTTGCCGGTCATTATCTAGTGGGGGGGACGGGTAGTACACGTCAATGTACTGCTAAGTATCTATCTGGTCTTTCCGATGCTGTGGGCCTGTGTCCGGAAATTCCCCAGCTGGAAGGTGGCTATCAAGTGTCCGGACTGGCTTTTCATGGCAACACGACAGACCTGCGACTGGATCTTGATGGCAATCAGAAAGTGAAAACCTATGCCATAGAGCTGGCCGAAACCATGCCCGGTTTTACCCTGAATGCGGAGGATAGGCTATTTACTTTTCAGCCGGTTTGTCAGACCAGTGCAAATTTTGGCAGTGGTAGCGGTAATTTTTCCGGCAGTGGCAGTGATTGCACGCTGACCGACGTAGTGGTTGAGGAACTGATACTGGATGGGGCTGGGCAGGTGGTTGAGGGGACTCTGCTGTTTACCTGGGAGGATTCTCTCTGGGGTAACGATTATGACTACGATGCGTCTTCCAGAATCAAGTTTTGTGTAGGCAATCAATGCAACCTAACGGCAGACAGCACTCTGAATACCTCCGGGTTTAATGCCAATGAAGTCAGGGTGGCTGTGCAGGTGGATGGTGTATTTGCCGGTCTGAATATGCGCTTCTCTTACACCGTCACCGGGAGTTCGGGGAGTGATGGACTGCAAAGTAATTACGCCTATAAGGGAACAACGGCATTTCAGGTCACTGATTTTACCGCTTCCGGAACGGCTGCTGGCGTGTTACCCAAACCGCTGTTTCTTGCTGCAAAATACGGTGGTTTTATCGATCTTGATGGCGATGGCAGCCCAAATCATGATGCTGATGGGGATGGCATTGCGGATAGCGGCGATCACCGGGAGTGGGACAATAGAAATAATGTAACTGGAGCCCTTGGCTCGGATGGCTTGCCAGATAACTATTTTTTCGCCAGAAATCCAGCCTTGCTTGCCAGTCAGTTGGGGCAGGTACTGGAGGATATTTCCAGTCGGGTCTCTTCGGCAACGAATGCGGCGCTGTTTGCCAATAGCTCTACAGGCACTGGCGCGATCTATCAGGCACTGTTTCAGCCAAGCCTTGATATCAATGGCAAGTCGGTGACCTGGGGAGGCATTCTCCACTCGTTGTTTATCGATAGCAAAGGCTATATCCGGGAAGATGGCAATGGGAATGCCCAACTGGATGACTACAGCTCGGATAAGATTGTTGAACTGTTTTTTGATCCAAATGCGGGTCAGACAATGGTCCAGCGCTACACTTCTGACGACTTTGGTGTCACCAAGGTAGCCGATGGTCCGCTGAAATCACTCGCTTCGCTGGAGACGATTTGGGATGCCAGAGAACAGCTGGCCTTATTGAGTGATCTGACCAATCAGAGAACCTATAATGCGCTCGCCTCCGGTGGCCGACATATGCTGACCTGGCTGGATATCAATAATAATCAGCAGGTGGATGATGGCGAGCAGCTGCCTTTTATGCCCTTAACCTTTACTGGAAAGGAGGGCTATCTGGGCGTCTCTGTCAGTGAAGTCGCTACTGTCGTTAACTATGTTCGGGGAGAAGAGCAGGCCGGGACCCGTTCCCGTACCATCGATTTTGATGAAGATGGTATTGATGATGTCTGGCGCCTTGGGGACATTGTTCACTCAACACCCAGACTGGTGGCAGCACCCGATAGCCGTTATGACGTCTATTATAACGACAGCAGCTATCGAACCTTCCGCAATCAATACCTTAATCGGCGGCATGTGCTCTACGTTGGTGCCAACGATGGTTTGATTCATGCCTTTAATGGCGGGTTCTGGGAAGAGAGTTCCTACCGCTATGAGCGCACATCCAGTAATGGTGAGGTACAGCATCCGCTGGGTTCAGAGCTCTGGAGCTATGCACCAATGAACCTGTTACCCCACCTTCGCTGGCTCACTGAGACCGATTACCCCCATGTGTATTACATGGATTCAGAACCCCTGGTCTTCGATGCCAATATCTTCCCTGATGACAGTATTCATCCTGGTGGCTGGGGAACGGTTCTGGTGGTAGGTATGAGACTGGGTGGGGGTAATATTGATGTCACCATCGACAGCGAAAGTCGCACCATGCGCTCGGCCTGGGTGGTGTTGGATATTACTGACCCCGAGCAACCACCTGAATTACTGGCTGAAATTACCCATGCTGATCTGGGTTTCACAACCTCACGGCCTGCGCTGATTAAAAGGCGGGAAGCCGGTACGGATGTTAATGGCGAGACCGATTGGAGCAACCCGGTACAAAACGAATGGTACCTGGTGTTTGGCTCCGGGCCAGCAGGCAGCAGTTCTGCTGCTTTGAGATCAGCCCTGGAGCAGGGAACGTCGGATCAGAATCTACGGGTTTTTGTTTATGATCTGAGTAATAAGAAATTTGTTGCCGGTTTTGACCCCCTGGCGACCTCTTATTCCACGGCTTATGCAGGAGATATGGTTGCTGAAGACTGGGACCGGGATTACCAGGATGATGCCGTTTACTTCGGCACGGTTGAGACCGGAGGTGTCAGTTTGACTGGGAAGCTGATGAGGCTCAGGCTGACATCGGTGCTGGAGAACTCCAGCCTGAATGTGTTTATGGATGCCGGGCAGCCGATTATGGCGCCCCCCATGACGGTCACTGATGACAACAGTTTCTGGGTATACTCTGGAACAGGACGGCTGCTGACCAATGGTGACAATCGCAGTACGGCGGCCAACTATTTCTATGGTGTTCAGGAACCGTTAAACAGCTCCAGGCAATTTACTTATGCATCCGTCAGCCAGAGTAATCTGGTCAATGTGGGGGATGTGGCTGTATTTACCAATGGCGATGTCCGGCAGAAGTCAGACTCCTCCTATACGCCATTTACGGTAGGCTCCCAAATCATCAGCAGTTTTGGCACCTTACAGGCGGTGGTCGCTGAGCAGGGGGGATGGAAGCTGCCCCTTAGTGTTGATGGCTCTGACCCAGCCGGGCGGAGTGTGAGCAGCGCTGCCAGGTTATTCTCCCAAATCCTGTTTACTGAGTACCGCCCACCTGCGGACAGTTGCTCCATTGATGGTACAAGCGCATTCTATGCCGTTCATTACCTGACCGGTACCGCATCGCCTGATGCCGTTCTGGGCAGTGTACCCGTTGATAGTCTGGAGCTTGAGCGTGCGCTGAATAAGGTGAGTCTGGGGATTGGTTATGCTTCTTCTCCGGTGGTCCATCAGGGGGAAAGAGGGAAGCTGACTGCAGTGACTCAGGGGGCTGGAGGCAGTATTCGTTCAACAAACCTTGATTACAGTTTCAGCTCGGAAGGACGGCAGAGCTGGTGGCAGATTTTCAGAATTCCATGGATTGATTGATATGACTACAGCTAAGCCAGTGATAAAGAGTCATGAAAAGGGTTTTTCATTACCCGAACTGATCATTGTTGTTGCCATTATTGGTCTTCTGGCAGGCATCGTTTACCCCACCTATAGCCAATATATGTATGAAGTTCGGCGCAGCGATGCCTGGGCCGCCCTGACGGCAGCTGCTGCTGCCCAGGAGCGCTGGTACTCCGTCAACCATGCCTATACGGACTCCATGGATAAGCTCGGTGGAAGTGGTTCTCCTGAAGGTTATTACACCCTTAGCGTTGAAGCAGACACTTCTTCATTTACCCTGACAGCGAAGGCTCTGGGCAATGGTGTTCAGGCAACGGATTCAGGTTGTACACAGTTTACTGTGGATCATTTAGGCGTCCTGGCCCCGGAAGCGTGCTGGAAATAAAACACGGATTCTGACTATTGCTATTTTTTATCTTTATATTTGTACCGTCTATCGACTTCTGAACGACTGTTTAACACACACACCTAGATTTAAATAAAGGCATTCTTGACAAGGAAGTATGTGGGTTTGTTATTTCTTCAAACAGCGTTAAACCATAAATACAACCGTGGCTTCACTCTTATAGAGATGATGATCACAATTGTCCTGATAGCCATCATGGTTAATTTGGTGGTTCCCATGGGGCAGGTTGCTGAAAAATTCAAACTTGATTACGTGAATCAGCGGATCTATTCCAGTGCAGTTCTGGCCAGAAGTGAAGCGATCAAGCGCGCTGTAACCGTTAGCGTCTGTCGCTCCACAACAGGAAATTCGTGCCAGGCCGGGACGAACTGGGCAGATGGCTGGGTTGTTTTCGTTAACCGCAATGGCAACAACAGCATTGACTGGGGGGAAGACATTATTCGGGTGTATAACCCGGTCAGCAGTCCCGTTGAAATTCATTGGCACAGCAATGCCCCGCTGCTCAGTTTCAGGCCCAGAGGCAGTGCAGTTCAACAGGGCATCTTCACTTTATGCTCTGTGCCAAAAAGACCAATATTCCAGCGGCTGGTGAATATTTCAGGATCAGGGTTGATTCGGAAGCGGGAGGGTGCGAATTGTTTATGACCGACCATATCAGGCCCATAAATGCCAGGCCCACAAATGCAGAAACAGGTTCCCTTTCGGTTGCGGCTTTTCACAAGACAGGACGGCAACCCGGACCTTTCCGGCAAAAAGGTATTGGTCTTGTTGAAGTCATGATCGGCGTGCTGATTTTTGCCGGGGGGGTAATGGCGCTTACTGGTATGCAAAGCCAGGCCATTCGAGCGAATCATGACGCAATTCAGCGATCTCAGGCCGTATGGATGGCCAATGCCACTGCTGAGTTAATGAGGTTAAACCCTGACGGGCTGCCAACTTATGTTAGAGAATCATCAGCAGCCTCCGCTAATTTGGATTCCTTCTGCCAGGGTTCTCCTCCCTATTGTATTGGTACGACATGTGATGCTGATCTAATGGCGTCGTTTGATATGCATGGTTTGATGTGTAGCAGTGCAAATACCATGATCGAACCGAAAATGGACATTCAGTGTTATGGTTCCTGCGGGCCGACGGATAAAGTCACAATCCTGGTTTCCTGGGGCGCAAGGGGATCGGAAAAAGGTGTTCTTGAGGATCGTCAGCAGGTTAAATTCAGGTACAACAGGAATTGAATAATGCCAGTGACTAACGTAATTAATCATCAACAGGGATTCAGCATTGTAGAAATGATGCTGGCCTTTGTTTTGGGGCTGATTGTCGCAGGCAGTGCTTTACAGTTAATGGTGAACAATAGTCGCTCCGCCAGTGTGAACGAGTTTATTGCCACGGCTCAGGAAAATGGACGTCATAGTTTGTATATCATGAGTACTGAGTTTCGCAGAGCCGGCTACAGATCCAAGATCGGAGCAGATCCAACTCAACCTTTCTATCTGGGCAGATGTGAAGGGGGGGCGATTTGCACCATTGACGGTGGTGGTACCAACAGTGATCGGGTTGCCATTCAATATGAGCCGGTGCCGAATAGTGACAATGGTCAGCTTCAGGACTGTACGGGAGCAACCGTTGTCCCGGGTGCATTGACAGCGGATGTTTATTTTGTGGCCCGGGACCATTCAAACGATAACATTAATACCTTGTTTTGCCGTGGTTATGATCCATTAACGGGCAATCCGCGGGCTAACGCCCTGGCACTGGTTCAGGGCGTGGAGCGGTTGCAGGCACTTTATGGGATTGCCCCGACGGGGGAAGAAGATATTAACCAGTATGTGACAGCCTCAGGGGTGAGAGACTGGCGACAGGTTTTAGGTATACGTTTTGGTGTCCTGGTCAGTGCCGGAAAGGAATCACGTGTTTTTGATAAAAGGTCCAGAACCTATAACCTGCTCCACAGTGGGAGTTTGACACTGGATGATCAGACGCCAAGGTACATGTACAGTACAGCCATCCGTTTGAATAATACTGGAATGTAATTTTCTCAAAAAAGAAAAAAACAGACGGGCTCTTTTTACTGATTAAGAACCATTGGCTCCATACCCGTTATCCGACAGTTCCGGAGAGAACCGATGAATAAGGTTAATAAAGGTTTCAGCTTGATTGAACTAATGATTGCCATGGCCATTATTGGTATTTTGGCATCCATTATGCTGCCCAGCTATCATCAATATGCCACCGAATCAAGAAGAGGTGAGGGCGTTGCCATGCTGACGAACGTCATGCAGCAGCAGGAACGGTACTACACCGAGATGTTGAGATACACGGCTAATCTGGCTGATTTAGGATTTGACACCACGAGCCCTGTAGAGTCTGAAAGTGGCAATTACCAGATACAGGCAGGTCCATGTGGCGCAGACCCCCTGGAGCGCTGCGTGCAGTTAACCGCTGTTGCCCAGGGTTTGCAGACAGCCGATGGCAATATGACTTTGAACAGCCGCGGAGTGCGCACACCTCAGAGCCACTGGCGGTGATGTTATACCAATTCCACCTTCTAAATATGAACTGCGCAGCCATTTTGAACAGCTGGATCTTCGTTGGAATTCCTCGCAATA